>CAZGNL010000099.1:0-18977 GCA_964527475.1 uncultured Syntrophaceae bacterium
CGACCAAAGGGGATCACCCGAGGTGCCTCCTTTCCGTTCACTCGTCATCGCTGCATTGAGCTACTCGGGTTTGCAACGTCGCGGGTAATCATGGTAATATTGAGCCTCTGATTCCCAAAGATCAACCGAGATGATAGGTCATTCGATTTCCGTCCACGACACCAGGAACCAAACTCGCAAGGATTTGAAGGCCTGGCGCCATAGAAAGGATGCTTTGTGATTCCACGTTATACAACTGAGAAGATGGGTGAGATCTGGGAGCCGAGAAACCGGTACCAGAAGTGGCTCGACGTTGAGATCGCGGTTTGCGAGGCCTGGACCGAGCGTGGACTGATCCCACCGGAGAGCATGCAGCGAATTCGTGAACGAGCCGACTTCGATCCCCAGCGCATCGACGAAATTGAGAAGGTGACGCGCCATGACGTCATCGCGTTCACCACTTCCGTGGCCGAGTTCGTGGGAGAGGATTCTTGCTTTATTCACCGGGGGCTCACCTCGTACGATGTGGTCGACACGGCACTGTGTATGCTGCTCAAAGAGGCGGGACAGCTGATCCGCGAAGGCATCGTGGATCTCATGGCCGCACTCCAGGAGCGGGCCATGGAGCATCGATACACGGCTATGGTTGGTAGATCGCACGGGATACACGCGGAACCCATTACCTTCGGTCTGAAGTTGGCAATCTACTATGACGAATTCGCGAGACACCTGAAACGGTGGGACGCGGCCGTGGAAACCATCTCTGTGGGCAAGATCTCGGGAGCTGTCGGGACCTATGTTCACCTGGACCCGAAGATGGAAGATGCAATCCTCACGAAATTGGGACTGAAGCCCGCTCCCGCGTCGAACCAGGTCATCCAGCGCGACCGACACGCCCAGTACTTCACAACTCTGGCCCTGTTGGCCTCGAGCATCGAGAAGATCGCGGTGGAGATCCGACATCTGCAACGGTCCGAAGTGGCTGAGGTTGAAGAGTTCTTTCATAGGGGGCAAAAGGGTTCATCAGCAATGCCCCACAAACGCAATCCCGTGCTGACCGAGAACCTTACCGGCCTTGCCCGAATCATCCGCGGGCACGCCCACGCTGCCATGGAAAACGTGCCGCTGTGGCACGAACGAGACATCTCCCACTCATCCGTAGAACGCGTCATTGCGCCGGATGCCTCCATTCTCGCTCACTTCATGTTGGCCCGTATCACCACCGTGATTCGCAATATGAAGGTGTACGAGAAGAAAATGCAGGAAAACCTTGGGTTGAGCAAGGGACTCGTCTTCTCCGAGGCGGTGCTCATAAGCCTGGTCGACAAGGGCGTGACAAGGGAGAACGCATACGTGATGGTGCAGCGCAACGCGATGAAAGCATGGGAGGACGGCCAGGATTTTCAGGAACTTCTGACCCGGGATTCGGACATCGGGCGGTACCTTACCCCGAGCGATTTGGCGGACGCGTTCAGCATGGATCACGCGTTACGCTGGGTGGATGTGATATTCGAGAGGGTATTTAATACCAATATATCGCATGATTAGGCCTAAACATTAAAGCAACATGCTTGACTATCTGGCAAAATCATTGTAAAGACAGGGATATGTTGCCACACGCACTGAATGCATCGCGTCGGCGTTTTGCCCACAGGGTCGTCGCGGGGCTTGCGGCCACGCTGGCAGTGCTCCTTATCTGCACTGCGCCGGCATGGGCCAAACGCCCTCTTTATCCTGCGGCCCTGATGAACTGGATGGTGGAAGGGAGCTTTCGCGCGTTCGTCGTTGACAAGTCTCAGCAGCGGCTGAGCGTGTGGTTGACCAAGGACGGGGCCCCTCGGATGATTGAGTCCTATCGGTGCGCCACCGGGGAGAATCCGGGTGACAAGTGGGTGCGTGGGGACATGAAAACACCGGAGGGCGTGTACTTTTTTCGTTCGCTGATTGACGGCCGCAGGCTTCCTCCCAAGTATGGTTTGTGGGCCTTCACTACCGATTACCCCAACTTTGTGGACCAACGGCGAGGCAAGAATGGTGACGGCATCTGGCTTCACGGCAGGGACAAACCGTTGGCGTCCAGGCCCGATTCCAATGGCTGCATAGCTTTGATGAATGCCGACCTGGTGAAGGTGTCACAATCTATTCGACTTCAGGGCACCCCCATAATAGTGGTTAAGCAGCTGCAGATGGCCCCCCGGAACCGCATCATCGAGCAGGAGCGGCAGATCCGGGATTTCATAGAGTCCTGGCGGCAGTCGTGGGAATTACAGGACATCGAAAGGTACATGAATCACTATTCTCCGAATTTCCAAAGTGGTTGGCTCGATTTCGCGGCATGGAAAAACAAGAAGCTCAAGCTCATCACACGCTATTCCAACATCAGGGTAAGGTTCGGTAACATCTATCTTTATCGTCAGGACGGGCTGGTCACTGCAATTTTTACCCAGAGCTATCGGTCGGAGACTTTCGCGAGCACGGGCATCAAGATTTTGTATTTGAAGAACGAAGACGGGTATCGCATATTCTCGGAAGACTACCACGAGTTAGTGGATGATTCGTTTCCAGTGCGTTCCCTGCTTGCTCAGATGGGCGCGAACACCACTGGGCGGGGGGGTAAGAAGGGGAATTTCAGTATCCGCCTGGTTTCGACTGACAAACCGGAACGTTCTTCCCGAATGGGGATCGAGGCGCCGCTTCCGTCTGCGCCCACACGGGGAGTGGTGTTGGAGAAAGTGACACCGGTGAAGCAGGTCTGTCAGCTTCCCCTGGAGATGAACGAGAAGGGTCTGAAGGAATCCAACCCGGATCGTCTGTTGGTTGCCATGCGTACCCGTGAATTGGCACTTACCGGATCGACCTGGCCGCGGCTTGCCCACCGTTCTCGCGCTCCGGCCTACTCGGTCACAGGCCTGAATAAATCCGATTCTTCACCGCACACCTGGCCGCGCACAAGGGCCGGATCGGCCGCGAGAGCGCTCCCCCAAAGTGCCGAGATACCGAGACCGACAGATAAGCCGGCCGCTCATTACGAAATTCTTCATGCCGGTAAAAGGGAATTCGACAGGGAGACGCTTGTCGCTCGGTCCGCTCCCAGAGTGGCTTTGGTGGCCAAGAGTAAAGAGAAAGAGCAGCGGGTGACCGCGTTTCTGAGCAGGTGGAAGGCAGCGTGGGAACAAAAGAGTCTTGACAGATACTCAATAATGTATCATGCCGATTTCCAACAAGGAAACTTGAGGCATGAAGGTTTCCGAAAATCCAAGAAGCGTTTCTTTAAGAAGTACCGGACCATCCGGGTAGAATTGGAAAAAGTAAGCGCCAAGAAAACAAAGAGCGGACTCAAGGTCAGATTCTTGCAGACCTTCCGGGGAGATGACTACAGTGATAAAGGTTGGAAAAGCTTGGTCCTGGCTGAGGGAAAGAATCGGGATCTCCAAATCGTCTCGGAAGAATGGCGTCCCGTACGGGGAGCTTCCACAGATTCCAACGCCAAAAGCCCGTAAGAAGGCCCGCTATTCTGCTGTGATCATAAGCGAATCCGGGACCTCTCGTCAGGTGGACCTGACGCCTTTCAGGCTTCGAGTCGGTCTTGGCGTGGTTGCGGGCCTGATCGCGCTCATTGGGGTGCTGGTCATAGTTTCCATGGGAATGTTTTCGGGAGACAATGCCGTGGACCGTGACAAGATGGCGCTGTTGGAGAAGGTGAGAGCCCTGGAAGAAGATCTCCGCAAGAAGGAGCTTGCCCTTGCCGTCCAGGCAAAGCGGTTCAGCGAAAAGGGAGACCCCTCCACCCTGGCTTCGGTCCCGCCTTCCTCTTCCCGGGACATCTCCGACCCTGCGGATACTGAGCAGCCTGAGGGGAATGAAGAAGTCGGCGCTTCCCCGCCTCCGGAATCCCCGCTTTCCGGGGAAAGCGCGGACCCGCCGGTTGCGCTTCATGAAGAATCCCGGGTTCCTCAACCGGATTCTCCGCCGAGTTCCGGTTCCGTGAAATCTTCGGATTCGGGGAAATCGGATACACCCTCGGCTTTGCACGCCGGCGGTCCTGTTGCGGCAGAAAAATCAGGTATAATAAGCTTCAACGCTCAGGAAGTGACCGCGGTTGTGAAACGCTCGGACCGGGGAATTCTAAGTTTCAGACTCGTCAAGGACTCCCCGAAGACTCTATTTTCCGGGTACCTTTTCGTGTTCGTGGAGATGGAGGACCCCAGGGGAGAGAACAAGATATATGTTTACCCCCAGCGGACCCGACTGGGAGAAGGAGATCTTCCGCGAGATTTCAAGGACGGGAAGAACATTTCCTTCAAATTCAATTCCCGAGTGGAACTCCCTTACAGGGACACTCGTCCCGGGGCATCCCTGACGAGGATTTCGATCCTGCTCTACGGAGAAAAAGGGGACATCGTATTCCAAAGAGGCTTTGAAGGCCGCGATCTGAACAAGATAACCAAGACCGCTACCAATGGCAATCACATCCAAGCCAAACCCGCCGGTAGGAGGCGCTCACTGTGAGCGCGACACAAGGGCTACCTGCACGGTCCTGAAATGTTGGCAAGTTCAAGGCACACCCCACGCGTGAATTCCCCTGCCGCGGACATCTTCGCGTCAAGTTCTCCGACTTCGGAGGAAGCGATGCGTTCGGGAACCTCGACCAACCTTTATTATCGTCTCTTATTCCTTGCCCTCACTCTCTGTCTTGCCCTCCCCTTCCCGGCACAGGCCCAGACCACCCATAAGGTTTACTGCAAAGGGACCGATCTGGAACTGGACGTGTACACCATAAGAGGTAGGTTGCCCGGGCCGACGCTCCTTCTGTTGGGCGGAATACAGGGGGATGAACCCGGTGGCTACTTGGCCGCGGACCTTTATGCGGACATATCCTTGAAAAAGGGCAACATGATTGTGGTGCCCCGGGCCAATCTTGTGTCCATCGTTGAGAACAAGAGGGGAGTTCGGGGAGACATGAACCGGAAGTTTGCCCGGACGCGCGAGGCCCGGGATCGGGACACCCGGGTCGTAGCGATCATCAAGGAATTGATGAAACAGAGCGACTTTTTTCTCAATCTCCATGACGGCTCCGGGTTCTACTTTCCCGAGTGGAAATCCCCTATGCGCAATCCTTTACGATTCGGTCAGTCGATCATTGCGGACGCTCAGCGCTACGCACGGCGCGACGGAAAAGTCATTGAACTTGGGAACATAGCCCGCCGCGTGATAGCAAGGGTGAACCCGCAGATATCCGTGGCCGAACACATCTTCCGCTTCAACAATCACGAGTCCCAGAAGAAGCACTCCAGGCACAAAGAGCAACGGCTGTCGGCCACATTTCATGCGTTGACCAAGGTGGGGATCCCCGCGTTCGGAATTGAGACCTCCAAGAGCATCCGTGACTTCAGTCTGCGTGTCCGCTATCAGACGATGATCATCAATGCGTTCCTCGAAGAGTGCGGGATTATTCCGGACAATCCCAGGATCTTCCTGGAACATCCTTACCTGAAGTACCTCCTTGTTTCCTTGAACGGCCGCACACCCATTGTTGTGAATACGAGCGACCGCATTGAGGTGCGCAAAGGGGATCGGGTAAGGATTGTCCATACGGAATCGAACTACTCCAGGGGGCTCACCGCGCGGATTGTCGGTTCCGGCGAAGCATTCAATCACATGAATCAAGAAGTGACTATCACGGAAAACACTCGCATCGAAGTGAGAAAAGATCGATTCCTGATAGCCAAGATCCCGGTGAAGATCATCCGAGGGCGTTCCGGATCTAAAGCGTCAGGTGTGCACATCGAGCCGAGGGTTCGATATTTCTGCGTCAGGGTCAACGACAAGACCTTCGTGGTTGAGCCGGGAGAAGAATTGCTGGTAACCGGCGGTGACGCTCTGTCGATACTTGATCCCAAGACCAATCTGGACGCAGAGCAGGAGAAGGCGATGAGAGTGGATCTGCGGGGATTCCAGGCGGTTTCGTCGCCTTACCCGGTGGAAGACCGCGGCCACATTATCGACACAGCCAAGGAACTCCGGCCGAAGCATGCGCGACCCCGGGGGGACTTGATGATATACAGTTTGGAAGCAAAGCTGAACAGAAAAGTCTTCGGCAGGAGCTACATCGCGGTCGCGGAGCCGCGCTTGAAATACATAGTCTTTCGCGGACCCAATGTGGCGGGATTCGTTGCCGGACCAGGGGACAAACTGGAAATTCCGGGCGGCACCCTGGTTAGGATAGATGACATACGCACCAACCTGTCTGAATCGACTCCGCTGTTCGTCACGATGTCGGGCAAGACCGTGCGGTGGCGGAAGGACGGCGAAACAGGGATCGATGCTTCCAAGCTGACAGACCGGGAAACCCCGCTCGACATAACACGCGGAGGAAAGAGTATGGGGAGAATATGGGTGAAACGAGGAACATCCTTCCGGGTATTCTCCGGTGGAAACAGGTCCCAGCCAGACCAGGCGGTGAGAGTGAAGTTCAAGTAACCGGGGTCCGGCCCGGACTCGACCTAGGCCACCTTGGCTATTCGGTTGTTCGCGTCCGCAAGGATGTTTATTCCCCTATGGCCCCGGCATTCCGCCTCTTCCAGTACTACGTATGAGCAGATTATTATGAGATCGTTGACCGCGCCTTTTCTGGCCGCGGCCCCGTTCAGGCAGATCACTCCGGACCCGGGTTCTCCATTGATGACGTACGTGCGGAACCTATCACCGGTGGCGATATTGTAGACTTCTACCTGCTCGTATTCGAGCATGTCCGCGGCATCGAGCAGGTTCTTGTCCACGGTCAAGCTGCCTTCGTACTCAAGACACGCTTCCGTGATATGGACTCTGTGGATTTTGCTCTTCAGCATGGTCCGCTGCATGTTTTTCCTCCGGCAAGGGAACTGATTCAGGGGAATATCTTCCAGCTATCTTCTTGTGTCGACGCTCCTGCGTCGACTGAAATACGATTTCCTTAAGGATGTCATCCGCGCATGAGCAGATTGTCGATGAGCCGGGTCTTGCCTATTCGCACGGCCAGCGCGGCCAGGGCCCGGCCGTCCACCCGTTCAAGATCCTCCAGCGTTTCAGGATGCACTAGACTTATGTAATCCACCATTGTGTCCGGTTCTCGATCTATCCTCTCACGCATGAGAGCCAGATAGTTCTCAGCCGCGGTCTCACCCTCATCAAACCGGCGCTTGGCTGCCAACAACGCCTGGTACAGGCATACCGCCTGTTTTCTTTCATCCGGAGAGAGGTAGTAATTTCTCGAACTCATGGCCAGCCCGTCCTCTTCCCGCACGATCTCACACGGGATCACTTCCACTTCCAGGTTCAGATCCCTGACCATGGTCTTGATCACCTGGAATTGTTGATAATCCTTTGTTCCAAAATAGGCTGTGTGGGGCAAAACCATGTTGAACAGCTTCAATACCACCGTGGCTACGCCCTGGAAATGTCCGGACCTCGACGCGCCGCACAACGGCAGCGAAACCTCGGTGACATCCACAGTTGTCTGAGCACCGGGCCCGTAAACGTCTTCCGCTTCCGGCATGAAGAGTGCGTCGACTCCCACATCGCCGCATTTGGCTGAATCGGATTCACGGTCTCTCGGATAGCTCTCAAGATCTTCATTGGGCCCGAACTGTGTGGGGTTCACGAAGATGCTGGCCACGCACACGTCGTTCTCCGCGCACGCGCGACGCATCAAACTGAGATGACCCTCATGGAGATATCCCATGGTGGGCACAAAACCGACCCGTTTCCCTTCCTCACGCCGCGCGTGTGACCATTGTCTCATGCAGTCTATGGTGGTCAACGTCTCCATTTCGGCCTACCAACTAAAAAACGCCTTCCGGGCGGAAGGCGTTTGGGCGCATTCATAGCTATTTGCCTCTCCGTCCCGGTCCTGTGGATCCAGGCGGTATGCTGAAAAACGATGGTACATCGACTTCCGGGTCGAACTCCGACTCCAGAGTCTAGTCTAGTAGTATTAAACAAATAATCCGGCCGCGTCAAGACCAAAACGCTATTTTCGAGTAATCATTCAATCATTCGGGGGGCTCTCTTGAGATGTCATTGCGAGCGCAGCGAAGCAATCTCCGTATTCGTGAGAACTTTCGAGAGCTGCTATAGAACCCCGGCAACCGCTCTTAGCATGAGTCAAGAGCAGACTTGACCACTCACTCGCCCCAAAACTTGATATTCAATTATTCAATCCTATTCAGATCTCCGTCCCAGTCGGTTGAGGATTTCAGACCTGATCTGTTTTGTAGTACGAGTATCGCAAGTCTTCTGCCTGAAGATTTCCTGAATTGACAATCCGGACCGTGCTCCGTTGTGAATACACTGACAAACCGCCTCATATCTTTCCAAGTTCGACAGAAGATCTTTCGGTACCATTTGCCGAAGTGTGCTGTTGAACATGGATCGTAGATTGGCGAGCTTCCTGTTCTTATCTGCTCCCCTTGAATGGTAATATATGTGCACCATCCTCTCCAGGTAGATCCTTAGTGGCTTGCGGAGATCAGCGCCTTTGCCGGACTGCGACGAGGGAGAAACCAGGTTACCGGGAACATGACGTTGTTGTTTGAAATCAACTCGCTTCTCTTTGATGTAATCGATGGGCTGACTATCAAGCAGTTCCAGGACCAGACCCGGCACTAGTCCGAACCTGACAAATCGCACAACGCATCTCTTGGAAGGTTGCACTGACGAGCACCGAAGTTCTGTCGGGTGGAATTTGAGCCTCTTTCGCTCGTACGTCAGGTACCCACTCTGTGCTCGATCAAAGGTGAAATTTGCGCCGGTCTTGTAATGATGGACAAATACCGGCGTCCCTGTATTGTTGTAAAGGAGGTAGGCCAGAGGCTCCGGAGTCGCAGCATTTCTCGACTCCCACAGCATGCCGGGACTCCAGGGCGCAGTAACATAGGGAATGGCTGGGGCGGGTGTAAGGAACAATAAAGCTACCGCGAAAAAGATCGGCAAACTCTTCAAAATTGTCCCTCCTGCCGAGATGGTAAGCGGACTTGTACACCGCCGGCCGCCCGCCGGTCTACGCCACTTTCCACGTCTTGATGCCAATCGTCCGTGAAGGCTGTACTGCTGAATTACGGGTCGCGTTCCGTTGATTGCGGTCTCATCAGCACCCCGCACCCTGTCCTGCATCGCTATTTTGTCCTCACCACCTTTTTTGCAAGATCTTTTCCCGTCTTAAAGAATGGAAGTTTCTTGCCTTTGATTGGTATTCGCTCACCTGTCTTGGGATTTCTTCCCGTGTAGCCCTTGTAGTCTCTGACCACGAAAGAGCCGAACCCCCGAATCTCAATCCTGTCACCCTTGACAAGAGTCTTCGACATCGTTTCAAAGACCATGTTGAGGATCTCCTCTGATTTCCGCGGAGGAAGATCGAATTCCTTGGCAAGGTCAGCAATGAGTTCTGATTTGTGCATCAACTGCTCCTGCCCTTCAACATCACTTGCCCTTCTTAACTACTTCTCTCAGTGCTTTCGCGGCTCCGAATCTGGGGACCGTGTTAGCGGGAATCTTGATCTTCTTGCCGGTCTGGGGATTGACACCGGCGCGGGCCTTCCTCTTGACGGCTTTGAAGGTCCCCAAATCCGAGATACGGATTTTCCCATTCTTTTTCTTCAGTGATTTGTGAACAGCTCCCACAAGAGCGCTCAGCGCGTCCCCAGCAGCTTTCTTGGTGATGCCGGCTTCCTCGGCCATCAGGCTGACGAGTTCAGCTTTGGTCATGACTACCACCTCCTGGAATAAAATGAGGAGTTCAACGAATTGAACCCAGTGTTAAGAACTACAACACGTTAGATTGCCGCTCTGATATTTCCAGCGCAAGCCGGACACCCCAAAAGCCCTTTCCTTGCGTTGCGCATCACTGCAAAAACAGGCGTACCGCTTCAATCGTGTGGAACTCTAGGCGGCCCCCCAAGACTTCGCACTTCATCCAGGACGCCTTTGCCAACGCGCAGGGGAAAGTTGTCACTGCCTCCATGACGCGTTTCATGTCCTCTGTCCCTGGACACCTCTTTCTTTCCTTCATGAGCCCAAGATAGTGCCGCAGCGCCATCCCAATCCGATCCGGACGAGGTCCGCGCTGCTCCCTGAGTTTGCGGCATTCCTCCTGTCTTACCGGAACGGTCACGATTTCATGCTTTTCTCTTCAATGACCCCCATGGCTTTCAACTTCTTTTGTCATGCGCCTTTCAACCGCCTGCTCCTCGTCCGTGCAGCAAGTGCAGCCAGCCCTCGCTACGCTCACCACAGCGCCACGTGAAGATGTGGCTAGACACACAGAAGCTATGATCCGCAGATCGTCTCGCACGATGGTAAAAGGCTTAAATAGGCTACAACTTTATCAAATTTCTGTCAATATGAAACAAGGCTTCTGTTTCACGGGGCAGACCCTTTCATCTATAGTGATACGCATTGACATTCAGTGCTAAGATTAGGCTTCCCCAAAATCCTCCGGTGTCCAGCGACCCGGGTTATGGGTAAAGATCAGGAACCCTGCTGGGAAAGTCAGGTGGAATAGCCGATGGTTAGATCTATGAATGTGGCGTGGTGGGTGGAACGGTGGGCCGGACTCCACCCCGACAAGGTCGCGGTAATCTTCGAAAAAGAACGGATAAGCTACGCTGAATTGGATGCGCGGGCAAGCCGGACCGCTTGTTGGTTTCAGGGTCAGGGAATAGAGAAGGGGGACCGGGTTGCTGTCCTTCTTCACAATTGCCCTGAATTCTTGGAGCTTTATCTCGCCTGCGCGCGGATGGGCGCCATCTTCGTGCCTCTCAATTTCCGACTTGCGCCTCCGGAACTCGATTACATTCTCAAGAACTGTCGCCCGAGGCTCTTCGTTTACGGGACGGATCTGCTGCCGACCGTTACTCCCATTGACGTTTCCGAATACCGTCCGCCTCTGGTCACCGCCAAAGTGGGCCCCGGTCCGGGCCTGGCCGATTCCGTAAACTATCAGACAGACACAGCGGCCTTTTGCGACCACAAGCCGTTTTTGACCGCGCTGCTCGGTCCGGCCGATCCCGAGGAACCGCAGGTGATCATGTACACCTCGGGTACCACCGGAAATCCCAAGGGAGCGGTCCTTAGCCATCGCAAAACCTTCTTCAACTGTCTCAACGCTGAGATTTTCTTCAGCCTCTCCTTTGACGATGTGATGCTGATCACGCTGCCCATGTTCCATTCGGGCGGCCTCTTCATAATGGGAACGCCTTGCCTGTACAAAGGAGCCACTCAGCTGATTCACGCCAAATTCGATCCGCTCAGCACCTATCAAGACATGGAAACATACAGGGTGACCAAATTTCTTGGGGTTCCCACGCTATTCCGGGCGCTGATCAAGGTTGATCCGACGAGCCGTGGGGATTTGTCTTCCCTCAAGGTCTGTGCGGTCGGCGGTGAGAAGGTGACCCCTGAATTTATCGCGGAATGTGCCCGAAGCGGTTTCAGACTGCGCCAGATAATGGGCCAGACCGAGACGTCAATCCTGTTGTGGGCCTCGGAAGATGAGACCCGCAAACGTCCCGGAACGGTCGGACGTCCGGTCTTTCACGCGGAGGTAAGGCTGGTTGACGCCGGCGGCGCTCCGATCGCCCACGGTCAGGTCGGCGAGCTGACTGCGCGCGGTTCGATCCTGATGAAGGAATACTTCCGAGATCCGGACAAGACCGAGGACACAATAAGAGGGAATTGGCTTTTCACCGGCGACCTTGCCCGGCAGGACGAGGACGGGTACTTCTACCTGGTGGACCGTGCCAGGGACATGTACATTACCGGTGGTGAGAACGTGTATCCAGCTGAAATAGAAAAGGTTCTGGAGGAAGATCCCCGCGTCGAAGAGGTCGCTGTGGTGGGCGTGCCTGACGAGACCTGGGGTGAAGCAGGGTGGGCTTTCGTCATCCTGAAGCAGGGGACGACAGTGACCCAAGAGGACCTGCTCGGAATATGCCGGGCGCGTCTGGCTCGGTACAAGCTACCGAAAAAGATAGTCTTCTGCGACGATTTCCCCCGAACCCCACTCGGAAAGGCCCGCAAGTTCCTGCTCCGGGAACAAATCCTATCGGACCTGGATACGTTCGGGTGATGGGCGCCAGCGCCAAAGACCGATCTTTCAGAGCGCCACCAAGCAGGAAAATGCCGCAAGGTTGCGGTGCCGGTGCGCAATCCCGACGCGCGCGCTTTAATCGTCGAGCCGTTGTCAGTGAAAAAATCGACAAAGAACAGCAAGAATTAGGCAGGCCTGCACACTTGATTCTCGTCTCCAAGTGAATTGTCGGCGAAACGCCGGCAGCCGACGTGGCTTGATCCCGAACACACCCGATGATTGGAACTATTCGTCGAAGTCTTCCGGTTCCTTTGCTGTCAGTGAGTCCCCTAAGATTGTCTTGATGTGCTCCTGGATGAGATGGGCTCTCTTGTGTAGGAACTCGCCAATATTATTAGGTTGGAACTGTGACAGAAACCCAAACTCGTCATTAACATCGCCGGGGATGAGGCTGGCGGTAAGGTGGTGTTGCAGGCCTGGAAGTGTGCCTGCCTTGCAGACCTTATCTCTCACCTCCTTGAAGTACTCAAAGGGAGGTTTGTCTCCGAGTTTCTTGTTTGATTTTTTTGAAAGCGCGATCCTGTTGGACACGCAGTCCAACAACGGCTTACTGATGTCATGCGAACGATTCATGGCTTTTGGGAATATGTGATGATATTCAATCTCAGTTCTGTCCAGGGGCTCTGTCGTGATGAGGTCCTTCGACACAGTCATTGACATCATGCATTGGAGCGCTTTGAATCGGTTGTCTTGTGACTTGTTCAGGCGGACAATCGTGTCCGGAATCAGATACACTACCGGGAACATTTCCGGCTGTGGAGCGCCGATGTCACCCAGTTGATTGAAATACCTCCTAATCTTGTAATTGGCTGCTACCCCGGCGCCCGGTTGCAGGAGGTGGCTGTAGAACCATCGCCGAAGCACCAACTGGTCCATTTCATCCTCACCTCTGGCACACCAGTGGGCAGCGAGTCCGAAGCAGCTTGCCAATTGTCGCTGAGGTAATCGGGATCCAGTTGTAGTTGTTTGCCTCGGGTTGGTTCATCCGCGCGGCGATTTTCCTCTGCGAACTTGAGCGCCAGCACTTGTAGCACGCGCTCGCCATCGACGCTGAAATCGACGAGTATCGGGTTCTCCGCGCGAGCATCCTCCCACAGAGCGCGCAAGTTCGGCTTCGGGTAGAACCGTGCAACTGCCAGGTCAAAGGTAGTCAATCGCGTGCCCGTGGAGTTGATGGTCTCAAAAACCCGGCAGACTGACTCCAATCCGGCATCGCGGTCGAGGACGACGACAGGAACCTGGTATGTTCGCATGGTCTCGAACACGCCCTTGAGTCGCGCAGCAGTCTCTCGCTTTCCGCGAATGTCGTCCGCAAGCTCCGGGAAATCATTCGAATCTTCGATATACTCGGAGACGTAGATGTCAGTCTTTTGCTGGTCGAGGGCGACGTCCGCACGAAGAAGCCTGTTGTTCTCCTTGCGTTCGGGATCCTTCTTCCCCCTCTGACGTATCTTGATCCAGGCGGTATCCTCATCCCAGAAGGAATCAATCATCTGCTTCAAATCAAAATAGTAGTTTTTCTTCGGGTCAGCGTTGATCAGAGCTCGTGCCATAGTGGTGAGGCGTTGCTGTCCATCAAGGACGTAGAATGTGTCTGCCCCAATGGGGCCTATCTCGCCCCCATCACAGTCCAGGAGTGCGTCGGACCTGATTTGGGCATCAATTCCGCGGGCTTCGAGCGTCACTTCAGGCGTTTTGGCGCGAACGAGGAGAGATCCCATTGGGTAGTTGCGAGCTATCGAGTCAATGAGTAGCTTGACCTGCGCGCCTGTCCAACGGAACTCACGCTGGAATCGTGGTATGAGATAGGTTTGCGCTCCTATCCTCTTAAGCAAATCGGGTAAAGAAAAGCTTACGGTTTGCAAGTTTCTTCTCCTTTCATTCCCCTGTGCCCCCGCAAGTGAAGATCTGTCCGAGGGCACTAGTCCTCTTCCAGCAGGGCCTGGACCTCGTTTCGTAACACAGGGAGGTGTGACTCGACGATGTCCCAGACAACTGAGTCGTCAACGGCCTCGTACCCATGTATCAACACATTCCGGAAGGCGATGATCCTCTTGCAGTGAGTTATCCGTGAGGCCACGGTCGGTTCCCCTTTGTTCAAACGGTTGAGCGCTTCACCTATGATTTCAAACTGCCGTTCTACACCGGAACGCAACAAGGGGTCGGCCGCGTAACCGGAAAGATCTTTGTGCTCGGTAAAGAGCACGATGAGCTCGGCCGCTCCTCGCACATCTTCGAGAAGTTTCTTCGCTTCAAGCCGCATAAAGAATGACCCTCGAAGCTGCGATCGCTTTCTTGAAATAGGGGTTCTTGATCGCTGTTGTCATGACCAGGTCAACCGGATAACCGAAAAGGTCTTCCAGGTCCTCCAGTAGACCGAAGTAGGCGTTCGCGTGCTCGCCGTGCGGCAACTGGCCGAACTCCACAAGGAAATCCAAATCACTGGCATCGGGCTTGAAGCCGGTGTCGGCTGCGGCGGAACCGAATAGCTCAAGGCACCGGACATCGCGCCTGACGCAAATCGCAGCGAGATGGGCAAGCTTTTCGCGAACAATGGGATTCATGGTCAGCCTAGTCGTGTTCCCATCTTCTGTCACATTCCCAGTCACGGGAGCAACCGTTGAGTATCTTGATACATAACGAACAGTTCGTCAAGCGGTCCGCCGTACGCGGAAATTCAAGCGTCCCTCCGGGACGCCCAGATTGTGTAGCTCGGTTCTCCCCGGAATGAATTTCGGAGCCACTGTTCCCGCGTTCTGCCCGGTATCCCTCCGGGACATCAGAAGCCCAACCATCTGGGGGGACCCCAATTACCGCGTGCAAGCACTGGTTCCTCCATTCTCTAACCATTCCAGTCTGATCTCGTGTATGATGGCCGTCAACCGAGGATGGCTGGTATTGATGATAAAGGTAACAACGATCTTGCTGATTCTGTGGTTCGCTGTTCCCGGAACGGGCTTGGCCCAGACCTGCTGGGAGATGTCTCAGGAACTGGCAAAATTGCGTCAGCACTATGTGGATTACGTTCATTGGGCTGCCGACGACTCGGAAACAGTGACCTTTGAAGGTCTGGTGGAAATCCTCGATGAGATCATAAAGGTCAAGAACCAAATGAGAAACGAGAACTGCAAGATACCCCCGAGGAAGAAGCCGCCGGCTAAGAAGAAAGGCTCTCGTCAATAGGCGTGTGGTTGTACCAGGACCCGAGGTGAGACCGTGAGCAGGCCGGTCGGCACGCCTCGACTGTCGAGCAGGACCACTCCGGCTAACAGAAGGGTCGGTTAATGTTCAGGGGAGGCTCAAATGGATGTTGAAAGCATAGCAACAGCCGCGCGCCTTATTCATGAATCGGAGAGAATCGTGGTGTTCACGGGCGCGGGAATATCAACCGAATCCGGGATACCGGATTTCCGTTCACCGGGCGGAATCTGGTCCCGCTACAATTCCGATGACCTAACCTATCAGAAGTTTCGATCCAGCGAAAACAACAGGAAGATATACTGGGAATATGACCGGGCAAGATATCCCGCAATGCGGGAAGCGAAACCCAACGCGGCTCACCACGCGGTAAAGGAGATTGAAACCAGTGGACGGCTCCTGGCCCTGATAACTCAAAACATTGACGGACTTCACCAGGACGCGGGAAACTCCCGCGACAAGATCTACGAGCTTCACGGGACTGTCAGGGAAGTCACCTGCCTGGATTGCAGCAAACGCGTTCCCCGTGAAGAGGTCACCGACATGATGGACCGGGAAGGGATCGAGGTCCCCTATTGCGACGACTGCGGAGGGCCGCTAAAATGCGCTACTATCGCGTTCGGGCAGTCGTTGCCGCAACATGTGCTCGAAGAGTCTTTCCTTTGTTCTCGCAACTGCGATCTCTTCATCACCGTGGGATCCTCACTGGTAGTTCAGCCCGCGAATCTGATGCCTCTTGAGGCCAAGAGATCGGGCGCCAAACTGATGCTGGTGAATCTGTCCGACACTCCCTATGACCAGATAATGGATCTGACCGTCAACGGCAAGGCCGGACCATCCATGGAAGCGATAATGACGGAATTTCGGAAACTGTAGGGGTTGCTAAGGAGTACGCGCCGCTCGCAACGAGAGAAGATTCTCCCAGATGACTCTTTAAGAAGCGAATCCATATCAATTGCCGGGCCGCGCCTTTTCAGGCGTGCCGCTCCGTCATGGCCGCATCAACGCTTGGAGAACTGGAAGCTTGCTCTGGCTCCGCGTTTTCCGTATTTCTTTCGTTCTTTGATGCGGGAATCTCGGGTGAGAAATCCCGCGCTCTTCAGGACTGGACGGTGCGCTAAATCAATTTCCAGCAGGGCTTTGCTAATCCCGTGCTTTACAGCGCCGGCCTGGCCGGAAAGCCCCCCCCCGTGAACTCTGGCAAATAGGTCGAAACGTCCCACAGTCTGAGTCAATTCAAAAGGTTGCATAACGATCATTCGAGAAGTCTGGCGTCCGAAATAGTCATCCAAGGGTCGATCGTTGACGACCATGTTTCCGGTACCGGGCTTGAGCCATACTCTGGCTATGGCGTTCTTTCTCTTACCTGTCGCGTAGAAACGGTCCTCGCTCATTGGCTATCTCCGGGTCTAGAACTGGTGATTCTCGGGTTTTTGCGCGGAATGGGGATGGGAATCGCCCGCATAGACCTTTAGTTTGCTCAACTGACGGCGACCAAGGGAGTTCTTGGGCAGCATGCCCCTGACCGCGAGTCTGAACATTCTTTCGGGTTTTTCCCGGAGCATCTTTTCAGCCGTTACGGATTTCAGGCCCCCGGGGTATTGGCTGTGTCGATAGTAGACCTTCTGCTTCAGCTTTCTTCCGGTTAGACGCACCTTTGACGCATTGACAACGATGACGAAGTCGCCGGTATCCATATGTTGGGCGAAAATCGGCTTGTGCTTGCCTCTTAGGAGTCGAGCGGCCTCAGTGGCGATCCTTCCCAGGACCTTGTCTTTGGCGTCTATTACGAGCCACTTCTTTTCTATTTCCCCGGGTTTCGGGGTCCAGGTCTTCATTGAACACCTCTCAGCGCAACTAAACTTTGATTTTTAACACCGGTTGCGCACCATGTCAAGCCCAATTCCCGAAAAACAGGAATGAAAGCCTCCGTGGAAATCTCATAGCCAAGCTTGCCCGTGCATCTCCCCCCTCCCCTTCTGAATAACCGCTTGGCCATTTAGCAACCTAATCTGTGCGGTTCTTGGTTCATCCAACGAGCAAGTACCTGAAGTATCTGTCATTGCGAGCGCAGCGAAGCAATCTCATTGGGTGGAAGAACCAAAGGCCGGCGATTGCTTCGTCACTTCGCTCCTCGCAACGACATCAGCTTGAATCGCTCAATTTGGGTAACAAGTAAGATCTCGGGGCCTGGTTTCCTTTAGTCCAAAGTGCAATTCACCAGTCCGGACCTTAACCAAAGAAAAACCCGGCCTAACAGCCGGGCTTTCCTTTGGGTTTTCCGATAGGATTCCGGGAGAATTCCCAGTTCTACCGTTGATTTGGATGGACATTCAACCTTCGGAAGGAACTCGCCGCCAGGCGGCATCCTCCTGGAATCGAATCGGTCACACCCATTTCGTTGTTAACTGATGGGGCGGCAATGACCCAAACGGCCACAGTCCCTCAGAAAGTGAGCCCTGAACTGAACATGAGGCCGTCCAAGCTGATCATGTCCTTATCTGTGGGCTTGCCGCGTCTGAGGTCCATCCAACGCCATCCGGCTTCAAGATAACCCCAGCGCCCACAGTTCATGGGTACCGCGATGCGGCATGCTGCATATCCATCCCAGCCGAAGTAATCTTCCAGGAAGTGCACTGACGCCCTGCAATTCAGGGAGGCCACTCCTCCTCCTCCGAGGTTTCGTTTCACGCGATCTATGCTCATTCCCGCAAAAGCGAGTCCGAAGCCTCTGGAGCGGGTTCGGCTCTGCGCGGGCGCGGCCGAGCTTATGACCAGTTTGTCGTCATACAGGCTGTAGCCCGCGAAAACGCTGGAAATGGCATGCGGGGCCTGGAACCAATCGTATACCAGGTCCCACCGATGGATAAGCCGATCAAATTTCGTTTTTATGGGGGCGCCTGCCGGATACAGCGCGTTGCCGAAGTAGAAGCCGCCGCCCACCGGTATGGTATAGTTCTCATCATACCACAGCGGCGTGAAAGTGTACCTCATCGCCCAATTCCCGCGAATCTGAAACCGGCCCTCAAAATCCGGGATGTAGTTGTACTTGCCGAGATCCAGATCATTGTGCAGGTCGATCTCGGTACCCGGGTTCCCCACGGGATCGGTGCCCCATAAGATGGTGCTGCTGTTCAACTTTCCGTACCAAAGTTTGGCTGAAAGCTGGAACTGTTTGTTCCCGGGTCTGGGTAGGTACGCGTTGCACCAAAACGGGCCTGTGGAAATACCCGGCAACGACAGCAGACCCAGCAACGGATTCACCGGCCTCCGCGGGGGCCCACAGAATGGGGGCGGGGGGGGCAATGCGTATCGAGGTCGAGGTGGAACATAGACGCGCACAGAGGACCTGGGCGGATTCGGGGAGACCGGCCTCAGTGCCGGCTCTGCCGAGAGCGCGTCCGCTTCTACGCCGCGCGACGCGGCAACTCTAATTCCATTGTATCCCCACGCAGGGGCTGCAATGGCAAAGGTTAAAAGAATAGCTAGACAAACCACTACCTTCAAGGGCTTTCTTATCACCGTACCCTCCTTCCTCAACTGAATGTCCTGGGATGATGTCATTATTCATACGGAATCAGATGTCAAGTAAATTCTGAGAAAGAGTTGAGGTTTTCTCAAGATAGCGTCGTAACATGCCAATTTACCACCTGTTTTTATTGGGTCGCAATACCGG
>CAZGNL010000100.1:0-18854 GCA_964527475.1 uncultured Syntrophaceae bacterium
GGGCGACGCATGCGTCGCCCTCTTGGATAGCCGGTCAATGCAGGCACGTGGTGGACATTGCAGTCCCCCGCTTTTCAATGAACGACATTCTAATGGAGGCCCCACACATGAAACCCAAGAGCATCGGCATCATCGGCGGGTTCGGCAGCATGGGAAGGGCTATGGCGCGATTCTTCACCGAGGCCGGTTATCCGGTGGAGGTCGCGGATACGGTGGACGGCCCCATCTCATGGGAGTCGATAGCTGCAAACGATGTGATTCTTCTGGCGGTTCCCATACCCGCGGTGGAAGGAGTTATCCGGGAGCTCGGTCCATTCACCCGCGAAAACGGTTTGGTCATGGATATCGCTTCGATCAAGGACGCGCCGGTGAAAGCTATGCTCCAACATTGCAGAGGTGAGGTTGTCGGGACCCATCCGCTGTTCGGCCCATCAACCGCGTCGCTCGACAAACAGGTGGTGTTCGTGTGTCCCGCAAGGTCAAACCAATGGATAGATTGGCTCAAAGTGTTCCTGGCCGATCAAGGCGCCCGGGTTGTTGAAATCGAACCTGATGAGCACGATCGACTGATGGGAACCGTCCAGGTGTTGCGGCATATGCTGCTCCTGTGTCTCGGTCGGAGCCTCATGTCACTCGATTTTGATCTCGCGGCCGACCTGCCAAGCTCCGGCCCGTGGTTCGGTCAATTGGTCGAGATGTTGAGACATCAAATGGATCAGAGCCCGGAGCTGTACGCAGACATAGCGTTACACAATCCCGCCACTCCCGAGGTGGCCGACCATTTTCTTCAGGCCGTACAAGAAATCACCGCATCCTACCTCTCAAAGGATCGCACAAACATGATCCGGATCATGAATGAGGTCTCCTCGTACATGTCTGCCGCGTCGAGCCGTACGCACGGACAACCCAGCAATTTTGAAAGCTGATCGCAGGCTGGAAAGCCTGCGCCACGGCTACAGAACTACTCATGCGGAGCCGCAAATGTGGGGCGGACTTTCCAGTCCGCCATTCTGTTGGAAACCTCGGCTTCTATCACGCCGTGGCGTGATTCCCCCAGATTACTCTTGAAAAGGCGAATCCGTATCAGATATCCTCTCCCACAAGGATTCGGTAGATCTCCCGGTACTTGTCTCTCGTCTTGGAGATGATCTCCGCGGGGAGGGACGGGGCCGGTGGGGTTTTGTCCCAGTCCAGGCCCTCCAGGTAGTCCCGGACGAATTGCTTGTCCAGCGAAGGCGGTGAAATGCCTGTCCGGTACTGATCAGCGGGCCAAAACCGGGAAGAATCGGGTGTCATTATCTCGTCTATGAGGTACGGGACTCCGTCAATTAGACCGAACTCGAATTTGGTGTCGGCTATGATAATCCCGCGCTCCTCAGCCCATTGTGAACCGTGGAGAAAAAGCTCGATAGTCTTGTCCCGCAACCAGTGGGCCATCTCCTTACCCAAGAGATCTATGACCCGATCAAATGAGATGTTTTCATCATGGTCACCGATTTCGGCCTTTGAAGCGGGGGTGAAAATCGGCTCAGACAGCTTTTCAGCCTGTTTCAATCCCTCCGGGAGTTCGATGCCGCAAATCTTGCCGGTCTTCTGGTAATCCTTCCAGCCGCTTCCGATGATATAGCCCCTGGCCACGCATTCCACCGGGAATGGTTCGGCCTTGCGAACGATCATGCTTCGGCCTTGAAGCATGTCCGCGAACCGCGCGCATTCTTCCGGGTACTCGGCCGTATCCGCGGTGACCAGGTGATTGGCCACTAGATCCCGGACGCGGTTCATCCAGAAAATGGTCAGGGTGTTGAGAACCCGTCCTTTGTCAGGAATGGGATCCGGGAGGATCACGTCGAACGCTGAAAGCCGATCGGTAGCAACGATGAGGAGCCTGTCCTCGAGGTCGTAGATGTCCCGAACCTTGCCTCGGCCCACAAGCGGCAGAGATCCAATGTCTGTTTCATGAACGGAATTTGTAGTCATGACTGCACCATCCAAGTCGGGTCCATTCTGACCCGGCCGCCCAGGGCACGCCGGTAATCGAACGGACTCCTTGCTGATTTGACATACTTAAAAAAGAGGTTAATTTAACAAAGAATAGGAAATGGAGCAATCAGTTTCAAACAAACAATTGACCGGGAAGCATCAGTGTCCCGACTGCAAGATGTGCCAGGGCTGCTCGGAAACCAGGTGCAGATCGTGCAGATCCGGCTGCGCATGCCCCGGGCCCCCTCGACTCTCCATCAAAGAGCAGATCGCTCTCTTCAACAGCCTCAATCCTGACCTGGGAAAGTGAATGGAGTGAATTTCCCTCACCCCCCTTTTCATAGGCGGCCAGTTTCCCGCCATGGGCGCTAACCTGGTCAAGAGACCGCGAGTCCCGGAGGGACTCCTGATAGTAGCCCCGGAATTCATTCCGGGGTACCTGTCCTTACAACGCAGATCCCGAGTCCCGGAGGGACGACTGAAATTCTTTCTCCGCGTGTCGGATTTCAGTCGTCCTTCCGGGACTCATGGTTTTTGTACGTCCGCGTGAAACCGGCAACAAATTGCCGGCCTACTATCTGTGCGTCCCTCCGGGACGCGTTGGATTCCACCGGTAAGTTAGCGTCTATTCCATGTAGGGGAGGCGACCGCTCGGACCCACGCCCTCCGGGAACCGGCCTCGGACAAATCTCGGTAAATAGCGCGCACCCGTCAAGAGAGCGAGGGCCCGGTCGAATTGTGTGTCGGCTGTCTACAGGTTGGCAAAATTCTTCAGTATTTTCAGGCCGAGGTCCTGGCTCTTTTCCGGGTGGAACTGGGTCGCAAAGATATTGTCCCGAACCGCCGCGCAGGTGAACTTGATCCCGTACTCGGTTTCTGCGGCTATGTCCGTGGGATCATCGGGGTCTACGTAGAAGGAATGCACAAAATAGAAAAATGAGCCTTCTTCGATGCCACGAAATATCGGGACTTCTTTAGCAAAAGAGACCTGGTTCCATCCCATGTGAGGGATCTTCAGCCCCATGTTCCGGTCGAATTCCCTCACCTTTCCGGGGATCACCCCGAATCCGTCATGCCCTCCGAATTCTTCCGATTCGTCGAAGAGGAGCTGCAGCCCGAGGCATATTCCCAGGAACGGGCGCCCGGATTCGATGAACTCGAGGATCGGCTCAACCAGGTCAAGCCGCGTGAGGTTCCTCATGCACTCAGGGAAAGCCCCTACTCCCGGCAGCACCAGCCGATCGGCGCGCTCGATCTCCACGGGATCACGTGAAATCACGGCATTGCCGCCGACCTTTTCAAATCCCTTTTGCACGCTTCTCAGGTTGCCCATTCCATAATCAACAACAACAATCATGAAAACCTCGACAATGGCCTTCTACCGGGGGACGACTGACCCATCTCCCCGCCGGTCATTCGAGCTTTCCCTTGGTGGAAGGAACTCCATTGACCGTTGGATCCTTTTTCACAGCTTCCCTCATGGCCCTCCCAAGGGCCTTGAAGAGCGCTTCAGCTGCGTGGTGGGGATTCTCGGCCGTGTGAACCGTGGCGTGCAACGTGATCCCGGCCCGGTCCGCGAAGGCCTGAAGAAAGACCGGCACCTCATCGAGGCTGAATTGACCGGCGGCACGGTCCGCCAGTGGATTGGTATACACCAGGAAGGGCCTTCCCGAAATGTCGATAGCCACCGATGCCAGTGCTTCATCCATGGGCACCGTGGCAGATCCGTATCGTCGGATACCTTTCTTTTCGCCCAGGGCCTCCCTGAAAGCATCGCCCAGGCAGATGCCCACATCCTCCACCGTGTGATGATCGTCCACATGAAGATCACCGGATGCGCTGATCTCCATGTCCAGATGTCCGTGGAAGGCCACGTGATTGAGCATATGGTCGAAGAACCCTATGCCGGTCTTGATTTCGTTCTTTCCGGCCCCGTCCAGGTTGAGACTAATCTGAATGTCGGTCTCACTAGTTTTACGCCGCTTCTTGGCAGTTCTCATACCATTTCGTCCTTTTCCCGCACCACATCAGCCCCGAGGCCGATTAGTTTCTCCTCGATGCGTTCGTATCCCCGATCCAGGTGATAGACCCGGTGGATCTCAGTGGTACCCTTCGCGGCCAGGCCGGCCAGGATCAGCGATGCGCTGGCCCGGAGGTCGGTGGCCTGAACGTGTGCCCCGCAAAGCTCGTCCACGCCCTCAACGTCGGCTGTTCGTCCCGTGACCCGTATCCGGGCGCCCATGCGCACCATCTCCTGAACGTGCATGAAACGGTTCTCGAAAACATTCTCGACGATCCGGCATCGGGAGTCTCCCAACGCCATCAGGGCCATGTACTGTGCCTGAAAGTCCGTGGCAAATCCCGGGTACGGATGAGTCTCCGCATCTCGGCTTTTTACCCGACCGTTGGATGTCACCCTGACCTGATCCTTGTCAATCTCCAGTTTCAGGCCTGCTTGATCCAGTTTCTCCAGTAACGAACCGAGATGTTCGGGCACGCACCCTCGCACAAGAACGTCTCCTTGGGTTATCGCGCCCGCTATGAGATGAGTGCCGGCCTCTATGCGATCCGGCACGACCGTGTGCGCCAATCCGGTCAGCTTATCTTTGCCTTCAATGACTATGCTGTCGGTCCCCGCGCCCTGCACGCTCCCACCCATCCCGTTGATCACTTGGGCAAGTTCGGTGACTTCCGGTTCCACAGCGCAGTTTCGGAGGATCGTGGTCCCGCGGGCCAGGGACGCGGCCATCATGAGGTTCTCCGTCCCGGTGACCGTTTTAAGATCAAAGGTGAAGTCAGCGGCCTTGAGTCTCCGGGCGCGGGCCAGTACGTACCCCTTATCCAGTTCAATAGACGCGCCCATGGCTTCCAGTCCTCTGAGGTGCTGGTCGATGGGCCGCGCGCCTATGGCGCAACCACCCGGAAGGCTTACATCGGCCCTGCCTTCCCGAGCCATAAGAGGTCCCAATACCAGGACCGAGGCCCTCATGGTCTTCACAAGCTCGTACGGCGCAGTGTGTTCGGTGATTTCGCGTGCCTTGATCCTCAGGGTACCACTCTTGAAGTCATCCAGCTGAGCCCCAAGATGAAGCAGAAGCTGCTTTGCAGTCCTTATGTCTCTCAACGCAGGAAACCTGTCGAAAGTCATCTCGTCGCTCGTGAGCAAGGAAGCACACATGAGCGGCAACGCAGAGTTCTTGGCCCCGCTCACCTCAACGGTCCCCTTCAACGGGGTTCCGCCCCGGATAACAATTTTGTCCATGCGCTTTCTCCCTCGCCCTGGTCACCCGTCAAAACGACCGTCTTCAAGTCCGGCCCAACCCGGCTCTGAAACCGCATCACGGTCGGATGCTCTCCCGCGGACCCCATTGAGCGTATACCATCTTCAGACAACGCGCGCAACAACTTCACCCGCGCTGCGGACGACTCCCGGGAGGTGTAAACTTTGCCGACACTATCGTCAAGCAAGTGGACGAAACGCGGACGGGCAAATACCGTGCCATGAGTGGAAATTCTTCCAGCCACAAACTTGATCGGCCTTGCCGCAAGCTCGATCATTTTGGCGCTGATCTTGCTACTAGATTGTATGGGGATCTGAATTCCAATAATCACGAGTTCCCGCTCCGCGAACAAGGCTCGCGTTAGTCCGGTTAGAGTGGGGCAATGTCCTTGCGTCAGATGAAGAACGATGTTCGGTACGAGCACAGGCTGAAGCTTCCGCCCGACGCTTCATTGCCTGGGCCTGAGGCCTCTGGCCCGGTTCAATCTTGGCGGGCCGGCGCGGAATTCCGATGGCAGGTTCAAATACTGCACGGAGCCGGTCTTTGGAGCATCGTACGTAATCGTGTAACCAGCAAACAGGTAAGTCCCGGCTCTGCCGGGGGGCACTTAACTTCACGAACAGGAGGAAGAATGACATGACAAAACCGGAAATCGTAGGCTTTATTGCGGGCCAAGCCGACATTACCAAGAAAGCGGCCACAGTGGTCCTGGACACGCTGGTGGGGACGATTCAGGACACTTTGAAACAGGGTGAGGGGAAAATCAAGATTTCCAATCTGGGGACCTTCAGAGTGTTGGAGAAAAAGGCCCGCGCTGGAGTTAACCCGAGGACGGGCCGGAAGATGTCCATCCCATCGATGGAGGTTCCGAGATTCTATGCGTCAAAGGCTTTGAAGGAAGCCGTCAACGGAAAGAAGCGCTGACCAACCGCAAATATAAGCGTTCACCGCGGCCAAGGAGAAACCGGAATTCAGCTCGGGACATCGGCGTGCGCGGGAATGCGGGGATGGTTCTCGTTGTTTAGCTTTTCGCAATGACAAGATCGATGTGTAGGTCTGCCCTGCTAAAGTGAATGGCGCAGTTCTCCACAAAAAATCCGGTAGTGGGTCACTTTCAATTGCGGCATCGAGGGGTTCGGCACACAAGTTGCGCAGAGTCCCACTTGACGCCCCCCGCCATTACCCACCACGGCGACCGCTACTCTCGTGATCCTTCTCAGCGCCCTGTCCTTGCCCGCGGTCTGCTCGGGTGGAGTGGATAAGGGATTCGAGGCATATCGTATAGTGCCCCCGCTTGACTATTTCCCCAATATCATAGATAAAAAGAGGCGGAGGATGAACCATTGCCGCCTGTGCGGGTCATATTCTGTAGAGAAGATGACGAAACTGTTCCGATGAACGAGTGGCTTGAGGATCTTCGGTCACAACCGAAGCATAGGACCAAATGTATCAAGTGGCTCACTTTACCCAGGGATCATGGCCATGATCTGCGAAGACCGATAGCAGCTCTACTCAGGGACGGGATCTATGAGCTTCGAGTCTCGTTCAGTTTTGAGACCTACCGTATGCTATACTTCTTTCATGAAAGAGAACGAGCGGTGGTGACTCGCGGAATCACCAAACACGAGGACGAAGTGCCTCCACGGGAAATCGACAAGGCCCTGAGATTATCGACGAAATTTGAAAGAGATCCAGAATCTCATACCTATTACTGGGAGCCATGAGATGGAAAATAAGAAACTAAGTAATGATGCGGTTGAGTGGGCCTACAACCGATACATCAAAGGTGATCCGGAACAGGAAGCATACTTCCGTGACTTGGGAATCCAAGTCGGACTCGCCCAGCAAATTTACGATATTCGGGAAAAGCTCCGCATGACCCATGGCGACCTTGCTGAGTTCTCGGGACTGCCGGTGGAGACTATCAAGAACCTGGAAGAAACAAACTACGATGGTGACTGGCCCGAAGCGATAGAGAAGATCAACGTGGCGTTTACTGCATGGGTGACCAAGGTGCTGGTGCCAACCTATAAGACCGAACCCCCAAAGGATTACCAGATTCACCGTGAAACAGTGAATGCCTAACCACCGGCGCGCCAATATCTTCTCTCCTGTACGAAAATCCGTCCCGCCGCGGCAACGGCGTCAACGACGTTGAGAGTTGCTTTGGAGTGCTCTTAGCCACTCTTGGCCGATTCTTGTTCTTCAGTTCCTTCGTCATGACAAGAATGTACCACTCGGAAGGACGGACGCTAGGGGTCAGATTTCTTCAAACTGACTCACAAACAAAAATCCTCTTGATTCGCAATAATCGGTATGCCATAGTTACTATTTGGGAATCTCAGTTCTCAAATGTGAAGCTGGGATGACCTTGTTTTTTGTCCTCAGGCCTCGGAGGAGGCCTGAGGGGGGAAGATGCGGAGGGAGGAACGTTTGTGATCAGAGTCGTTGTGTTCACGATTGCGGTATGGGCAATCGTTCTATGTATGGGTGAATCCTCAAGTGCCCAGAGTCCCAGGTATGGGCTCTACGACCGGGCAGAGGTCTTGGAAGTCTATTCTCCCAATATTATCAAGCTAAGACTGAAGAAACGGGGAAGGGTCGTCCATGTTCGTCTACTTGGTGTAGGGTCTCCCCGCAATCGGGACCGAATCAGGACCCTGGACGCCGGCATACGCCACTACATTGAAAGCAATGATATCTGGAATGAGTCGAGGAATTATGTCAGATCGCTTCTGAGGAGCAGGTTACTGGAAGTTTGGGCCAGGAAATGGAATCGATTCGATGAAAAGAGACGGCTGCTCGTCTATCTGGTAGCGCCCAATTTCCGGGATCAGCAATTGGACGTGAACGGAGAAATAATCAGAAGAGGTTTGGGATTTGTTACCCGTGACTACGTTCATGTAACCTATGTTGAGTACAAACGATTGGAAAATGAGGCGAAAAGGAATCGCCGCGGCATCTGGAAAGCACTCTCCACGCAGCGGCTCTCTTCGCTGAACCAGTAATTCCGGGTTCCAGGCTTGGTTTCCTTTTTTCTGCCGGTGTTGACAGAATCTCACGCCACATGTATGAATGTCTACTGCCTCGTTGGAAGCCCTTGGGGCATGGAAGAATGCCTTGCCCCGGCTCCGACAATGCGCCCGTAGCTCAGCTGGATAGAGCAACGGACTTCTAATCCGTAGGTCGCAGGTTCGAGTCCTGCCGGGCGTGCCAAAGAAACCGCCGGGTTAGCCTTCTTGGGCTAACCTCTTTTTTGTCGGGGATAACCACCATCCGGTTTTTGGGTCTGAGAACGGGCAGCAGCATGCGGCTTCTGAGGATTCCATTGTGGATACTTACTCGGCTGTCGAGCCGCTTTGAACGCGAATCCGATTTGCCGAGGTGGGATCTGAGGAAACCGATCGCGCAGCCTCTAACATCCATACCTATATGGGACCCATGAAGGAACCGAGGTACGCGCTCGAAGAACCCCGCCTAGGGGCAGGAGGGGCCCTTTCTTGCAAGAAAGGGCCTCCCCGGTGAACGCTTAACCATTGTTAGGCCACCGGAGACATGATGCGCCGAATACATGGCATTGAAATCGCAGATCAATCCTGGTGTCCAAATGCGATCCGTTCGGGTGTCATGGATTTTTTGCGTTTTATGCTCAACTGCTTCAACTGCTACGCCCCGACCGTGCCCTGGCTTCGAACCGCGCTCAAACGATCCGGAGACGGCAAGGTATTGGATCTATGCTCCGGAAGCGGCGGCCCATGGCCTCGCCTTTTACGAATGTTCAAAGACGCGGAGATCCCAAGGGAAGTCCGCCTAACGGAAAAACGTCCGGACGTGAGTGTGTTTCGCCACGTCGCGGGACTTACAAATGGGCGAATTACCTATGATACTCGCAGTATCGATTCAACTGATATACCTCAAGAATTGGACGGCTTTCGTACCCTGTTCACATCCTTCCATCACTTTCGCAGCGAACAGGCGAGCGCGATTCTTGCAGACGCAGTGAAAAAACGGGTTGGCATTGGAGTGTTTGAATTTACCATGAGGACACCGCTGGCCATCGCGTTTTTCGGCTTGTCTCCGCTCCCTGTCCTGCTTTTTACACCCTTTATCAGACCGTTCAGGTGGTCGCGAATTCTCCTCACGTATTTTATTCCGATCATTCCCCTGGTGGCGGCGTTCGACGGAGTCATGTCCTGTCTGCGCACTTACTCATTGTCAGAGCTTCACAGATTGGTTGAACCTTATCGGGATACCGGTTATGTCTGGGAAATCGGACGACAAAGGAGCTGGCGATTTCTCATCCCGATCACGTACTTGATCGGATATCCGAAGCCTGACCCTTTGAAACCGCGGGGTCAAGCCCGGTGAACCATTACTGATTTGTGGTGAGCTTGCCGGCGCAGTGAAGAAGGACATTTGAACCACAGAGACACAGAGAGGAAAGAAGCAAGATTCTTACTCTCTGCTCTGTGCCTCTGTGGTTAATCATTCTTTCTTCTTTTCTTCCTCCCTGTTTGACCGGGCGGGTCGGTTCCGGGTAATCTAGGATGATTCCGTCCAAATGGAGTTAAAAGCCTCATGTCGACTGTATCGATCGATCTGTTTTCGGATGCCCTGAATGAGCGGGATCAGCGCCTCAGAGGTTTGTCTGCCCGTGGAAAGAAGGTACTGGGATATTTCTGTACTTACACTCCTGTTGAAATGATCCACGCGGCAGGGTTCCTTCCGGTGAGAGTCTCAGGCGGCCCGACATCCGTGTCAAAGGCCGATTCTCTGACCCCCAACTTCATATGCCCTTACTTGCGGGCTGCTCTTGAGAGAGCATTGACGGGCGGGTATGACTATCTTTCGGGAATTGTTCAGGGATACACCTGTGACGTGGCTTGCGGTCTCGTAAAGATCTGGGAACAGAATATTGACGGCGAAATTTTCCACACGGTTCCACTTCCGTACAATGATTCGCCCGAATCCAGGCGGTTCTTCCGCTCTTCCATTGAGGAACTGGCCGGCAGGCTGGAGGCTGTCGGTGGGGAATTCACGGAGGAGGCCCTGGCAGATTCCCTTGAACTCTATGGCGAGATACGGCGCTCCATATTGGGTCTGTACGATATGCGTTACGACGGAAAGCTGGCGCTGTCTGCGGGAGATTTCCTGGTTGTCATCCTCGCGGGCTTTGTGATTCCTCCTGAGGATTACCGCGACATGCTGGAGCAGTTGACTGCTGAAGCGAAGAGCGTGGAACCTCCAGCCCTTGACAATGTGCCGATTTTCGTCTCCGGAAGCCTTATTGAGGTGCCGAAAATCCTGGAGGTCCTTGAGGAATCCGGAGCGCGGATCGTAGCTGATGATCTGTGCACGGGCATTCGCAACTTCCATCCCGCGTCCGGAGAAGGTGAAGATCCCGTGGAACGTTTAATCGATCGGTACATCAATCGATTCCCTTGTCCCGCCCGGTCCAGGGCGTCGGACCGAATCCCGTTGATGTTGGATCTGATCGAGCGCAGCAGGGCAAGGGGCGTTGTCTTTCTGTTCCAGAAATTCTGCACACCCCATCTGGCCGATCATCCGACAGTGACTGAGAAACTCAAAGCTCAGGCAGTACCGAGCATTGCCGTAGAGATGGAAGAAACCGGCATCAATGAAGGTCAATTGAGGACTCGCGTGGAGGCGTTCCTTGAGATGATTGAGTAAGGGCGCTCCGCACCACCAAAGGCTGAGGAACAAGATGGAAAAGACCAAGAAATCCAGGAAACGGCTGAAAGCGGCCAAGGATTTGAACCGCGTAGTTGGCGAATACTACATGGAATGCGCCTCGGCCAAGGCTCAGGGGAGGCCGGTCGGCTGGATGCCGCCAATGAACGGGGCCATTGAGATTTTCTACGCGATGGATCTTCAACCGGTGTTTCCCGAGAATTGGTCACCGATCTGCGCCGCGTATGGCCTTACGCCCCAAAACTTCGAGGTCTCCGAAGGGCTCGGTTACTCCCGCGACCTCTGCGGTTATCTCAGGAATATCATCGGGTACGTTCACGGCCTCATGAAGGAAGAGGGAACCCCACTGGGGGGGCTGCCTGAACCGGACATCATTCTCACCCCCGGGGGCGGGTGCATTCCGGTCATGAAGATTTTCCACGAGTTGGAACGCCGCTTTCCCGACGCAAAGGTCTTCTCGGCGGACCTGCCGCAGGTGGAAGTGGAAGATATTCAAAAGTACCACATGGAGTACGCTCTCCATGAAATGAACCGGCTCATCGACTTCCTGACCGATGTCACCGGTCGCAAAATGGACTATGACCGGCTCAGCGAGGTGGTGGTCCTATCGGACCAGGCCTGTGCGCTGTGGGATGAAATCATGACGTATAGGCGCTTCATTCCTACACCGTTCTCCGCGGCGGAGATCGGGATCATGTTTGTGATGGTCACACGCCAGGGGACGCAGATCGCGGTGGACTTCCTCACCAAAGTAAGGGATGAGGTGAAAGAGAAGGCCGCCGAGGGAAAAGGTGTCATAGATCAGGAGAAGATCCGGCTTTTCTGGGACAATATCCCGCTCTGGTACAACATGGGGCTGTTCAACTACTTCGAGAAAATGGGAGGCGTGGTGGTGGCGGAGACCTATTCCGCTGCCTGGTCCCTGAGGTTGGACGTTGATCGGCCGTTGGAAGCGCTGGCCTTGAAGAGCCTCAAGTCTTATCCATTGGTCTCGTGCGTATCCGTAAAGAAGCGCATGGAAATGGTAATCAAGGCGTGCAAAGACTACCGCATCGACGGAGCGATCCTGCACCGAAACAAATCCTGCGTTCCTATCACCTTGGGGCAGATGGACATCAAGGCCGCGCTGGAAGATCAGCTGGGAGTCCCTTCAGTGGTGATCGACGCGGACCACATGGATGCTCAGAACTTCTCCGTGGGCCAGTTCCAGACACGGGTAGACGCTTTCATGGAGATGCTCCTGGAGAAAAAAGGACTGGGCTACTGATACGGATTCGCATTCAAACGAGTACACTGTGGTCCAAAATGGGAGCGAAAGGAATCCCACGTTCCCCACTTTGAACGCACATTTACCTGAAAATAGATGACCCGGGATGACCCTGACGCTCCGCCTTGCACCAACTATTTCGGCGACGCATGCGTAGCCCCTACGGCCGGGAACCACGACTTTGCGGATATCTTCATGCTTCGTTGTGCCTGTGATTTCAGGCATGTAAGTTCCTATGAGAGGGCCCGACCAACGTTGATCGCGGCTCACCTTTCAGAGTCGTAATAGTATGAACCGGCCGCGGTGGGGCTTGGTCTTGAATTCTCTGAAGAGGTGCGTAAGCGTTCACCGCGACAAGTACAACTCCTTGAAACTACGTATGGGGGAGGTTTGGAGGGGGAGATGAGTCTCCCTCTCCATCCTCACCGGGCGCAGAACCGCTTCAAGCCCGGTGAACTATTACAGAGGTGCGGGCCACCAGAGAGCGGATTATTCAGTATCCCGAAGCCTGGTCCCTTATCTCTAATAGGACACGACGCTGTCGCACAAATTGCTTTCCCTTCGGGATCCTCTATCAGGTGAGGGATGAACCCCTATTCATCATTGCCGTTATGCACCTTCACCGTGAACCCCAGTCCTGGAAGACAAGAATTAGGAGTGGTTCTTTCACGGGACTTTCAGGTAAATCCGACGTTACTTCTGAGGAGCGCTATTTAAATTCCGTGGGTCGGCGGGAGCCATTGGAACACTGACCAGCACTGTTGTTCCTTGCCCTTGGGTTGATTCTACGTTGATGGCGCCTCCAAGGGATTCCACGAGGCCGGCACAGACGGCGAGTCCAAGGCCGGTCCCTTTCCCCGGTTCCTTGGTGGTGAAGAACGGGTCGAATATCTTTTCCAGGTTCTCTTGAGCAATCCCTGCGCCGGTATCCTTTACTGCAATTTCGAGGGCCTGTTCGGTGGAGCGCGTGCTGATGATGATTTTGCCTCCTGATTCGGGTATGGAGTCGGCCGCGTTGAAAACAAGGTTGACCAGGATTTGTCGCAATTTTTCGGGCTCGGTCTCCAGCAGGGGAAGGTCGGCATCGAGGACATATTCAAACTCGATCTTCCGATAGCCTTTCCTGCCTTCCATCAGGGATCCGCATTCCGTGACAAGCTCATTGATGTCGGATGCCACTACGTTCTCGGGCATGGGTCTGGCAAAGTCCAGGAGCCTCTCCAGGATCGTGTGGATGCGTCTGAGTTCCTGATCCATGCGGGAGAGAATATCGCGCCGAGTATCGCTGTCCTGGTCCATATCAAGGAGTTCCACATAGCCCAGGACTATCTGAAGGGGGTTACCGATCTCATGGGCCACTCCCGCGGCCAGCCTGCCGACACCGGCCAGCTTCTCCGAACGTATGAGGCCCTGCTGCGCGGTCTCCAGATCGCGGTTGATCCGGCGCAACTCTTCGATCATGGACTCCATTTTGTCGCGGTCTTCCAGGATTTTGAGCACCATGCCCCTGAGGCTGGATGCAATCCTCTGAATGTCGGTCTTCAGGCGCAAAGTGTCGGGCAGCGGCGGTGTCTCGGCTATTCCGGCCGCCTTGGCCGCGATTCCTGCCACTTCTCGAATGGGACCTATGACGGTTCGGTGGAACAGCAAGTATCCCAGGAAGAGAAGCGCGGCCTGGGTGATAACAAGATAAGCGGCAAAGAGTCTGCGGGATGGTTCAAACACTGTCGGCGGGATTTTGAGGTAACTTCTTATGGACCGCACACCATGCGGAAATTCGCCGGTATCATCTATGATGACCGTAGCCTCTTTGAACATCCCGATGGGCAGGTGACCCCCAAGGACCTGAATGCGGCGACCCGGCACAGAGAGGACGGGCCCGCCGAGACCTTCCCCTGCGCCGCAGCCTCCGAGTACTCGTCCCTTGGAATCGTACAGAAGAAACCTTACGCCGGCTCGTCGCTTGCAAAGCAGCCTGACCCTTTCCCACATTTCATATTCGGTGGTCGCGGTCGTCAACTGCCGGGCAATGAGATCAAGCAGAACGCCCGCCTGATGGGTTCTCGCGGCAACCCCGGCTCGTTCCAGCGAAGCACTGAAAACAAGAAAGAGCAGTAACCCGCTCACCACCAGAATCACCGCCAGATTTACGAGTATACCCCACCGCACTACGCAGACTCCTGAAAAATAGTCATAAAACGTTCATACGCGGTTTTCAAAACAGGTACCAAATGATAGAGAACGGATGGTTTGTCAAGGATAAATTGAGGTAGGACGGTAACCATTCACTTGGGCTAAACCGCTTGGCGGTGGTTTTGGGGCTGCGGGGCGATTGACAGGATGAGTTTTCGCGTTGCCTTCGAGAAGCTTAGTTTGAGAATGCGTTGCGCGACTCTCAAAAACCTATCACTTACGCGGGGCACTGGCCGGATGTCATTGCGAGCGCAGCGAAGCAATCTCCTGAGCGCCAGGTATGGGGATTGCTTCGTCGTTTCATTCCTCGCAATGACGCACGCGATGAGAGGATCTGCCCGCCGAAACTGAAGGCTTACGGTAGGACCGCCGGGTACCCTGGGATTCTACCTCGATTCACTCATCAAATCTTGGGGAATGTCCCGGCAAAAAAAGACCGGAAGGTCAGACCCATTGTGGGCACGCTCCTTCCGGTCTATTCGTCGGTTCGGTCAATAGGAAAAGCCTTACAACCCCCTCCAGTCCCGTTTATCTCCAAACGCCAGCCACAGCAGCGCAGCCGCCACTGCCAGTATTAAAAGCATCAACAACATTCTTTTCACCTCCGCAAGCCCATTTCCATACAGCACCGGCCGACGCCGTGTCAACAGAAAACTGACTTGGGGGGGTAACCTATCACTTTCGCGGGGGCACTGGCCGGATGTCATTGCGAGCGCAGCGAAGCAATCTCCTGCGCGCCGGGTATGGGGATTGCTTCGTCGTTTCACTCCTCGCAATGACACACGCGATGAGAGGATCTGCCCCGCTCTCACTATGAAACCTTGGGGAATGTCGTGGTTCAGTTTCTTTGGAACGTTGATCGCCGCTCACGCCCGCGGCGGTAGTTTGGGCGATCAACGTGTAGTCTGTCGGGCCGTCAAAGGTTTCTTTTTCCCGCGACTCCTGCGTCGGCTTGCTCACCCTCAAGGAGGCTTGCGTGCGCAGCTGCCAAGCGAGCAATAGGAACCCTGGGGCCGGAGCAGGAAACGTAGTCCAGTCCAGCGGCGTTGCAGAAACTGATGGAAGCCGGATGCCCGCCATGTTCTCCGCATATGCCTATCTTCAAGTCGGGGCGAGCCTTTCTTCCCAAGTTCACACCAAGTTTTACCATTTCGCCCACACCCTCTACGTCCAGCGCCTCAAAGGGGTTTGCAGGAAGCAAACTGTTCTCCTGATAGAACGGCAAGAATTTGTTCTCCGCGTCTTCACGGCTGAATGAAAAAACGGCCTGAGTAAGGTCGTTGGTTCCGAATGAGAAGAACTCCGCGATCTCTGCCAGTTTGTCAGCGGTCACGCAGGCCCTCACCGCTTCGATCATTGTGCCGAACTTGAATTCCAGCTTGACGTTGTACTGCCGTTCCACCTCTTTCCGCGTTTCGGCCACATACGCTTTTATCCATTCCAATTCCGAAACCGCGACGACCTGAGGGATCATGATTTCCGGCTCGGTCTTTATACCTTCCTTGATACACTGGGCCGCTGCCTCGAGAATGGCGCGGATCTGCATGGTATAGATCTCGGGATTAGTCACACCAAGTCGCACTCCCCGATGCCCCAGCATGGGGTTGACCTCACGCAGGGAGCGCGCCCTACTGAGCATCAACTTCTTCTTGGTGATCGCCTCTTCTACTGTTTCCGGTTGAAGATCCGCTATCCTGATCGGCAACTTGTCGAGTCCCTTTTCGTAACCCTCGTGGAGTCGGGGGTCGACCTGCTTGACGGTTTCCAGAAGTCTCTTTCCCCTCTTCACGGCTTGGCTGAGTTCCTTGAGATCCTCGATCTGCTGCACCAGGTCTTGCTCAAACGGGAGAAACTCGTGAATGGGCGGATCGAGCAACCTTATGGTCACCGGGTACGGAGACATGGCTTCGAACAGACCTTTGAAATCCGACCTTTGTATTGGAAGCAAGCGATCCAGCGCGGTCTGGCGGTCTTCAAGGGTGCCGGCGAGAATCATGTCCACCACAATGGGTAGACGGTCGGGCTCGTTGAACATGCGCTCGGTACGGCAAAGGCCTATGCCCTCTGCGCCGTAACCTCGTGCTCGTTCCGCCTCTACGGGCGAGTCGGCATTGGCCCTGACACCCAGGCGAGCGCATTCGTCGGCCCAGGAAAGGAGTATATCCAATTCCGAGGTCCACTCGGGCTCCACTGTGGGAATCTCACCGAGATACACATTGCCGGACGCGCCGTCTATGGTTATTACGTCACCTTCATGGATCATCTGGTCCCCCACCGTGGCCACTCTGTGGGTGACGTCAACGCTTATGTCTCCTGCTCCGGCCACGCACGGCTTTCCCATTCCCCGAGCGACCACGGCCGCGTGAGAAGTCTTGCCCCCGCGGCTTGTGAGAATTCCCTGAGAAGCAAAGAATCCGTGGATGTCTTCCGGCTTGGTCTCTTCCCGCACCAGAATGACTTTCTCGCCGGCCGAGCCCCGGGCTTCCGCAGTATCCGCGTCGAACACGCATTTCCCGGAAGCCGCTCCCGGGGACGCGGACAATCCCTGAGCCAGGGGGGTGGCCTCAAAATCAGGGTCGAGTCCAGGATAGAGGATCTGTTCCAGGTGGTCCGGGTCGATCCGAAGGAGGGCCTGCTCTTTGGTGATGAGGCCCTCGTTCAACATTTCCACGGAAGTGCGAACCATAGCGGTCGCGTTCATTTTTCCGTGTCGTGTTTGCAGGCAGTACAAGGTCCCTTTCTCGATTGTGAACTCGAAGTCTTGAACCTCGTGGTAATGTTTCTCCAACCTGCCTCGTAGTTCTTCTAGCTGTCCGAACTGGTCGGGCATCTCCTGAGACATAGCCTGGAGCGGCTTGGGAGTTCGGATTCCTGCTACCACGTCCTCCCCCTGCGCGTTCACCAGGTATTCACCGTACATTTCGTTGGTGCCTGTGCCCGGGTCCCTCGTAAAACCGACGCCTGTGCCGGAATCATTCCCCATGTTTCCGAACACCATCGTGACCACGCTGCACGCGGTTCCGGTGGCCATGTCCGACGTAATGTTGAATTCACGCCTGTAATCCACGGCTCGCTTGCCCATCCAGGAGCCGAACACCGCTTTGACCGAAATAGTCAGCTGCTCGTAAACATCCTCCGGAAAAGGCCGGAGGGCTTGCTCTTCGACTACGTGTAGAAACAGATCGCTGATCTCTTGAAGGTCCTCTGCGGTCAGGTCCACGTCGGATAGTGCCCCGGATTTTACCTTGATCGCTTCCAGGGTCTCATCGAAGTACTCGTCCGGAATCCCTATCGCTACCTTGGCGAACAACTGAATGAAACGCCGATATGCGTCGTAACAGAAACGAGGGTTGTTCGTCTGCTTGATCATGCCCTGGAGTGTCTGAGGGTTCAGACCCAGGTTCAGAATCGTGTCCATCATACCGGGCATGGACAGGGCCGACCCGGACCGAACAGATACCAGAAGAGGATTGTCGGGATCCCCGAATCCTTTTCCCGTGGCCTTCTCGGTGGCCTCAATATGCTCCTTCACTTCGTCCATGAGCCCGTCGGGAAGGGCCTTGTCCGGTGATTCCAGAAAAGCCAGACAGGCTTCGTTGCTGATCACAAAACCGGGGGGAACATTGAGGCCCATTTGGGTCATCTCGCACAGGTTGGCCCCTTTGCCTCCCAACAATTGTTTGTTCTTTCCATCCCCTTCCGCGAATGAGAAAACATACTTTCCGCTCATGGCACGCTCCAATACTTGTTAAGATGTTCGTTGAACGTTGAACGTTGAATCACTCGGACGCAACCCGGACGATCTGACTGCGGCTTCGGCCTAACAACCGACCTTCTTCATCTCTGTCTGGTTTCAGGCTGGACACGTACCTCACGAAGCCCCTCATGAGATCCCATCTACGTCGATGAATCCATCGGCGCTGACGGCACACAGAAGGGGCCTTAGCCCGAGCAGCGCTGCTTGGCTGCTTTCAAGACCGGCTCAAAGCCCGCATTGCTCGGATGCCGGTGGTCTCACTCTTGACAGATTTTCTTACGATTCTGCTCTGCGTAACCGTTGATCGGCGCAGAGCTTTCCAGTATACCAGATTGCCGGCCGAAACTGCAACCGCGAATTTTCCCCAAGATCCCGCAGCCCAATCTCAGGTTCTCGAAGACTTTCCTGGCTGGAGCAGCGCGGCGGCGCATGTGGACGGTCGAGAGGACAGGCTGGTTGTGGCCTCGCCGCTCCCGGAGATGGTAGGCGATTGGGGAGAATTCCTAAACAGTGGGATTGGATACCATTTCGCCAATATTATTGCAATCCGGTTCTACCGTGAGCCGGCTCGGAGTCCCGAAGGGACGAAAGACAATAGCCCAGGGATTTAGAGACTGTTGCAAAAGTCCATTTTTTTCTCGCGAAGTTGGGGAAAATGTACTAC
>CAZGNL010000101.1:0-18841 GCA_964527475.1 uncultured Syntrophaceae bacterium
CGCTGTCCGATCCGGAAAGGACAGCGATCTGGGTAGATTGATCGGTTTCGTGATGGCGCTAAATTCGGGTTCCGACGTGGCCGTAGTGAACGGGGGGTCTATCAGGAGCAGCCTTCCGCCCGGAGACATCACCATGGCTGATGTGTACACCTTGCTTCCCTTCGAGAACACGGTGGTGAAAGTGGAACTGACAGGCGAGGAACTCCGGACCATTCTGCAAAGAAGCGCAGATCTCCAACCCGGGAGCGGGGGAAAGCTTCAGACATTCGGTGTCTCATGGAGCCTGCACAGCGGAAAAGTGCGCATCAGCAGAGTCGGGCGCGCTGATTTTGATCCCCTAAAAACATACACTGTAGCGACCAATAATTTTCTCGCGGTGGGCGGAGACGGGTACGATCTGTTCAAAGAAAGAGCAGGGACTCAAATAGACACCAGGTTGTTCATTAAGGATCTGCTCATCGGTTACATCAGGAAAGAAAAGATCCTCACCAGGAATTCACTGGACACCATCAGGTGATCATGCTCGCCTAAATCACTAGGTTGCAGCCGCCCTACTGATCCCGAAAGACCGGCTGTCCTCGGGGCGTCGACGAAATGACCCCGGCGGCTTGCCCCAGAACCTCTTGAATGCGCGGCTGAAGGAAACCTCAGAGCTGTACCCAAGCTCCCCCGCGATTCTTCCGATGGCGCTGTCCCCCCCGCGCAGCATGTCTCCCGCCAGGTTCATCCGCAGATGGGTGAGATACTGCATGGGGGGTATGCCGACCATCTCGGTGAATCGATCGGCGAACACCGTGCGTGATAGCGCGGCCTCTGCGGCGAGTGAGGCGACGGTCCACTTCTCGCTCGGAGTCTGATGAATCCTGGCGATGGAGCGTCCGAGATTCTGATCTCTGAGTGCCGGAATCCACCCTGCGGAGCTATCCACTTCATGAAGCATCCAGTTGCGTACCGTCCCAATCACGAGCACTTCACACAGTCGCGTGATGACGGCCTCACTGCCCGGAAGATCTCGAAATACCTCCCCGCCCATCAGGCTGACAAGGGCTTCGATCCAGGGCGAGCCCTCCTGCTCGTTGCGCCGCAAGCACAGGATGGAAGGCAGCATCTCAAACAATGGATGCCATGGTGGATCGAAAGAAACTCCCCCGCAGATCAGCACCGACCGTTCCCCGGCGCTCCCGATAGTCATTGTCCACGAGTTCTCACCCGTCTGTTTCAGGACGACCGAGTCTATAGAGAAAACCGGGGCGTCCGGCTGCCCTTTCAGGACGTGGTCTGCGCCTCGGTATAACAGGGCGAGATCGCCCTCCGCGATGCGCACCGTCTCCCCGTCGACAGTCTCAATAATTGAGCTGCCTTCCACAACGAAGTGAAAGATCGCTCCAGGCCCCGGCGGGTTGACGAATCCCCAAGGAGCATAACAGTAACTCTTGCAGTAAAAACTGTCCGACAGCCTGATTTCACCGAGAATTGCAGAAAGCCGCACTTCATCGCCGGCCGCGTTCACATCCTCGTCCGCCGACATTATCTTCCTCCCTTGTGAGACGCCAAGTCGCATGAACAGCCATTTCGCCATGCTCCCTTTTTCACGAACCACGCCCCACGTTTGGCGTCTTGCTATACCAGCTTGCCTCCAAGTTCCAGCGCTTCTTCCATTTTGGCTTCCTGTTTCTCCAGATCACCTTTGGCACGAGTGTTCCCCACCACAAGTGTTTTCTCCACAGAAAACCCAAAGTACCCGAACATTGATTCGTTATGATCAAAATAGGCTCTAAATGCATCCGTGTCCGCTGTTCCCTGGGTGAATACCCAGGCCGCCTTTGTTCCCTCTTTCAAAACAGAGGTATAATCAGCCTTGATAAGCGGAAACAGTCTATCAACAAAAGCTTTTGTCTGTGATGCCATCTGCATCATATATATGGGAGAACCAATCACAATCGCATCTGAAGACTTGATTTCAGCGACTATTTCCTGCATGTCATCTTTGATGGAACAGGTCCCCTCTTTTCTGCAAACTAGACAACCCTTGCAACCACTGATATCCATCTTGGCGAGATTGTGCAGCTTTGTTGTTGCGCCTTTCCTTTCAGCGCCTTCCAGTACTTTTCTTACCAATTGTTCTGTGTTTGAGCCTTTTTTCGGACTTCCACTAAACCCGAGAACTTTCACCACGAGCTCCTCCTTTTGTTGAAACGGATGTTCAGTTGAACTCATTTTCTTGACGGGACTATCCAAGACCGAGCTGCTTCATGAATGCCGGGTAGTCGTACATGTCCCAGTCTTCCACTATCCGGCCGTCCCGGAACCTTCTGAGGATAAGACACTGGACGTTGATCGTCTTGTTTGTCGCGGGAATACCCATGAATTCGCCCGTGTGAGTGTCTCGTTCTTTTCGGCTGACATCTCTTAACTCCTCCTTGATTCTTGAAGTTTTCTTCTGACTTCACGTTTCTCTTCCCCAGCAGCCCTTCGCCAACGAGAACTCGACTCCTTCGCTTCCACGACACATCGAAAGCCCGTTGCCAAACCCGGGTGCTGAAACTCCTATAGAACATATTCAGAAGCGCGCGTACTGTCAATGCCATTTCGTCCGGTATTCCTAACAGAGCGTCCACAATTTCCGGCATTATGGTTCGTGAAGTTGCGGTCTGCCCCTACGCCTAGATCACTGTGCATGTCATTGGGGGAGCGCCCGTGTGTGCACCCTGTTCCCCCCCCCTGGACGGTTGCGCTTTCGCACGCCTCTGTTCTCGGCCCGACATGACTGAATGGGTACGTGATGATCTCTGGCGGATTTGAATGTGTTGGGTTATCATACCCGCAAAAGGGCCGTGAGGCTCAACGATCGGCGAGCTTCATGACTGGGCCGCGGGGTAGTCATTGGATCGGGAGAAGCCTTCGTGGTTCAGTACTTCCGCGGAGAGGACTGGGAGGTCAGGAGCACATGGATGTCACAGGAATTCAATCCTCGATCCGTCGTTTGTGGGCTATCCCGCCAATAGGCATACTTGGGAACCTGGTCGGCGCGGGCTTGACGTTCGTCTACTTTGCGTTGATAGCCCCCGGGGTTGCCGACTCCCAAGCCGCGCACGGCTTCTGGGACAGAGCGGCTTTTGTCGGCCTGGTAATCGCCTGTATATTTCCTTTTGTCATTCCGTTCAATGCGAGGTTCTTCTGGCCGGTGGCAAGGCAACTGAAGCGACTTGCGGCCCACGATGGGGACGGGGAGTCTGAAGCCTCCCAAATCGCGAAGCTGTCTCTGCTGGCCGGGAAGATCATGGATCTTCCTGTTAAGCTTGCGACAACCACTTCCGCAATCTGGATCGGAACGGGCCTGATCTTCGTGATCTTGCCTGTGGCCCGGCCCGAGTCTTGTCCGTGGGACCCGATCTGGTCACACGAAATGGGAATAGGAATGCTGCTGGTCGGCGCGCCGGTCACCCTTATTCACGTATATTTTGCAGAAGAGTGGTGGCTGCGGTCGGCCCTGCGCAGACTTCCGGCCGAGGCCCTGCGCGCCGTGCCTCCGTCTCTCAAAATAAACGTGTTGCCCAAGATACTGTTGGTCTCTCTTACGCTCGGCACTTTGCCGGTGGTGGTCATGGGGTATGTGACTTTGGGTCAGATCCACGAAATAGAGGCCGGGAGGCAGTCGCTTGCGGGATTTGTTTCTCAAACCCCAACTGCGATAGGTTTTCTCGTCTGTTTCTGGGTGCTCGTGGGTGTCGGCTTGTCCCTGTTGATGGCTGAGAGTGTTTCCGAGCCACTTCGCCAGGCGGGGTCGGTCATGGATAAGATGCGCGGAGGTGATCTCAAAGCCGGCGTGAAGGTAGTCTCAAATGATGAGATAGGCGTTATGGGAGAAGGCTTCAATCGTATGACGGAAGGACTCCGAGAGCGCGACGCTATCAAAGACACGTTCGGTCGCTACTTGAGCAAGGAAGTGGTCGACGAAATACTCAAGTCACCGGGAGGCATCGACCTTGAGGGGCAACTGAGAGATATCACCATTCTTGTGTCCGATCTCAGGGGATTCACCAGCATGACCGACGTGACGGAACCTCGCCTGGTTCTGAGAGTCCTTAACCGGTATCTGGAGCGCATGACTGAGATCATCATCAGCCACGAAGGCACCATAGACGAATTCACTGGCGATGGAATCCTTGTTTTCTTCGGCGCTCCTCGAATGCTTCCCAACCATGCCGAGGCCGCGGTGGAGTGCGCCCTGGAGATGCAGAAGGCCATGAGCGGACTGAACGAGGAAAACCATGATTTGGGGCTCCCCGGGCTGGAAATGGGGATCGCAATAAACACCGGAGAGCTAATCGTCGGCAATATCGGATCAGAAAAACGCAAGAAATACGGGGCCATCGGCACTCCGATCAACGTGGCGTTTCGGGTGGAGTCCTATTCCGCGGCAAGGGAGATCCTGATAACGGGCCCGGTCTACGATCGGCTGACACAGGGTTTTGAAATAGCCGGCAAGCGAGAACTGAGCCTGAAGGGCATAGACCATCCCATGACTGTCTACCAGGTGCTGGGAATGCAATCCAATACGGTTTAAGATATGTGCGTGAGCCTTTGACGCGGTCGTTGGAGGCTGAATGCGTGGAGGATCTCTTGATCTCGTAAGCCCGGGAGGACCCACCATGTTTCCTATTGAGTTCGACCACAGAGTCCTGGACAGTCTGCCCCTGACGGATGAGGAAGATGTGAAGAGGGTCATCCAGATTCTCAAGGCCGTTGTGGCTCGTCGGGTCATGCCGTACTTCAGGAAGAAACGTGGCACCGATCCCATTTTGATTGCGCGGGTGAGTGATTCTCTGAGGATCCAAAGGCTCGAAGACGACCGCTGGCAGGTGCGGGGCGTCAGTCTGGGTACCCGGAACGAGCAAGAGTGTATTATTCGTGTCCACGAACGCGTGTTCGACTATCTGGCCTTTGTGATTCCCAGCGATCCCCAGGCGAGTCTGGGCGCGGGCACACGGGAAGAACGCAAGATGCTGGCATTCGCGGAATTCATGCTGCGCCATGAAATCGAGCACATGCTGTATCCCGGACGGACTGAACGTGAGGTGATCCAATCCGGCGCGGCTTTTGCCATGGATCGGCGAACCGGGGACCCCACTTTTTACGGGGCGCTTCGCAGAGCCCTGGACGATGAAATGAACGGGCTGCGGGGCGAAGCTTATCTCGCTCTTTTCGACTATGCGGAACAGGAACACTCGGTCGCGGCAGCCGTCACACGAATCTTGAATGAGTACGTGGCCGTTTTGATGGATTTTCCGCTACCTCTACTCCAGACGGTTCTTCTGAACCTTGATGCGGAACTCAGAACCAAAGTGCTGGGAGAGTGCTACCGACGAAGTCGCGACACCGCGGTATCGCTGCTGCGAAGGACCGAGTTTCTCAAGAAACTGCTGGGCCTCTTTGCTATCCTCGTGAGTGAAGACGAGAAAGAGGCGGAAGCTGTTTTTGCCACATTCAAGGGGCACTGGGGTCTGATCTCCCTTCTTCGAGAGCTTGAAATCCCTGAATCGAGCGTGGAAGACAAGGACCCAAGAGAGATCTTTGAGGTGTTCAAAGAATCGTTGAAACGTTTCGCGAACGGAACATCTGTTGCGATCCCATCGGTTACGCCGGCGCCGGCTGTTTCCCCGGCCGAACCGAAATCTACCGAGGCGCCGGTAAAGAGCCTGAAGGATCGCATCGATGAGGCTCGCAGCGATCCGACCTTTCCCGCTCAGGTTATGGCGGTGATCGACAAGAACAAGCTTAACGCGGTAGGCCACAGTGGATCCAAATACAGTGAGCTCCTGGAAGTGTTGCTGGCTGTTCCGTGGGGGAAGATGCAGGAGATCACGGTATCCCCCGAGGAGTTTGAAGACGGTTTGAACCGTACCCACTATGGGCTGCACAAACCCAAAGAGATGGTTTGTGACTTCTTTTCCAACCTGATCTGGCGCTGTCAGCAGCGCGATGACCCGGGTTCCGGCCCAATGCCCCAGAGTGGAAGTGCATTTCTGTTTGTCGGCCCCCCCGGGGTGGGGAAAACTTCGCTGGCGATCTCCATAGCCGAGAACCTGGGGATCCCCTATCACAAACTGTCCCTGGGAGGCATGCGCGACGAAGCCGATCTCAGGGGCCACGGCTTCACATATGAAGGCTCCAAACCCGGGGCCATCGTTCAAGGGCTCATCAAGATGGGCGCCATGAACGCCATGTTCATCATGGATGAAGCGGACAAGATGGAGAAGTTCGCTATCGCGACCCTCCTGGAGATCCTGGATCCGGAACAAAACCACCTGTTCCACGATAAGTACACGCAAACCACAGTGGATATCGACCTTTCCAACTGCCACTTCATTCTTACGGGGAACACTCTGGAAACCGTGCCTCCCCCCGTGGTCAACCGATGCGAAGTGCTCGTCCTGGACCGTTACAGCGTGGACGAGAAAATCTCCATCGCACGGGAACACTTGATCCGGAGAGTGCGCAAGAGATATCAGATCACCGAGGAACAGATCTTCTTTGATCCAACGCAAGAAACGGAGCTTTTGAGACATCTGGTCAAGGCCTACACCCATGAACCGGGAGTACGCGAACTGGAACGGCTTATTCGCACGCTCTTCCTGCGGGTCTTGAGAAAGGAACTTCTTACCGGCGACCATCACGGAGTGCGGATCACCCGGGAGAAGATCAAACAGTACCTGGAACCCCCAACCCCCCCGCGTCAGATCAGCGAAGAAGACAGAATCGGAGAGACTATGGCCCTCGGGGTCAATGTGGAACTGGGGGTGGGCTCAATCATTCCCATTCAGGCCACACCAATCCCACCGTTGGGGACCAGCCGACCCCAACAGGGGTATCTCAGCATGATCCACGCCACCGGAAACATTGAGAGGATCATGGATGAAAGTCGAAAGGTGGCCACCACCGCGATCTTCTATTGCGCGGCGCCTCTCGGGATCGATCTCGATCGTGCGGAGGCCCCAATTCATCTCCACTTTATGGGCGGGTCCACCCCGAAGGACGGGCCGTCCGCCGGCGGGGCCATAGCTCTGGCGCTGGCCTCGGTCCTGTCCGGTCGCAAGATTCGGCGGGACATCGCAATGACAGGTGAAATTGACACCCAGGGAAGAATCACCAGGATCGGCGGCCTGGACGTTAAACTGGAAACCGCCTACGACGCGGGCGCGAAAACCATAATCATACCCGGAGAAAACCTTCATGGTGAGGAAGGGATCGAACGACTGTCCGATGCCCTGAAGCGGGAACTTCAGGTCCTGACCTATGACACGTGGAAAGAGGGCCGCCGGCCCTTTGACTACCAGCGGCATGTGCTGCAAATAGTGGTCGTTGATAATATCTTGCAGGCCGCGGATGTGGCCTTTATCAACGATGACGATCTGGAGGGCCTGGAAGCGAGCTTCGCGTCGCACGCTCGTTCGGTTGCCCAAGCCCTGGAGGATGCGCGTCAGTCCCAACGGCAACACTTTGCAGTCGTCTATGTCAAAGACCCGGAAGACCTGACTCCGGAAGATGGGGAAGACACGTTTTGGAAGACGCGCAGCGCAGCATTCCTGGTGCGCCCGGAGGCAAGAGAAGCCATGTTGAGACGGTTTCCCATGTTTGAGCACACCCTTTCACAGGACTTTGATCCCTCTTCTGACGATATTTCCGCGGTCTTGCAGGAGTTGTCAAAAACTTTTCAGGATGATTCGGCTGACCTGATCCACGTTTCTCTGATCGCGCCCTATTTCTTCATGAATCGCGACTCAGATCGCCTGCAAAAGTTTGCCGCTGATCCGCAGATCGGGAGGAGCCGTCTCTTCGGCAACAACTACACCGTGCAGGGAGTCAAAATAAAGCGCTGCAAGGCAACCCTGAACCGGGTATTTTACCATCTATCTCAGCTTGGGCCGGAACATCTGGACGTGTGTCCCTTCCTGGGAAAAAGGGATAATACACATGTCGTGGATCTTTCAGTTATTCCGGAGAAGTATCGCCTGGATGTGAAACGCGCGGAGAAGATCCTGAACCGCGCGTTGGCCCAATGGCTGACCATAGCCGAGGGTAACGATTCGCCTGCTGATAAAAGGAAATGAGCGGGTTGCCGCTGATATATCGGTTGTCAAGAACAGTGCCCGTTTGGCAGTAACCCGTGAGTTACGCGGGGCAGATCGTCTTCCGGCGTATGTCATTGCGAGGAGTGAAACGACGAAGCAATCTCCAAACCTGAAAATTTGGGGATTGCTTCGCTTTGCTCGCAATGACATGCTCCCACTGAAACGTCCCCCCCGGCCGCACTACTTGGCGTCCGGAAAAAAGAGATGTTTGCCGTTCTTCTTGTAATCTCCTATGATCTGTTGGCCTTGCGGACCGGTTACATAATCGATGAATTTCTTGGCCATCTTGTAATTGACTTTCGGATATTTCTTTGGATTGACGGCAATTATTCCGTAAGGATTGAACAGGGCATCGTCCCCTTGGAAGAGTATGATCAGATCGATCTTGTCCGTGAAGGCTAAATAGGTGCCCCGGTCGGTCATGGCGTACGCTTTCTTCTGGAAGGCCATCTGCAGGACCGCTCCCATCCCCTGGCCTGCTTCGATGTACCACTTGCCCTGGGGAGTTATCCCCGCGGCTTTCCACAATCGCTTTTCCTTCTTGTTAGTGCCGGAATCGTCTCCCCGGGAGATGAAATCAGCCTTGCCTTTTGCAAGCGCTTTGAAAGCCTCAACAGCGGTCTTTGCCTTCTTGAGCCCGTCCGGATCGCTCTTGGGCCCGACAATGATGAAATCGTTGAACATTACATCCCGGCGATCGATGCCGTGGCCGTCCGCTACAAACTTGTCTTCAGCCGGCCGTGCATGAACAAAGACCACATCAACGTCACCGTTTTCACCGAGCTTCAGGGCCTTGCCCGTGCCTACGGCAATCACGTCTACCTTGACGTTGTTGACCTTCTCAAAGGGGGGGAGCAGGACCGACAAGAGCCCCGAGTTTTCCGTGCTCGTGGTGGTGCTCATTTTGAGCCGAGTCTCGGCCTGAACAAATGAAATCATGGCTATGGAAAAGACGACTGCAAGAATTACGGAATAAAACTTCCTCATGGATTGCTTTCCTTTCTTGTTTTCTGAAACAGGAGACCGACCGCTTTTACGTTTTGCCCACGCATCTTGTGCTCAAAATTCCCCGGACACGGCGATCTCCATGCTGAACACCGGCGTTATCTCCCGCCCGGGATTGACCCCCCAGTTGTTGCCTCCCCCGGGGGCTTTCCAGCCTGTATTTGATCGATCAACACAAGCGTAATTGAACCATTTCCCGGGCTTCCATATTCCGAAAGCCCCGCTGACCGTATACCCTTCCAGCAATTGCCAGTCGAATCCCCAGTCGAACTCGTACCCAAGATCCGGGTCGGGAATCGCAGGCACAGGATTCGCTAAACTCCCTTGCAATTCGTATTCTACCTGCCCATCAGGATTGCCTGAGACCGCATCGAAGACCGGTCGAATGAATCCCCAGCCATAGCCATGAGAGAGTCTTTCCGCCCGGAAAAAGCTCCCGAAAAGGTTCAAGTTGGCAGCCACCGCGTAGTCGATTCTTCCGCCGTATGCGTTGGCATCGGTAAGGTAACCGTTTCGGGCATTGGTGAAGCTGTTATTGCCGCCGCCGTAGTTGCAGACCAGGATCCGACTATACGGCTTGAACAGGCTCGTGTTGCCGGTGGTCCGAGGGGGGGCCCAGCGAAGTCCCGTCCGATCGTTGACCGCGCCGTGCCTCCTGTCAGGACCGGAAATCCACGCCCATATCAGGCTCACCTTCGCAGGGCCCGCGAACATACCCAACTCAGTCATTGCGCGCCAATGCTCAACATAGCGCGGGGCCGCGCCCTGACGGCGGTCGATACGGTTGTACCAGGAAAGTTCGCTGTTAAGAGAGAATCGGCCGTTGTTGTATTTGAACCAGGTGGTCCCGAGGTTGTTGATTCTGTCGTAGGGTACGTGGGCCAAGCGATCCGCGTTGCTCAGCTGGGACTCGGACCCTTCGTGATGCCTGGTGAACAGGTTGGCGATGCCGGTCTGAATCGACCCTGCCGCGTACTTGAGCCCGAGTCCCAGGTACTGTCGCCGAATCGCGTTCTTGTCCACAGGGTTCCAATAGCTCCTGCTCGCCATTCTCATGGGATACAAGGAGATACTGAAACTCAGTGGTCCGTACGGCACACCTAACGCGAGCGTTTCAATGGAATAGTTGTCCGTCCCATCCCAGATCAGACCGCAGCCGGTCTTTCCCGGACGCTTGCCCACCTTGAGCTTGCCAATAGGGGTCCGCGCGGTCAGCCACAGAAGCTCCCAGTAGCCGGGTGAGAAGGATCGCTGTACACCGCCTTCTTGGCTGTTCAGGTACTCCGATCGCCCCACAACCCCGTTGGTTGGATTGTCGATATCCCACCACCCAATGCGGTACCGGCCATGCAAGACCACGGCCTTGTTGAACTTGACCTTGGGAAAGACCGTCAAATCAGCCAGCTGCGCGACAGCGTCCGCACCTGAAACCGTGTCCGAGACAAACGCCAGACGCTCACCATGCCAAAAATTTACCGATGCCGCGGCCCCGGCCCCGATCGCGGCATTGTCAACGTCATATGGCCCAAAAAAGCCATTGCTCCCGAGCTGGGAGTATGACTCATACCTCCAGCTATACTCGCCTTTCATGGAAAACTCCCATGAATATGCGGGACCGACGGTCAAACAGAGGCACAGACTGAAAAAGACCGCGCCCACGACAAACCGGCATTTAGCCATTATCCTCCTCCTATACCGACTTCCATGCCTAGAAACAAAGGCACACCGAAGTATGAAAGCCTTTTCCGTTGTTCAATGGTCCGGGGCTTCGCCTCGGACAGGGTACGCGAAGAGCGCGCACGATGCGCATAGATTCGGAGGGGAGACTCATCTCCCCTCCAAACCACCCCATACGTAGACCCGATCGCGGTGCTCCAGCCAAAGGGCCCTTTATAGGAATAATCCCGTTTCACAAGCAGTGTCCTCGGATCAGGTCGGTTTCAGAGGCGTATGCTCTCCCATGCGTGGGAGCCGCTGCACGGTACCTGCCGTACGTCGGAACCCCCGGCAGGATGACATAACGCAAGGCCCCGCGCCCGATGTTTGCCCCGAAACAGCGGTCGCCAAACGCGAGAAGACGCGAAAGGTGAAGGCCCTCCTACAGGCTGGGGCCGTCTGTACCGGGAACCCGGATCTCGAGTTTCTCAGCCTGGTTTCCCTTATTCCACGTTGGGAGGAATCTGGTTATGTCGAATATGACATAAGTAAACCGGATCTGCTGTGCTTTGTCAAGCACAATTTCCAAGAGGGCGTAAGCCCCATAGGCGTTAACTTCGGATCACCGTCATGACACTTCATACCGACTGTCATCGCAAGAAAGCGACAACGAACCACGAAAATCTTGGGGCAACTTGTCCGTGGCTTCGCCCCGGAGGTGTGCCGCGCTTTTCTGTCACGTACTGTGGGAATGGAGAATGATTTGCGAATCGAGCAAAGGGGTGAGGGCCTTCCGGATAACCGGTGCAGAACAAATTTGCGCAGCACACGCCCCGGAGTGAGGTAAGCGGTTCTGTAAATGCCTTAAAAATCCAGTCATCTTTGGAGGAGAGACTCATCTCCCCAAAAAAACCCATCGTGCTTCCAGCGGGTTGCACATCTCCCGGTGAACGGTTACGCGTGTTGACACAAACCTCTCTCGCGGCAAACCCGGATTACAACAATATTCGCGAAATGGTATCAGTCCTCGCGAAAACTCCGGGCCCGGACCAGGTTGATCCGGCCTGCATTTGTGATACAATGATCCATTACACAGTCGGAAGACGGCCCCCATATCAAGGAATCCCTATGCAGGTAATCGAGGACAACCCACAAGAGACAACTCAGGCTGATATCGTGGTCGGCATCCCCTCCTACAATGAAGCAGATCGGATCGCGTTTCCCACTCAGCGTGCCGACGAGGGGCTCCGCCAATTCTTTGCCGACAGATCGGCTGTGATCCTCAACTGTGACAACAACTCCCCGGACGGCACCCGCGAAGCGTTTCTGGGGGCCCCCACACAGACCCCGAAAATCTATCTCTCCACACCTGATAATATAAGAGGAAAGGGCTACAATATCAGGAACCTGATCCGGAAGGCCGTGGACTTATCAGCCAAGGCCGTCATAGTCCTGGATGCCGACCTCAAGAGCATTACACCCCGTTGGATACGAAATCTCGGAGAGCCGATCTTCGAGGATTCCCACTATGTGGCGCCCTTGTATGTCCGTCACAAATACGAGGGGCCTGTCACCAACAATATCGCCTACCCTCTTACACGAGCCCTTTACGGCAGGCGGATCCGTCAACCCATAGGAGGCGAGTTCGGCTTCTCGGGGGAGATGGCCCGGAAGTTCGCGGAAACCGAGGAATGGGACGAAGCGGTCCTGAATTTCGGCATCGACGTATGGATGAGCACCACGGCCATGCGCAGTGGAGTGGAGATGACCCAGTCCTTTATGGGAGGGCCCAGGATTCACGAAATCAAAGACACCGCGGCAGGGACCGCCCAGATCTTCCGGAACGTGGTGGGGACTATCTTCCAACTCATGCGCGGTCATGAGACCTTTTGGCGAGAGGTAAAGTGGAGTAAGCCTACGGCAATATTTGGGTTTGGGCTTGGCGAGATCGAGGTGCCTCCGCCGGTCAAAGTGGACGCGGACGCCCTCTGGAACGAGTTTGATGTCGGCGTCAGGTCTCAAGCCGACATGTACACGGCTATCCTCAAACCGGAATGCCACGAGAAACTGCTGGAGGTTGCAGGTCTTCCCCGTGAAGCTTTCGAATTTCCCACGGTCCTGTGGGCCCAAGTTATCTATGATTTCGCTTGGGCCTACAAAAACCAGGTCTTTCCTCACGAAGACCTGCTCACCGGGCTGATGCCCCTATTCTACGGCAAAACGCTCTCATTCGTGCTGGAGACCGAGGCCATGAACACTCATCAGGTGGAAGAAATTATCGAGGAACAGTGCCTCCAGTTCGAAAAGACGAAACCGTATCTTCTGGAACGGTGGTTTTCGGGATGACCGATACGCACCGTGTAGCACATCTGTTCAGAGGAGCCTGACATGGCAAAGATACTTGTAGTGGATGATGAAGAAGGAATCCGGATGCTCTATTCCATGGAATTGGAAGATGAAGGATACGAGGTTGTTACCCTCTCAGACGGGAAGGATTTGCTGAAAATCGTCAAGAGAGAGGCGCCGGACTGCATTGTGTTGGACATCAAAATGAAAGAATACAGTGGGCTCGACCTACTCCAGGAGATCAGAAAGAAACACTATGACTTGCCGGTAATTCTCAACTCCGCGTATTCGAGCTTCAAGGTGGATCTCAAATCCGTTGCAGCGGATTACTATGTGGTGAAAAGCTCCGATCTTGCCGAACTCAAGGACAGGATCAAGATCGCTCTGGAAACTCGAATTCCCGGGAAATAATGGTCCAACAAACCTGACCGACAGCGCCGTTGCTGCGGCTCCTCGTCCGTCCTGTCCATCCTAGCCTCGCGGACGGGTCGCGCCCAAAGAGTAAGGCTTCAATTTCGCGGGGCAGATCTTCTCATCGAGCAATCCCCATACCCGGCGCACAGGAGATTGCTTCGCTGCGCTCGCAATGACATCCTGCCATTGCCCCCGCGTAAGTGAATACTTGCCCGCGAGTCAGCTTCGTTGTTGTTGAGCAACCATTTTCATGATTAAATATACCGCAAACCGGATTCCCGTAAATATGGCGGTTCTCGAAATTAATTCCGGATTCCTCCGAAACTTCTTCCTGTGGCGCAGACTTTCCAGTCTGCGAATCCGTGAGAGCTTGCGAGAACTGCTGTAGGACCCCCAATCGAGGACCACAACCTTGTCCCTGATCCGCACACAGCGACTTACAAAGGTCTACAAGACGGGTGACATAGAGGTCCCTGCCCTCGAAGGGATAGATCTGATCGTGGACTCTGGTGAGTTTCTTGCCATAATGGGTCCTTCCGGCTCCGGTAAGTCCACGCTGATGAACATTCTGGGGTGTCTTGACGCTCCAACTTCGGGAACGTACCTCCTTGACAGTGAAGATGTTTCCAAATTAGGGAGGGATCAGAGGGCTGACCTCAGAAACAGAAAGGTTGGTTTCGTTTTTCAGGGATTCAACCTCCTCCCCAGAATAGACGCGCTTGCCAACGTTGAACTCCCACTTATCTACGGAAAAGTCCGATCGACCGAACGCTCCCCTATGGCCCGCGAGGCCCTGAGTCTGGTCGGACTGGACGACCGGGCTCATCATCTGCCGACCCAGCTCTCAGGTGGACAACAACAGAGAGTGGCCATCGCAAGGGCCATCGTGAACCGACCCGAAATCATCCTCGCAGACGAGCCGACCGGGAACCTGGACACCCGAACCAGCAACGAGATCGTTACCGTGTTCCGAAAGCTGAACCAGGAACGAAAGATAACCTTTATCCTCGTAACCCACGATCCGGAAGTAGCCCAATTCACCCACCGACGAATCACCATGCGAGACGGCCGAATACAAGGGGACGAAAAATCCAAATGATCGACATGACAAGAGCGTACGATTGCCCGCGAAACCTTTGGTTCACCCCGCGCCGAAAACCCGAACCCGCTGCCAATTGTGCTATTCTACGGCTTGTGGCGTCGAGCATGGGATCCGGATCGTACAGCCGCGACGTTCAGCGGGACGCGGGATCACTCCTCCGGCGTCTAGTCCAGGAAGCAAAGATGTGTAGTGAGATCATTAGTACATCGTTTCGTAGGAGCCTTTCCAACGGTGAATGCGGCAAATCCGCTTGCTCCCTCTCCCGCCAGGGGAAAGGGTTTTCGCCTCCCCCCCTTCGACGACGGGAGGGGACATGGGCACTAACGTGGTGAACAGACCGCGAGTCCCGGAGGGACTCCTGATAGTAGCCCCGGAATTCATTCCGGGGTACGCTGTCCCTACAGGGCAACTCCCGAGTCCCAGAGGGACGACTGAAATTCCTTCCCTGCTTGTCGGAGTTCAGCCGTCCCTCCGGGACTCGGGCCGGTTGGTAGGAGCGGCATACCCGGCGATGAATCGCCGGGCTGCTATCCAATGTTCCTCCGGAACATCTCGTCAGAACGGTCTAAGTTAACGCCTATAGGCGCGGGGGGAGGGTGATCGCGGCGCCGAATATCAATGCGCATCACTATGGTTGAGTCCGATCTGCAACGTGTGGCACAATAAAATGACTGAAACCCAAGAAAGTCATAAGGCTGAACAGACAATGATCCCTCGAATTCGCCTGGTCCAAATCAAGAACTACAAGAGCCTTACCAACCTTTCGGTGGAGCTTGAACCATTCAATGTCTTCGTAGGGCCAAATGGGTCAGGCAAGAGCAATTTCATCGACGCGCTTGCGTTTGTCCAAGAGTGCCTCACGGAGCCTATGGAGGTAGTTCTCAACAAGCGAGGTGGAATGTCTCAGGTTATGAGCCGTCTAGAGCGAAGGGAACCGATCAAATTTCCCAAGGAACCCATGACTGATGAGGGGATGCAGGAATTTCTCGATCGTTCGATCTGCGACGCAGCTCATATGGCATTTCGTCTAGTAGTTGACTTGGCCGATGGTCTAGAGGCTGACTACGCGTTTGAAATAGTCTGGAGAGAGTGGAATAGCTTTTTCCTTTCTCGGGAGCGCTGCGTGGTTCGAGAAGCGTCCGGGGTCAAACACGAGTACGAAATCCGCAACGGGAGGTTCGTTAAGGAAATTCCAGGCATTCGGATGAATCTGGTGCCCGACAGACTCGCCCTGCCCTTGATAGCGGGCGCTGAGGAATTTGCGCCCCTTTGGGGGTTCCTTGCGTCCATGCGGTTCTATTGCATTGACCCTGTGAAGCTGCGTCATCCACAGCCGCCGGATCCGGGCAGTTATCTCAAGGAGGACGGCAGCAATTCCGCCGCAATTCTGAAGAATCTTTTCAAGTTCAGTTCAGGCAGTCACCAGTTGGATCTCTTTACGGGATGCATGGAGAATGTGGTGGAGGGCATTGAAGGGGTTGCCGGCGGCCCGTATGGTCATCAGCAGACCATTTGGTTTCGGCAAGACTTGGGTCTACAGGAGCCCGTGGATTTCACCGCACTGAACATGTCCGACGGAACGTTGCGTGCTTTGGGGGTGCTCTTGGCTGTGTGCCAGCCTGCAATTCTCTCTGTGGTAGGAATCGAAGAGCCGGAAGCCACAATCCACCCAGCGCTGGCCGACATGATCATGGAAGTTCTCATCGATGCTTCAAACGACAAACAGGTTTTGATAACTAGTCATAGCCCGGATCTACTAGACTACAAGGAGCTTCGAGAGAACCAGATCAAGGTGGTCAAATGGCATAGGGGGACTACATCCATCGCCCCTGTGTCACTTGAGGACCGCACAGCTATTCAAGAACACTTGTACACACCTGGAGAGCTTCTCAGCGTTGATGAGTTGTCTCCCGATCCTGTCCAAATAGAGCGCTCATCCCGGGACATCGATCTGTTCGGCGTACCTTTTGCGACGGACGGTCAGCAACAATGATCCGTGCTTTGGCCACCATCGTCGAAGGCAAATCCGAACAGAAAGCGATCCGTGGCCTCTTGGAGCGAATCATCTATGATAAGCTAGGCGCCACAGGAATCAGTATAGCAAGGCCGTTCAGGGTGAACCGCTACCGGGTCATCAAGGAGGGGAACCTGGAACGCGCAATGAATTCGGCAGTGAGGGATGCCGAAAAGCGTGGTTCTCACGTAGCAGCACTATTGGTTCTATTGGATGTAGATGACGACTGTCGGGTCGAAATGTCTCAGACGTTGATTGCGCGGGCCAAGAAGGCAACCAACTTGCCCGTGAGTGTGGTCCTGGCAAATAAGGTCATTGAGTGTTGGCCTCTGGGCGCCAAGAAATCTTTGCGCGGTATTTGCGGCATTCGCGAGGGAGCCGATGCCCCTGAGGAACCCGAGAGTATTCGTCATCCCGGAGGTCGCAGCGGCCAATTGTCCAAGAACATGATTCACGGCAGAAGATACAATAAGTCCAACCACTTGCCCACTCTGCTTAAGAACATGGACATTGATCTTTGTCGCGAAAGATGCCTCTCCTTTGACAAATTCTACCGCGAGGTGGACAAGCTCGTTTCGACTATGACACAGGCCTGAAAACCATAGCCGGCCCGGTGCCGCTGTGAACCCCGACCGTCGTGGAGACCCGATTTGAAGAGAATCATCATTCCAATAGTGATCGTTGTTGTGATTGCCGGGCTCTATCTGGCCTTTGGAGGAAAACCTGAAAAGGAGCCGGGGCTTCAATTCATTACTGTTCCTGTGGAAAAGGGTGCGCTCACCGCGGAGATAACATGCACGGGCACTGTGAAGCCCCTGGTGGAAGTGCTGGTGGGAAGCCAGGTTTCAGGAAGAATCAAGGAACTGCACGCGGATTTTGAGACCAGGGTGAAAAAGGGGGCTCTGATCGCTCTCATAGACCCCGCGACCTTCCAGGCCAAGGTGGACCAGGCTCTGGCCGACCTGGAGGCTGCAAAGGCGGGTCTGGTGAAATCTGAGGTGACCCTCGTCAACGAGGAGCGGAATGTCAAGCGGCAGGAGGGGCTGCTCAAGAGGAATTCCATATCCCAGAGCGAATTCGACACCGCGCAAACCAAGACCGACGCGGCCCGGGCTCAGGTCGGGGTGGACAAAGCGCGGGTCCTTCAAGCGGAAGCCAAGCTCCAGCAAGCCGAACTGCAACTCAAATACACAAGGATAACAACTCCGGTCAACGGCGTGGTCACGTCTCGAAGCGTGGATGAGGGACAGACCGTGGCCGCAAGCTTTCAGGCGCCGATATTGTTCAAGATCGCTGAAGATCTCACCCGCATGCAGGTGAACACCAATGTGGATGAAGCTGACATTGGTCGGGTCGCAATGGGCCAAAAGGCTGTTTTTACTGTTCCCGCTTTTCCTGATCTGACCTTCTCGGCGTCGGTGAATCAGATCCGAAATGAGCCCACGGTTCAACAGAACGTGGTCACGTACAACGTCGTCCTGGACGTGAACAACAAGGATCTCAAGCTAAGACCCGGGATGACCGCCAATGTGAGGATATTGCTAAGCGAAGTCGGAAACACGCTCTTGCTGCCGGATCAGGCATTTCGGTTTGTGCCGCCCCTGGAATCGTTCCCGGGCAAGAAATTACCCAAACTCCCCGCGCTCAAGCCCGGTCAACGACGGATCTGGAGGCTCGACTCACGGAACCGCATCAGGCCGCTCCCGGTCCGGCGGGGCGTTGTGGGGTCCGGCAAGGCACAGGTCTTCTCAAATGAGTTGAAGCCCGGGGACAAGGTGGTGGTTGATGCAGTGGCCGGGAAGAAAAAGAAATCGCGGAGAGGGCTCCGGTTCGGCATGTGATACCCTTACCATCGCAAGAAACCGAGAACAAAGCATAAAAGTCTTTTTCTCTCGTTCCCAGGCTCTGCCTGGGAACGCATACCGGGAGGCTCCGCCTCCCTTACTTGGGGCCGGCGCCTTCGCGAAAAGAGAGGACTTTTATAGGATGCGCTTTCAAATAAGTGACAATCAGTTCTTGAGCGCCACTGCCGGCTTGCCCAGCAGTGTTTGAGTACTACTCGGTTGATCGCGCATTCGCATGAAAGTCCCGTGAAAGAACCACCCCCTTGCGGCTTCACGTATGGGGTGGTTTGGAGGGGAGATGAGTCTCCCCTCCAAAGATGACTGGATT
>CAZGNL010000102.1:0-71 GCA_964527475.1 uncultured Syntrophaceae bacterium
ACCTCGAGGTGGCCATATCGCCCTGCGCGGAGCAGCCACTCGGCGTGGGGCCAATAAGCCTGCACGACATA
>CAZGNL010000102.1:171-18829 GCA_964527475.1 uncultured Syntrophaceae bacterium
TTCGAGTAAAAGGAACCAAACCTCAAGTTGACCAAATCGCCCTGCGCGGAGCAGCCACTCGGCGTGGGGCCAATAAGCCTGCACGACATATCCGTGCTTCGAGTAAAAGGAACCAAACCTCAAGTTGACCAAATCGCCCTGCGCGGAGCAGCTACCGAGAAAAGGTCCCCCCGGATTACTCTTCACTCCGAATCCGCCTGCTCCAAACTCTTCCCCCTCTTTCCTCTGTTTTCCTTGATTGCGAAAATCGGTGGGCTGGTGTGTTCGGATTTACAGACCGGGCATCTACTCGGAGTGGTGAAGCGTTTGCGTTTCTTGAAAACAAAGCCGCAATCCAGGCATTCCGCGGGGTGGGCGATTATGGAAACGCTGTTCCCTTCCGATCTTTGCACATGGGGTAGGTGTTCGAGCGCCTCTTTCTCTCTGATCCCGAGCATACGGGAGATGTCACGAGTGGTGACTTCGGTTTCTCTGAGGATTTGAGCTATTCTCTTTCGTATTGTCAAGGCGATCCTCAAAAATGGATGAGCTGGGGAGTCCTTCGAGTTCCGTCACTGACCGACCATCCAAGAGGGCGACGCATGCGTCGCCCCTACGTCAGGGACCCGGCGCGTTTCCGGCATTTTCCTCTCGTTCCCAGGCTCTGCCTGGGTATGCATGCCGGGAGGCTCCGCCTCCCCCACCTGGTGCCGGCGCCTTCGCGAACAAGGAGGACTCTTATTAGGATCTGTCCGCGTCTCATGGAGGCCGGTCCCTGTGAGGGATCGCGTACACCGGTGGGTTATCATAGACCTTTGGCCTTGACAACCGGTTGCCTTTTCGGTGAGGATAACCTTTTCAAGGTAATTGTATCAACGGTTTTTGCAAACCTGTGGAGCAGGTTTTTTTCAGGGAGGCGTTTATGGCCGCGAGATCTCTGAACAAGGTGATGTTATTGGGACGACTGGGCAGGGATCCGGAGGTTCGCTACACCGGATCAGGACGGGCTATGGCCACTTTCTCATTGGCCACGTCCATGAGGTGGCGCGATCAGGACGGTAATGATCAGGAACGGACCGAGTGGCACCGGATTATAGCGTGGGGACGACTGGGCGAAATCTGCGGAGAGTACCTCAGCAAAGGCAAACAGGTTTATATTGAGGGCAGGATACAGACCCGCGACTGGGAAGATCAGGAAGGCGCCAAGCGGACCACAACGGAAATCGTTGCCGGTGACATGATCATGCTCGGAGGTGGAGGATATTCCGACGACCGTGGTAGCGATTCCCCGCGGTCCGGTACAAATGCCCGTGATTCCCAAGAGCCGTCGGAAAAACCTCAGGAAAGATCCTATCAAGCGCCGCCTCCGGAAGACGATATCCCGTTCTAGTAATTTCTCTGTGCTGAGGGCTTGACCGGTAGCAGGAGAGGACCCAATCCAGGGGAGGATTCGGGTTTCATCCGGGAAGCCGGAGGTAAAATGACCGGGAAATTTCAGCCGAGCGAGCAGGCATACGAATCGAGCAGAATCTGAGGAGGAACTATAATGAGAAGATGGATGGGATTTTCTAAACTCGTTGCAGGGCCGGCAGCGCTGTTATTGCTAATTCCCGGCATATTGTGTCTGGAGGCTTTTGCTTTTGATGAAGCTCCCATGCTTGCCAAGCTGGTCAAAGACAAGAAACTGCCCGCGGTAGGTAAGCGGCTGCCCCCGTCACCGGTGGTGATCACACCCGTGGAGAAGGTCGGAGTCTATGGAGGCTCCTGGCGCCGCGCGTATATCGGGCTCTCAGATTTGGTCGGGGCCCGCCGAATATTGTACGATCCCCTGGTCCGATGGAGCCCGGATCACAAAATTGTTCCCAACTTAGCCCGCAAATGGGAGATCGAAAAGGACGGCCGAATATTTACTTTTCATCTCGTAAAGGGCGCCCGGTGGTCCGACGGCGAACCCTTTACCGCGAACGACATACTGTTCTATTTTGAAGATATCCTCCTGAACAAGGAACTGACTACCTCGATTCCCAAATGGCTCGGCCCCACCGGAGTTCCTCCGAAAGTGACCAAAATAGACGACTACACGATCCGGTTCGAGTTCGACAAGCCTTACGGTGTTTTCGTGCAGCAATTGGCTTGCCCCCACGGGATGGCCCTTGTTACCAAGCCAAAGCATTATCTGAAGAAGTTTCATAAGAAATATGTCAAGCCTGACGAGCTTGAGGCGCTCCTGAAGGAGAAGAACGTTTCCTCGTGGGTCAAGCTGTTTCAGGATGCGTCGAGCATTCGTCATGCGCTGTTCATTACGGACAAGATGCCTTCCATGTGCGCCTGGATCACAAAGGTTCCCGCGCCTGCCACGCGTTTTGTCATGGAACGCAACCCCTATTATTGGAAGGTAGACACCAAGGGAAATCAGCTTCCCTACATCGACAGGATCGTCCATGAGCTTCAGGCCGAGTCTCAAACGATATTGCTCAAGGCGGTGGCAGGTGAAATCGACATGCAGGGCCGTCGCCTGGGAGGGATGCAGAAATCCATTCTGCTGCTCGCTAATTTGGACCAGGGTAAGTACAAGCTCGTTCCCAAGGTCTCCACAGCCTCGGTGGGACTGCTGCTGGCGCCTAACCTCAATCACCGGGACCCCGTGATGAAGAAAATCATGTGGGATTCCAGATTCCGCAAGGCGGTCTCCCTCGCCATCAACCGGACTGAGATCAACAAGATCATTTATCGGGGCAAAGGCGACCCGAGACAGGCCGCTCCGCTGAAGCAATCGGCCTTCTACAGCCCGACTTACGAGAAGGCCTACACCAAACACGATCCTGCCAAAGCGGCCGCGCTTCTGAAGGAAATGGGTCTGAAGCCCGGTAAGGACGGCAAGCTCCTGCGACCCGACGGCAAGCCGCTCCAGATTGCCCTGGAGGTGATGGCCTCAATTCAGAGTTGGGTCGATGCCGCGGAAATCCTGGCGTCAAACCTCAAGCAAGTGGGAATCGACGCGGAAGTGAAGTCAGACTCCCGCGGGCTTTTCCGGCAGCGTGTTCAGACGGCTGCTCACGATATGGCCCTGTGGCCCGGAGACGGCGGCATGGAACCCGTGCTCGAACCACGATGGTATTTTCCGTACAGCGCTGAAAGCCTCAATGCGCCTTTTTTCGGCCAGTGGTTCCAGAGCGGCGGGACCAAAGGAGAAGAACCACCGCCCGAAATCAAAGAGATAATGGACACGTATAACGAAATCGTTGTTACCGCGTCCGATGAAAAGAAGAAGGAGTTGTTTCGGAAAATCCTTGAGGCCAATGAGAAGAATCTGTGGGTGATCGGGCTGGTTCACACGCCGCCGGATTACTATGTGGTAACAAAGAACTTCCACAATGTGGCGAAAAAGGATTTTCAGAGTTGGATCTATCCCAATCCGGGGCCGATCCATCCTGAGCAGTTCTTTATGACCGAGAAATAGAGATAGACGGCCCGGTACCGGGTCGGCGACCTGCCGATCCTTGACCAGCCGTTGCCGTCAATGTTACGATTCTCTGTGGCGCCGGGCATTGAGAATGGATTCTGTGGCCCGAACCCCTCACCCTGACCCGTCATGTGCGTTAACTTAGCTTCAATAAGCCTAAGAAGCGCACTGACAATGGGATCATCCAAGTGGGGTATTCCCGACCGTCACCCCGGCGAAAGCCGGGGTCCAGGCTCTTATCATGAAAAACTGGATTCCGGCGTTCGCCGGAATGACGAACTGAGAAACCGGGTTTGAAGTCTTAGGTTAACGCATATGCCCTGACCCGTTCCCTCCGGGGGAGGCGCGGGGTGAGGACCCTTGGGCGCGGCATTCTGCGCCGAACGCCTCACCAAACTTACACATCTGAAGACGAATCGGCCTAGGCCGATTCCGGGTAACGCCGCCATGATGGCTTATATCATTCGCCGCATTTTGATCATGATACCCACTCTGGTGGCCATCTCAGTGATATCTTTTGTCATCATACAGCTTCCCCCGGGGGACTTCCTCACCGAATATTTGGAAGAACTCAGGCTGAGCGGCGAGTCTGTCGATGAGGCTGAATTGGACACCTTAAAGCGGCGCTTCGGGCTGGAACAGCCCATGTACGTGCAGTATTTTCAGTGGGCTTGGAATTTTATGCACGGGGATTTCGGGCATTCCTTTGAATGGAACAAACCGGTTGCAGATCTCATAGGGGAACGGCTCGGTTTGACCATTCTGATCTCCGTTGCCACCCTGGTATTCACGTGGATGGTCTCCATTCCGATCGGGATCTATTCCGCTGTTCGTCAGTATTCCTGGTTGGATCACATACTGACTCTGGTGGGTTTCATCGGTCTGGCGACGCCGAATTTTCTTTTTGCTCTGATACTCTTATGGATGTCCTATGCGTATCTCGGTATGAGCATCGGTGGTCTCTTTTCACCGGAGTACGCCGACGCTTCCTGGTCTTTGGCAAGGGCATGGGATCTTCTCAAGCATCTGTGGATTCCGGTGGTCATCGTGGGTACCGCGCACACTGCCAAGTTCATTCGAATAATTCGAGGCAACCTCCTGGACGAGCTCAGGAAGCCGTATGTCACAACAGCGAGAGCCAAGGGTCTTTCGGAGTTACGCGTAATTCTGAAATACCCGGTCAGAATCGCCATCAATCCCCTGGTGAGCACAATAGGGTGGACATTGCCGGAGCTGGTATCCGGTATCGCCATCACAGCGGTGGTGCTGAATCTACCCACTACCGGCCCTCTTCTCTTGAACGCACTGCTAAATCAGGACATGCACCTTGCCGGCAGTTTCATAATGCTGCTGAGCATTCTGACGGTCGTGGGAACTTTGATAAGCGATATCTTGCTTGCGTGGGTGGATCCGCGAATTCGATTTGAAGCGCGTGAGGGCTTATGAACGAGAACACGCAAAAGGAACAAAAATACCTGGACGCGTCCACAAGGCAATTGATCTGGTGGCGGTACAAGAAGCACTTACTGGCAATGATCGGCCTGTGGTTGGTGATCATTCTGTACGGATGCTCCATATTCTGTGAATTTCTGGCGCCGTACGCGCTGGATCACCGCCATTTTGATTCGATTTATTCGACTCCTACGAGAATCAAGGTCTTCGATGAGCAGGGGCGACTCCACCGGCCTTTTGTGACAGGCATGACCATGGAGGTCGATGTGGAGACCCAGCAGATACGATACGAGGAGATCCCCGGAAAACGCTATCCGATCCGTTTGTTCGTCAGGGGCGACAAGTACAAAATGTGGGGTCTGTGGGAGAGTGACCTGCATCTCTTTGGCGTGGACGCCCCCGGCACGATCTTTCTGTTCGGCACCGACCGCATGGGTAGGGACATGTTTTCCCGTTGCTTCTACGGCAGCAGGATATCGCTTTCCATCGGTATGTTCGGGGTGGCGCTGAGCCTGATCCTGGGGTTGGTCCTCGGGGGCATCTCAGGCTATGTGGGCGGATGGGCCGACGGTCTGATTCAGAGAACGGTGGAGATTATTCGTTGCTTTCCATCGATCCCACTCTGGATGGGGCTTTCAGCGGCTATGCCGCCTCATTGGCCTGCGCTGAAGGTCTATTTTGCGATCACGATAATCCTGTCTCTGGTAGGTTGGACCGATCTGGCCAGGATGACCCGGGGCAAGCTTATCGCCTTGCGTGAAGAGGACTTTGTCATGGCCGCGCATTTCGCGGGCGCGGGGCACGCTCGAATCATTTTCCGCCATATGCTCCCTTCCTTCACCAGTCATATCATCGTCATGGTGACTTTGGCCATACCCGGCATGATACTTGCCGAGACAGCGTTGAGCTTCTTGGGCGTCGGTCTTCGGCCTCCGATAACGAGCCTGGGGGTCTTGCTCAAAGAAGCCCAGAACATAACCACTGTTGCCCTGTATCCGTGGCTCCTGATACCGGTGATATTCGTGATCGTGACCGTTCTGTCGTTCAACTTCGTGGGAGACGGATTGCGAGACGCTGTGGATCCTTATTCGAGGTAATTCCGATGATTCCGGTCCTGGAAGTGGAAAACCTGAAGGTTCATTTCTTTTTGGATGAAGGAGTGGTACGCGCGGTGGACGGTGTGAGCTTCACACTGGAAGCAGGCAAGACACTGGGAATAGTGGGTGAATCCGGTTCAGGGAAGAGCGTGATCGGCCAATCTATCCTCCGCATAGTGCCGCCCCCCGGACGAATCCTGGAAGGCAAGATCCTCCTTCAGACCGAGAACCACAACGGTGAGCCGAACCGACTCGATGTTGTTTCCCTGAAGCGGAGGAGCCGTGCGGCACGGGCCATACGCGGCCGGGACGTGGCAATGATATTCCAGGAGCCGATGAACTCTCTCAGCCCGGTACACACGGTCGGCAACCAGATCGTGGAAGCGGTGATGCTTCACTCCGATGTTTCCAAATCGGAAGCCCTTGACAGGGCCACGGAGATGCTGGGAAAGGTGGGGATTCCCAGGCCGGAAGTACGTATCAACGCTTATCCGCACGAGTTGTCCGGCGGAATGCGGCAGAGGGCGATGATTGCAATGGCCCTGGTTTGCAATCCGCGGGTACTAATAGCGGATGAACCGACCACGGCTCTGGATGTCACCATACAGGCACAGATCCTGGAACTCCTCAAGAGTCTTCAAGAGGAATTCGGGATGGCGATACTTTTCATCTCCCACAATCTTGGAGTAATCGCGGAAATCAGCCATGATGTGCTGGTGGTCTATTTCGGTAAAGTCATGGAGAAGGCCCCGGTGAATTTGCTCTTTGAGGAGCCTGCCCATCCTTATACCAGGGCGCTTCTGAAGTCGGTGCCGGGAATAGACACTCCCGTTCGCAGCAAGCTCGCCACAATCGAGGGGACACTACCTGATCCGCATGCATTCATAAGGGGATGTCCTTTTGTGGAGCGATGCTCCGAAGCGGGGACCGATGCGGATTGCGGGAACGAAGTCTACCCATTTACCGAAATAGCCCATGGGCATTACGTGGCCTGTCCGCACGTGTGTGGTGGCCTGAGAGTTTGAACCTTGGCTGAATCAGAAATCCTTCTCGAAGTAAAAGACCTGAAAAAGCATTTCCCTATACGTGAGGGAGTGTTCAGGAAAGTGACCGGGTACGTCAAAGCGGTCGACGGTGTGAGTTTCAGCATCCGCAGCAGCGAGACCCTCGGGCTGGTGGGAGAATCAGGTTGTGGCAAGACCACCGTGGGGCGTCTGATAATGGGGGCTTACCGTCCGACTTCCGGCAGCGTTTGGTTCCAGCCTCCCAACGGACAGCCGAGGGTTGATCTGACCCAACTGGATTCAGGCCGAATGCGCTCGCTCAGGCCCTTCATTCAGATGGTTTTTCAGGACCCCTTTGCGTCGTTGAATCCCAGGATGACGGTGAGAGAAATCCTGGCAGAGCCCCTGGTCGTAAACAAGGTCGCACGGGGAAAGGAGCTGCAAGAACGCGTCCGTGAGCTTGTCCAGTTGGTCGGTCTGAAGACCCATCATCTGAGCCGCTATCCCCATGCTTTTTCCGGTGGTCAGCGGCAGCGAATCAGCATTGCCCGAGCATTTGCGCTCAATCCTGCGCTGGTAGTGGCTGACGAGCCCACTTCCGCCTTGGACGTGTCGGTGCAGGCGCAGATCATAAATCTGGCCCTGGAAATTCAGGAAAAGCTGGGGCCGTCCTATTTGTTTATTTCTCATGACCTGGGTATTGTCCGACACTTCAGCAATAGAATAGTCTTGATGTACGTGGGCCGGATCGTGGAGCAGGGACTTGCGGAACCTCTTTTTTCCAGGCCGAGGCATCCTTATACCGAGGCCCTCATGTCCAATGTGCCCAGCACGCACCCGGAACTGGCCGGTCGAAAGATAATCTTGAAAGGGGAAGCTGCGGATCCCATCAACCCCCCGCCCGGGTGTGCGTTTCATCCCAGGTGCATGTACGCACAGGAGGTCTGCGCTACCGAGGTCCCATCACTGATTGAGGTGGAAACAGACCACCTGGTGGCGTGCCATTTCGCGGATTCGCTGGAACTCACCGGATGCGACGCCCTGGGATGCGCGGTATAGCCGGATAGGACTTCACCGAATGAACCAGGAAAACATAAAAAGAATACTCATATATACCCACAACTCAATAGGACTTGGACACGCGGTTCGAGTCCGAGCGGTCATTTCCGGCATCAGGCGATGGAGGCCGGACATAGATTTCCTCGTGATATCAGGGACGTCAATTCCGCACATCTTCTTCGCTGACGGCATCGAAGTGGTCAAACTCCCCTCCATGAAGCTGGACATAGACCAGGAAGGCACCCCCCTGCGGCCCCGGTATCTGCGAGGTTTCGATCTGGAGGAAATAGTCGATTTCCGCCAGCGTATGATCCTGGACGCGTTTGACTTTTTCGAACCCGACGTTCTGATAATCGAACACAACATGACCGGGCAGATGAGCGAACTCATCCCTCTGATTATGAAGAAATGGTTGCGCAATGGTGGAGCCAGAGATTTTGTGCTCGCTCATATCTGCCGTGGTATCTTGAAGTGGGCGCCGTTTCTGCAAATACCGTATCAGAATCCCAGGCATGGGTCCGGTTCAGTGGATGTGGGCGCGCTCTATGACGTCATATTCGTGCTCGAGGACAGGGAAGTGGTGGATGTGAACAAGCAATACCTGGGCGACGATCCGGATCTGGAACGCAAGATCCGTTACCTGGGAAAAATCACCAACAAGACCCATGAAGAACTTCCGACCCGGCGTCAGGCCCTGCACAGAATTGGACTGCCGGACAAGAAAGTCATTCTGATCTCTCTTGGGCGCAACCGCCGAGTGTTCGATCTTTCGCAAAGGCTCTTGAAAATCTTTCATGACAGCCGCCTGAATGACGATTACCAGGTGGTTATAGTTGTCGATCCCTATCTGGACAGGGAGGCCGCCAGGGCCCTGCGTAATGATCCGACCAACGAGGATGTGCGGTTTCTGCCGTTTACCCCCGATCTGGTGGACTTGATGCACCACTCGGATTTGATAATCTCAAGAGCCGGATACAATACATTCAACGAGATCCTCCTCACCGGCGCCAAAACCATTCTTGTGCCCGAGAGCCACGGAGGAGGCGAGCAAGAGAAGCGGGTGCAAAGCCTCCCACTGGACAACATTACGGTGATGACGGAGGATGAGATCTTCTCCAATGGGACGACCGATCGGATACTGGAATTCCTCGATCGGCCCGTGGAAAAGGTATCACTCAAGTTCGACAAATACGCTATAGGGAAATCCATCTTAGAAGATCTTGAGACACGGCGAGCGCGTCATCTCGAAAAAGACCCCCACAAACCCTAATGCGAGATCCCGGACTTCCCCCACACTACTTCCAGCAGGATGTAACCTCTTTCAGGGAACGGCTCTTCAGCGCGCCTGAACTGGTCCGAGTCAAAGGCGCGGTCCGCGAAGGAGACTCTGTGGAGCTTGTCTCCCCCGCGCGGTTGAGCGTCACCCTTCCTGACTCTCCCAATGATCTGTCTCGATTCAATCAGCTGTGTGTTGAGATTCTCAACTGTTCGGCAGGACCTCTGCTCGTTGGGTCAAAACTTACCCATTTGTCTCCATGTGAAAAAGAGGATCAGTCGCCTGTCTCAGTCTCCGGGGGGCGGGAGTACCTTCCTCCACGAGAATGGATGACTCTGAAGTTTCCACGCGAGAGCTTCGGTTCTTACGGGTCTCCAAAAGGTTGGCAGAACGTTCGTGAATTGGCGCTTGTGATCGCGCGTGAGAAGGCGGACCCCTCAACGGACCACATCCGGGTCAAGATAAGGTCCATTGATGGGGAGTTCCGCGAAACCGTAGACGGGCCCAGGCTGAGCGAGCAGGGCCTGGGGAAAGTGCTCCAAAGAGACGTGCCCGGGGTGACGAAATTCTTCGGTGGTACTCCGAGCGGGGGGCAGGTGGGCCCGGGCGACCTGGGATCGGCATGGACATTTTGTGGCGCTTATGCTCCCGACAATCCCGCGCTCCTGATCCCACCCCCCCATCCTTATCCAATTGAAAACCCCGAGGAAATACTTCGTGGCCGCATCATGGGTCAGAGGCTTCCCGATCCGATCCCTTGGGATGCGGATCCGCATGGAATCCTGGAATGGACCCATTTTCTGAATAGGCACCACTTCATGGGAGCGCCGGTCCGGGCGTTTGCGCAAACCAATGACGAGGCATACGCTGAATTCCTGGATCGAGCAATCCGTAGTTGGATCACTTCCAATCCGGTTCCGTTGGATTCCAACGGCGGAGCGGGTCCTGCATGGGAGACGCTGTCCGCGGCGTGGAGGCTGAGGGAATGGCTCCGGGTAATCGGTATAGCGTGGCCGTGCGGGTCGTTCAACGTGGGAACGAAACGCCTCATGCTCTGCTCCGTCTGGGAGCACGCGCGCAGCCTTATGGATCATCGGGGGCATCCCAACAACTGGATCATTGTGGAGTCGGCCGCGCTGGCCCTCGCAGGTATCTGCTTCCCGCAATTCCGGGAGGCCCCGACATGGAAAGAGGAGGGGCTTGAGAGGCTCAGGATCGAGTTCCGAAGCCAATTCTTTTCTGACGGGGTCCATTTTGAGATCTCTCCCCTGTACCATGCCATCTGCCTGCACGCGTTCATTGAGGTGAAGCAGGCAGCCGCAGCGACAGGGGTGGAGCTTCCGCATGAATTCGATGCGCCGCTTGAGCGCTGTTGCGACTATCTCGCGGCCTTGTGTCGTCCGGACTTCACCTGGCCTTCGTTAAACGATTCGGGCGGTGCGACCAATGATTACACAGCCTTGATGCGAGTCGCGGGCGAGGTCTTCAAGCGGCCGGACCTGCTCTGGATCGGTTCGGCCGGACGCGAGGGAAAGCGCCCCGAGGAAGACACCGCTATCTTTCCCGACGCAGGTATTACGGTCATGCGGTCGGGTCACGAACCCGACTCCAATTTCCTCCTGTTTAGGGCAGGCCCTCCGGGAGCGGCCCACCAACACGGGGACGCACTTTCCCTGGATGTTGCCGCGCTGGGGATTCCAAGGCTCGTGGACCCGGGAATCACAACGTACGCGCCTGATCCGCTCACCGACTATTACCGATCTCCGGATGCTCACAACATGATCCTGATAGATGGAAAGGGGCCGGATCGTTCTGCAATGAGTTTCCGGGAGAAGACTCAGTCTGCTGGAGAAAACCTGTCCTGGACAAGGGAAGGTTTGCTGGAAATCGCAACCGGGGTCTGTACTGGGCCGTGGGAACAACCCGCGCGTGCCCCGGGAATGGGTCCTGACGCGCATTCCGAGTCATCCCGTGCAAGCTGCCATTACCGGACCGTGGTCTTCGTTAACCGGGAGTACTGGATAATACGGGACCTGATCGCGGGGAAGGGTGAACACGAACTGACCGCGTGCTGGCAATTCCTCCCCGGGAGAGTTGAGATTGATATCGAGACGTACGTGGTCCTGTTCAAGGACGCCAGGGGACCGGGGTTCCAACTTACCCCGCTACTTGGCCCGTGCTCGCCTGAAATCGAGATCTACACCGGTTCACGAAAACCGCCCAGGGGATGGGTCTCCATCAATGGGACCGATTTACCCGGCGCCGGTTTTCGGTTCACGGTGAGCGGGAAACTCCCCGCTGCAATGGTCTGGGCTCTGATTCCGGTTTCCGGGGGTCCGGTGTCGGGTGTGGAAGCTCACAGGCTTGAAGCTGAAGATGGAGCGATCGCGCTTGACCTCCGATTCCGGGAAGACCACAGGGACCTGATCACCATGTGGCCGCCAAACCCGACCGGCGCATCAGAATCGGAGCGATGTCACGGCAGGATTGACTTCAAGAGTAACCCCTCACTTACGCGGGTGGACTTCAAGGACATCCAATGATTCGGGAAGCTGTGGGAAGCACGTCTTGCGATGGTAGTAGGCATCAAGCGGGTCCAATGACTTCTTGTATGGTATCGCCAAATGAAATCCGGGCGTATACAGCCTTGCCGCGTTGTGGGGGCGATGTCTTCGTGCGGGCGCCCCGACAGCGCAAAAGCGGCCTGCACGTGGCTCAGGCGTGGCCTCGGTGTGAAGTGTGTCCCCCCGCGGTAAGCAAGATTTCGAGTGGTCCTATAGCGCTTCTCAGAAGTAACGTCGGATTCCCGGAAACAAAGCCCTCTCGTCTCGATAGAGATTGCTTCGGGCTTACGCCCTCGCAATGACACTTTACATTCCCGTCATTGCGAGGAGTGAAACGACGAACCAATCTCGATATCCGTGAGCACGTAGGATGGGATGACCGGAGGGAATCCCATCGGTCGAGGCATTCCCGCCACACCTCGCCCGGATAATTCCTCGATCTATGGGGTTCGCTTCACTCACCCCATCCTACAATCTGTCACTTACCCGGCGATGAATCGCCGGGCTACTTTCTAACGCCCCTTCGGGGCTACGATTTTTCGGGTCTCAAGCCCAAGCAGAACGCGGGGGTGTGCCCTTACGACTTGAATCCTCCCGGTAACTGACCGATTACTTCGTCGCATTAAAATTCTTGAAGCATCCACGGGTTTTTGTTAAAATGCGTCCGTGCAAATTGTGAATTCTTTTGAACACCTATTTTTGGAGAAAATCAATTGGCTGAAATGTTTTATGACCGGGACGCTGATCCGGCTGCCCTGGAGGGCAAAACTGTTGCCGTAATCGGATATGGAAGCCAGGGGCATGCCCACGCATTGAACCTCAAGGATTCAGGGGTGAGCGTGATCGTGGGACTCCAGCGGGGAAGCGCCAGATGGGAAAAGGTCGTCGAAGACGGCCTTGAAGTCATGGAAGCGGACAGGGCCGCTCAGACCGGCGACGTGGTGATGATCCTCGTGCCCGATGAAGTTCAGGCCGGCCTGTACCGCGAGAAGATCGCCCCGGCAATGGACAAGGGCAAAGCGCTTGCCTTTGCTCACGGATTCAACATCCATTTCGGGCAGATCGTTCCGCCTGAGGACATTGACGTGTTCATGATAGCCCCAAAGGGGCCGGGGCATCTCGTGCGCCGCGAGTACAAAGACGGAATGGGTGTCCCGGGACTTCTGGCAGTGTATCAGGACGCGTCGGGGAGATGTCGTCAGACCGCGTTGGCCTACGCCCGCGGCATCGGTTGCACCAGGGCCGGTCTCATCGAGACCACCTTTAGTGAGGAAACTGAGACCGACCTCTTCGGGGAACAGGTTGTCCTGTGCGGTGGAGTGACCAGTCTGGTTCAAGCTGGATTTGAGACTCTGGTGGAAGCGGGATATCAACCGGAAATAGCCTACTTTGAATGCTTACACGAACTGAAACTTATCGTTGACCTCATGTATGAAGCCGGAATAGGCGGTATGCGTTATTCGATCAGCAATACCGCTCAGTACGGCGACATGACCCGAGGCCCGCGTATTGTCGATGATCGCACCAGGGCTGAAATGAAAAAGATTCTGTCCGAGATCCGGTCCGGGGAATTTGCTCGAGATTGGATCTTGGAGAATTCCGCAGGTCGCCCTGTATTTAAGGCCCTGGAAAGAGCAAGCGCCGAACATCCGATTGAAAAGGTTGGAAAACGGCTTCGTTCCATGATGAGCTGGATTTCCTCTTCTCTCGATGAAAAGTGAAACCCTCCGGGATCGGTAGGACCATAATCGGCCTGTTTCAGCAGCGCACGGTTCCGTGTACCGGCACGGGAGATCGACCCGAAAGAGTGGGGTGGTCCATCCTGCTCTAAGGGATCGGGGCGACAGCGTGGAAGCATTGTCAAGAAAGGACTGAGCGGAAAATGATCAAGAGTATTCGTGTCAAGAATTTCAAGAATTTTCGTGATGCTGAATTTGAGGTCAGGCCTTTGAACGTCTTCGTGGGTCCCAACGGATGCGGCAAATCCAATCTGGGCAATTTTCTACTGATGATGAGTTTCTTGGCCTCAGGGCCTTTCAGCAGCGCATTCGGTCCCGGGCCGTTCACTTTCCGCCAAACGCTCAGCCGAAGGAAAAGGGATGACCCTAACCCCCAGAGCATGGACCTTCAATTCTCGGTCACTCTTGAGGTGGACGATGTCAATTATGAATATTCGTTAACCTTTACGGAACTCCGTCGCAACGAATACCTTATAAAGGAGGAGACTCTTCAGGAGGTCCAAGGGGAAATACTCTTCACCATCGGAGATGTGAAGGCCAGAGAATCCAAGATGGCTCAGATGAGGAAGGGCCACGCATGGAATGACGCTGAAAAGAAAATCCGATCGGTGGCCCAGTACCTTTCCAAGATCAAGAGATATCGCTTCGTTCCTGATGTTATCAAGAAGCCGGCGCCTGTCCAGGAATCGTACCTGCTGGACCACACAGGCGAGAACCTTGCCGGGGTAATACATCATCTTGAGAAAAACCATCCCCAGTGCCTCAGAAACATCGTTGACGAGGTTAGGCGTAGTATCCCCGGAATCAAGAGGATTTTCACTCCCCACCTCGGGGATCCCCATCAAGTGGGCATCGGAGTCGAGGAGGAGAGCAAGTCCGGATATTTCGTCGGCCCCCAGCTTTCAGACGGCTTCCTGGTGTTTCTGGCCCTGTGTACGTTGTTCAACCTACCCGATCAGCCGCGACTATTCTTTGTTGAGGAACCCGAAGCCTATCTCAATCCCAGCAGACTCAGGGTCCTCTACGGCTTGATGCACCGCTTCGCAGACGCGAATCCCAGCAAGCAGGTGTTGTTGAGTTCCCATTCCCCGTATTTTATCGACTGGTCCGACGACAAGCCGCACGAACTGACTCTAATGAACGACAACCACGGTTGGGGCGAGTTTCGGAATCTCGGAGAGGTGACCGATCTGCGCGACTTCCTGGAGGAAGATCCCTGGGGTCAGAAATGGGTCGACCGATTCTTCCGGGCCGACTTCGCAGAAGAACCGGTCGCCTACGTAGAGGAAGGTTCCGATGACTCGGAAGAATACTCCGAACCGTCATGGGATGACACTGCCGAGGAGCAGGAACCGCGTGCGGCCGAGAACTGAGCACGAGCCCACTTCACACAATCTTCATACCGACTTTCCCAACCACACGAATCAAGGAACAGGATCCCCCCTTGGTAAGGCTTCAGTCTCGCGGGGCAGATCTTCTCATGGAACTTGTCATTGCGAGGAGTGAAACGACGAAGCAATCCCCATATTCACTGCGCAGGAGATTGCTTGGTTGCGCTCGCAATGACATCTTACGAGATCTCCCTGAATGACTGAAGGGTTACCCCCTTCCCCAGGACGCGGCCGGGGTGGCGTTCCGGACCGCGAATTGTGGATAAGGGCCTGCCCCTACAATTGCGTCAGCAACCTGTTGCAAGGTTTGTTTTGTGACACACCCTAACCCCCAAGAACCCGTGTAGAATAATTCTAGAAAAAAGCATGCGAACGTGGTAGGAATATTGTTGACCTAGCTGGTCACACCGAAACACCTGGGGGCGGGTGATAAGCTCATAAGTGGGACAATTCCTGATATCAATAATGCTCGACTCCTCGATAACGCGCCCCTGAACAGCGGCTCGTGAAGAAACCGTGTACGATGCATTTGGATATGCGTGCTGCCACCGCTTTTGATCGTTGACACCCCGGAAGGAGCAAGAATATGACCATTCTTCAGCTAATCATCTATGCAAGCGTCCTGGTCTTTGTGCTGGGCTTTGCAAGAAAGATGCTCAAGTACTTTACTATGCCCATGCACGTGCGGTGGGAACTGTACCCGGTTCCTCACGAGGGCAAAGCTCACGGCGGTTCGTTCTACGAGGAATTGGATCACTGGGAAAAACCGCGGCACAAGAACCATTTTGCACAGTACGCGTTCATGATTCCCGAGATCCTGTTCATCAGGGCTCTCAAAGAGGAGAACGCGCCGCTGTGGTATTGTTCGTTTCCTTTTCACTTCGGTCTTTACCTTGCCATTGGTGGTCTGGCGTTCCTCGTGATCGGAGCGATTCTCCAGATCTTCGGTCTGACACCCGCGGCATCCGGACTTGCCGGGCTGGCCCAGACCCTAACCGTGATCCTTGCTGTGATCGGATTCGTACTCGGGACAATCGGCGCGGTGGCTTTGTTCATTAGGAGGCTGGCCGATTCTGAGCTTAGAGACGTTTCAGCGCCTATCGACTACATGAACTTGTTGTGGCTCGCGGCCATCTTTGTGACGGGTTTTGTGGTATGGCTGTCGGATCCGGGGTTTGTGTTGGCAAAGAACTACCTGATCAGCTTGATCACTTTCAAGCCCGGTCCGGAATTGCCCACTATGCACTTCATCAACCTGCTTCTGTTCGCAGGATTTTGCGCTTATTTCCCGTTCACCCACATGACCCACATGGTTTCCAAGTATTTTATGTGGGACAAGGTCAAATGGGATGATGAGCCGAACGTGGGCCGTCCGGCAATGGATGCCAAGATCCAAGAGTATCTTGCTTATCCCGTGAGCTGGGCTGCGCCGCACATAGGCGCCGAGGGCGGCAAGAAGACCTGGGTCGATGTAGCCACCACAAATCCATGGGCGCAAGAAGACTCGAAATGATCGGAGGATAACGATATGAGACCCGAAGAAATTTCCAAGCCGGCCGAACGGCTACAAGAGATAAAACATGAGGATCTGCCCCCCCTGCCCCCACCTTATGACACACTGGTTGAAGACCCGCTCGCTGAGCTGACCGCTGACCAGAAAATCAGGTGGGAGCACTCCTTGGACGGGGTCAGCGCGATTACGCTGCCAAAGCCTGAGACACTTGCAGAGAAGGAAGAGCTGATCAAGAAGTTCTTGAGCGGTCTTGAGAAACTCATGACACGGGAGGACAACTGGACCTTCTTGCAGCCGCTTATGCTCACCCTTGAGTACTGCGCCAAGTGTCAGACATGCGCGAAGGCCTGCCCCGTGTTCGAGATGAGCGGTGGAAAGGACATATATAGGCCCACCTTCAGGGCCGACGTTCTCCGCAAGATCGCAAAGAAATACCTGAGCCCGGGCGGGAAGCTGTTTGCCGGATTCCGTGGACACGACATTGACCTGAACTGGGAAACAATTGCACGACTTGCAGAACTCGCTTACAGATGCACCCTGTGCAGACGCTGCACTCAGGTGTGCCCCGTGGGCGTGGACAACGGACTGATTACTCACGAATTGAGGAAGCTGTTCAGCCAGGAACTCAACATAGCGGCCGCTGAAATTCATGAGAAAGGTTCTGTCAAGCATCTCCAGTTCGGTTCGAGCACCGGCATGACAGAGGCCGCCATCAAGGACATCATCGAGTACCTTGAAGAGGATATTGAAGAAAAGACCGGGAAGCAGATAAAGATTCCGATCAACAAGAAGGACGCGGACATTCTGCTGGTTCACAATGCCGGCGAGTTTATGGCCTGGCCTGAGAACCCCATGGCGTTTGCGATTCTTTTCGATGCCGCGGGCATCAACTACACCCTATCAACGGACCTTATAGGGTATGACGCGGTCAATTACGGCCTCTGGTACGACGACGTTCAATTCGCCAGAGTGGCTGTGCAACATCTGCAAATAGCCAAAGACCTTGGTGTCAAGAAGATCGTCATCGGCGAATGCGGCCACGCTCATAAGGCTCTGTCGGTCATCGCTGACCGGCTGCTGCCGGGCGAACAGATGATCCCGCGAGAGAGTTCCTACACCCTGCTGTGGGACATCGTAAAGAGTGGAAGGATCAAGTTTGATGCCGCCAAGAACGATTTTCCGTGCACCCTACACGACCCGTGCAACGTAGTAAGGCTCATGGGCGTGGTCCAGCCCCAGCGCAACGTGCTAAACGCGATCACTCCTGCCGGGCGCTTCCGGGAGATGACCCCCAACGGTGTGTACAACTATTGTTGCGGCGGCGGCTCCGGCTTCGCGATCATGAGTTCGGGCAACTTCACCGATTGGAAGCTCAAGGTCTCGGGCAGGAAAAAAATGAGCCAGATTCTGAATGCGTTCCAGGACGAAATGGACCCCTCGGTAAGGAAAATGTGCGTGACGCCGTGTTCCAACTGCAAAGGCCAGATCAGAGACGCAATGCAGAATTACGAAGTCTTTGAGAAAACAGGAATCTGGTATACCGGTCTTGTGGAAATGATGGTCAACGCAATGGTGGATCAGAAAGAGCCGTTCATCGAATGGCCCGATGACGAAGATGACTTCTAGCTGATACCGCTTCGCCATTTAGCAAGTAATACCAATGCGCAATCAAGAGAGTAAGATCGGTTTCTTGGGTGCCACTGCCGGCTTGCCCAGCAGTGGTCTTCATCACTTGTTTGAACGCGCATTGGTATAAGATCTCGGGGGCCTACGATGGGGGATGCTCGAAGGGGGAGATGGTCTCCCCCTTCGAATCCAGGCGCAGCGTGCGCGCTCTTCACACGCCTGTCCGAGGCGAAGCCACGGACAAGCTGCCCCAAGATTTTCGTAGTTCGTTGTCCCTTATTAGGGGTGATGGTTGGTATGAAACCAGGAGCGGCCGACATTTTCGCCGACCGCTCAAGCCTTTAGCAACTCACATGCCTCAAAATTCAGGCATGGGACTTTTGTAGGAAATGCCCTCAAATTTTTCGTAGTTTGGGGGCTATTTGTTTTCTCCATTCGAATCGCACATCTTCACCAGCCGTTCCCACTTCTTGGTCACCTCCAACTGGATATGCT
>CAZGNL010000103.1:0-18505 GCA_964527475.1 uncultured Syntrophaceae bacterium
TGAGCGACCCGATGAGATGACCCTGGTGGTGGCAGGACCGGCAAGATGCCGGTCCGCTACTGCGGACGAGGCGCCATGTCCACGGGCTTAAGCGTGGAAAAAGGTCAGCCTGTGCCAATCCCGAATGAACGGACGCCGGTGCCGGCAGCCGGGCTCAGGTGAACATGCACAGGTTGGATTCAATGGCCAGGTTCAGGAAATCCTCTGCGTTGGCGATTTCGACTCCTTCGATAAAAGCGTCAACATCCAGTTCAAACATGGTCGCGGCCATGTGACAACCTATCAATCTGACGCCTTCGAACCGGCACATTTCCAGAAGATCGGCCAGATCAGGCAGATCGGCCTTTTCGATCTTCTTCTTCATGATTGAAGTGGCCAGTTGGGATATCCCGGGTATGGCCCCCAGTGTTCCGGGCGGATGAAACTTCAGTTTTTCCGCGAACCCCTTGCGAATCACGTTCAGGCCGCTGAAAGTGTAATAGATCGTGGCCTCCATTCCCATGCGCACCGCGTTGATAGCCAGGACGGCCGATGGGTATGCTCCGTCCAGTGAGTCGCGGGAACAGACCAAGGAAAGGGTCCTTTTCTCGGCACTTTGATTCATGGTAAAGCCTCCTTCTTTTGTCAAGAATATCTTTCGGCGGGGCCGGCTTCCAAATTGGACCAGGGGCAAGATTGTCGTCTGCATATATATAACTTATAAGATATATGATAATCCCGGATCAGGATAAGGCAAGTCTTCTTGAGAAAAAAAGTAGGGAAAGGCAAGGTCGGCTTCCGGCCGGATCGCATCAGGGTTTTGGGTGGGTTTTCCAAGTCTCCGACTCTGGAAGATGGTCCATTCTTTTGTTCAATGCGATTCCCGGGGCGGCCCGGTATTCCTGTTCTTGTCTTCTCTGAACACGTGCCTGGGGGGCTCGATGAGCACCCGGGTGTCGGGCGGGACCGATGACGTGAGCCATACGTTCCCTCCAATGATACACCGCGCCCCTATTACTGTTTCACCCCCCAGTATTGTGGCCTGAGCATATATGGTCACATCCTCTTCGATGGTCGGGTGTCGCTTCCGACCTCGAAGGGAGTCTCCCCCGTCCGACTCGCGGGGGACCGACAGAGCGCCAAGGGTAACCCCCTGGTATATGCGGACTCGGTCTGCAATGTCGGTGGTCTCGCCGATCACGACACCGGTGCCGTGATCTATAAAGAATTCCCTGCCGATTCTTGCCCCGGGGTTGATGTCGATTCCTGTGACTGTGTGCGCATACTCGGTCATGATTCTGGGAATCAGCGGAATGCCTTGAAGACGCAATTCGTGGGCGACTCTGTATACAAAGATCGCATACATGCCGGGATAACAGAAGACTATCTCATCAAGACTCTGGGATGCGGGATCGCCGTCAAAGTGCGCCCCAACATCAAGGGCCAACTTTTCCCGGATTTCCGGTAGCTTTTCAAAGAATACAAGAGCGTCCTCTCTCCCTTTCCGGACGCAGTGTACACACAAACTGTCCATCCGACGGCACTCATGGCGAATGCTGCACGACATCTGCGTGGACAGCAGTTCGTACAGGGTCGTCATCTCAGCGCCGATATGGTATTCCAAAGTGGAGTGCGTCAGTTCCTGTTTTCCGAAATACCCTGGAAACAGAACCATCTGAAGAAGTTGGAGAATTCGGATGATCTCAGGTCTGGATGGGATCAGCGTGGCGCCTATGTGGTCAACGGTAGTCTCATCCCGGTAAGACCTTACCACCGCTGATATTGCAGCCGTGAGACGATCCTCCTGAATAGGAAGCAGCGTATCCTCTTGGAAATCGCAGACATCATGACCACTCGCCGTGGGATCTGTTGTGTCAGCCATTTTGGCGTTCCTTTTTCTTGGAATGTCGTGCCTTCCCTTCGGGCGACCGCGGGTCGCGCCGTACAAAAGGGGCCCGTTCCCCCGCATCAAAAGGGGAGCTTGTCAGCCGGCCTTCGTTCCGGCACGTACTGGGGAGAGGTTTTCGCTTCGTTCCAGTCCTGGGAGACGTAGAGATTGCAATAGCAGCTTCCATACTCTTTTACATCCGCTTCCCGGTACAGGCAGGGGCAGAAGATGTCCTTGTCATTCTCCCTATCCCCGGATGCCAGCCTGCACGGGCAGGACATGTATCCGTAGCGTTGTTTGTTCAAGAGCAAGCTCTCCAGGATCTCGATGACTCTCTTCTTGTCCTTGTTGAAAAAGTACCCTTTAGGCTCCTGAACTTTCTTCAAGGTCTCGTAGATCTTCTCTGTTTCGGTCATAGTCCCAGAGCCTCCCTGATTTCTTTTTCCTTGAAACCGACGATCACGCGATCTCCAATGACTATAGTGGGGAACGAACACCGCTCGTTGAGCTTCTTTACTTCCTCCAGTACTGCGGACAACTCCTCCTTGGGTAGAGTGTCAACTTCCGTGCAGTCGAATGCTATTCCACACTGTTCAAACAGATCCTTGGTACATTTGCAATGACTGCAAGTGCTTAGCGCATACAACTTGACCGGCTTATCAGTCATGTGTTGGCTCCTTTCAACAATATCAGCTTACCGCATCACGACCCGCTTTCAAAGCCTTGAGATTTGCGTCCAGAAAGCGTTGAGGAGTCGATTGCTCAACGGCTCGCTTCATCACTTCCATGTCGAACGGAAGGGCCTCTCTGCCCACAAGAGCGCCCAAGAGAACTACATTCGCGGCCTGGGAGAGACCGAGTTCCTTTGCTTTGGCGCTTGCGTCCAACGGGATCACGTTGTCTGTTACTTTCCGAAGCTCGGCTTCTATCTCCTCGAGAGTTGGATATCGCTCCTGCTCGAGTCGCACCGATAGCGGCTGAAAACTGGTCGTATTGTAGATTACCGTGCCCCCTCTCTTGAGGACCGGCATGGCGCGTAGGGCTTCCAACGGTTCCAGCGCCACAACTATATCTGCTGTGCCGTTAATGATGAGAGGGCTCCCCATGATGTTTTCACCGATGCGAAGTGTCGAGACTACCACGCCTCCTCTTTGGGCCAGCCCATGTGTTTCCGAGCCCGCAACCTGTTTGCCGGTCATCTCGGAAGCCACAGTCAGAATCCTGGTCACCGATCCTATGCCGAATCCTCCAACACCACTCACATATATGTTCAATGTTCCTTCTGACATCTTGACACCTCACACTCTTCTGAAGTCTTGGATCCGCTTCAAGGGCTTGTCTATCATGGGACATGTCTGGATGCAGGTCCCGCATCCTATGCACAGGTCGGTGTTGATAGCTGCTCTGTCTTCCTCGGTGACTTCGATTGCCGGACACGCGAAGGACTTCAGGCATTGCTGAATGTTCTTGCACGCGTCAAGGTCGATTTCCAGGGGATTGGCAAGGGTCCCGGCTTTCAGCTCGGCCCGCGATCTTCTTAGAGCGCACGGTTCGTCCTGAATCACCACAGCCACTCCTCCGTCGGCGGAATGAGCGTACTCGAAGGCTCTCTTCAGAGCGTCCTCCACCTTGGCGCAGTCGTACGCGGGAACCCGCTCCACGAATTGAACGCCAAAGGCCTTCAGCACCTCGTCGATGGAGATTCGCGGGACCTCGCCTTGTGCTCCGAATCCGCTGTTGGGATTGGGCTGGTGACCGGTCATCGCGGTGATTCCATTGTCCATGACCATGATCACCTGTCGATGTTTGTTATAAACCGCATTGACGATCCCCGGCATTGCCGCGTGAAAGAAAGTGGAGTCGCCTACGAAACTCATGACCGGCTCATCCGGAAAAGCCTTGGCAATCGCGCTCGCGGTGGGCGCTCCTGATCCCATGCAGAAAAGAAGATTGCCCAGGTTGTACGGTGGAAGATAGCCGAGGGAATAGCATCCGATATCCGCGGTGGTGAATGCTTCTCTGTCCTTACCGATGGCCTGCTTGGTTGCATAGAAGGCAGTTCTGTGACCGCATCCGGGACAAAGCTGCGCAGATCGAGATGGAACGGGAACAGAGCTTTCCACACTGTCCAGGGGTGACTCGATCCCCAGGCGTTGCGAAAGGATTTCCACGAGCCTGGTGGGAGAGTATTCGCCCACGACAAGGTCTATTTCGTCATTGAACCCCATCTTTCCCAGGATCCTGGTTTGAAGGCCCTTGTCTACGCACAGGACTTTTATGTCCTTCTCCAGCACGGGATCCAACTCCTCTATGATGTGTACTTGCGACCTGTCCCTGAGAAAATCGGTGATAACACCTTCCGGCAGAGGAAAGGTCATGCCCAGCTTCAACACGTCCGCGCTCACATTCAGGGCCTCCAGAGCGCTGACCACTGCCTGGAACGGATGACCGGACGTGATGATGCTCATGGACGGCTCACCCTTTCCCACCCTCACAACCTTGTTGATTGACGAGCCTTCCACTTCCTGTTGGAACTTCCGTAGATTCTCAAGGGCCTTGCGTTTCATGGGAAAAAGAGTCCCCGGGAGCGGAATATAGCCTCCGTCTCGTGTCATGGTGTCGTTATCCCAGTGTGGCGCCTCTTCTCGCTTCCTTTTGGGCCCGAACTCCACGGGCCCGGTCTGGTGGCATGTCCTTGTTGTGGCCCTTATGAAAACCGGCATCCGGAACTTCTGTGACAGTTCCATTGCATAGTTGAAGAATTCCTTGGCCTCCTGGGGAGTAGACGGCTCGAGAAAGGGTACATACGCGATTTTCGCAAAGTGCCGGTTGTCTTGCTCATTCTGGGAACTCAGCACACCCGGATCATCACCCAGGATGACCACCAGCCCCCCGGGCATGGTCATGTACGCAAGCTGAACAGCGGTGTCGGAGGCAACGTTGAGCCCCACCGACTTCATCCAACAGGTGGAGGGACGCCCCACAATGGCTGACGCGGCCGCGATTTCCAGCGCTACCTTTTCATTGGTGGAAATCTCGAAATAGATGCCCGTATCGTCGGCGATTTCCATGAGAGCGTTTGCCATTTCCGCTGTTGGACTACCTGGATAGCAGGTTGCAACCTGAACTCCGCTCTCGATCATTCCCCTCACGAAACCATAGTTTCCCAGGAGAGTCGCTGTCTCTTTTGAATCCTCCAGAAGCACGTCGTATTCAGACATGGTCTCGCCGATCCTTTCCGGATGTCCTGGTTGTTTCCTTGCGCATCATTTTGATCCTTTTTCCAAAAACCGGCTTTCAGTCTCAGTGTTGAGGGCCATTGAGCCCCAAAGTCGGCCGCGGCGTCCAAGATACCGCAATGCCCTGCCAAGAAATATAGTCCCAAAATCAAGGAGGCGCAAATACGGCGAGAGGGGAAAGAGTGAGGAAGTGAAGAAGGGCGTCCCTCTTCCTCTTTACTTCCGCCTTCCCCACATACGATGAAATCCAGTTGAGGCGTCGGGAATACCTTTGGGAAACACCTGTCCCTATTGGGGTTGCCCGGGCGTCGGTTGTGTACTATGGTGAAACGATAGCTGGATAGCGGTCAGTATCTTGGGAATGCTGTTGCTCGTGTCATTGGAGGGTCATCCAAGGTTCCAGGGATCCTCGAACGAACGTTCCAGGGTCTTGAGACGCACAGGCTGAGCCGGCAGTGGCACAGACTGATATGGCGCGGTACCCTTTTGGGGTTGCTGGACAACTGAACGGCTGGTCCCGCGCTCGAAGATCCCCAAGTCGGCAGACCGCGGATTAATTCCTGGTGAGGAGACGCTCAATGGAAGTTGTAACCTGGACAGATGACCTATTGGTCGGTGTAGATCTCATCGACAAACAACACAAAGAGTTGTTCCATCGGTTGAATGCGCTCGGCGATGCACTGTGGGACGGGAAGGGAAAAGACGTTGTGGCCGAGCACATCGAGTTCTTGTCGGATTACGTGAAGCGACATTTCGCCGACGAGGAAGCGCTGATGCTTGAAAACAACTATCCCGGCTATGCTGAACAGAAGGATCAGCACGACAAGTACGTTGAATACGTTGCAGGCATGAAGAAGAAGCTGGAATCCGGAGAGACTGCGTCGTCCGATGCCATTGAAGTTCTAAACCAGACCTGTGACTGGCTGAGGAAACACATCAAGGGACAGGACACTCGTATCGGAGAGTTTCTCAGAGGTGAGAAAGGATAGACTTGTTAGCTCCATGCGCCGGGGTCAGGCTTGACATATGTGTATTTGGCGCCCCATTCCATGGAAATGAGTTGCTCGTGACTGTTTCAGCCTCTTTTCTATGGCTTCATGGATGAGGCGTAATGGCAAGGATCGTAATCCGTCCCTTCTCAGGGCCATAACACCAGAACACCCGGTAGGCTGCTGAAGTCTTTTGCTGAGCGTAAGCCTCGAAGACCTTTCCCTTGCCGTCATATGGATTGACGAGGGATTTGAATTCATGCGTGTTGAGACCGGGATGTCTTGGATTTTCCAACAGCAGATCAATGCACTTCTTCACCTGCTTGAAGAGACCCTCTTGACGAGAGGATTTCGTTTTCTTGGACTTCTTCCGGGACTCCAGCGCTGATTCCGCCTTGGCTCTCAAGTCCTCGTAGGTCTCAGCCGCTTCATCGGTCCAGACAGGAGAAAAACTCATTCCACGTCCTCAAGCTCTTCAACCAGCGCCTGATCCGCGTTAAGGTCCGGGGGAGTCTTGCTCAACCGCCCGGCCCTCGCTTGAGCCAAACCTCGCAGGACGGAGGCTTCCGCTTCCTTATTGTCGTAAAGCCATGCTTCGCGCTCCGGTATGATCCGGGCCGGTTCAAGCTTCAATTCCATCTCTCCCGTCTCCTCAATGATGAAGGTCTTGTTGGCAAAGCGTTTGCCCAGGCTGATACGCCCCTTTGAATCGGTTGTCTTGGTTATCATGGAACACCCTCCTGTTGTTTCAGAATAGGACGGGCTCCCTAATAGGTCAAGTGGGAATGTGGGATTGTGGTAGACTCCAGGAATAATGGGATCGGTGCAAGGCATTTGACAGGCGCCGAAGATGTTCCTATCATAGCGCTGGTCTTTGCGTGCGCTTCGATTCCGAAAGACATGGGGCTATTGGGTACTACCAATCCTGGAACAGGGGAAAGCTCATGGACGAGTTCGTTTTTCAGAACGAGACAGTCATCAGGTTAAGCTTCTTTTTCGGTATCTTTGTAGCGGTGGCTTTGTGGGAACTGGCCGCGCCTCGCCGCGCCTTGACTACCTCCAAAGCCTCGCGGTGGTTCGGCAATATCGGGATAGTGGTGCTCAACGCGATCATCCTGCGACTCCTATTCCCCGCAGCGGCTGTGGGTATGGCCATGTGGGTAGGAGAACACAAGTGGGGACTCTTCAACAACGTTGATATTCCCTATTGGCTTGCTGTTGTGCCGGCCGCGATCTTTCTCGACTTCGTGATATATGTGCAGCACGTCATGTTTCACGCTATTCCGGCCCTGTGGCGTCTGCACATGGTCCACCACGCGGACCTGGATTATGACGTGACCACCGGTGCACGGTTCCATCCCATTGAGATAGTGCTCTCCATGCTGATCAAGTTTTCCGCGATCATTGTCATCGGCGCGCCGGCCGCGGCTGTGATTATCTTTGAAGTACTCCTGAACGGCACAGCTATGTTCAATCACGGAAATATTCGGCTGCCACTGGGATTGGATAGGATTCTGCGCTTGCTCGTGGTCACTCCCGACATGCACCGAGTGCACCATTCAGTGTTTCCCAGTGAGGCGAACAGCAATTTCGGCTTCAATCTTCCCTGGTGGGACAGGCTCATGGGAACCTACCGTGCTCAGCCTACCAAGGGACATGTGGGAATGACAATCGGCCTGAACCAGTTCCGGGATCCATCGCGTCTGACCTTTCCGTGGATGCTGGTCCTTCCTTTTGTAGGGAAGCTGGGCTCTTATGCAATCAACCTGAGGGGCACAAAGGCCAAGGACGTGTGACACGGATTCGCCTTTTGAAGAGTAATCTGGGGGAACCTTTTCTCGGTAGAAAAGGTTCCCCCAGACCCCTTCCCAAAGACTTCATCATATGCGGTCCCCAAGCGGATTTGGCTGCTCCAGGCCGAAGACTGACACGGCATGGCCGCGTCAGTTGCCTTACCCAACGGGTGGAAAGCAGGCAGTACAGAAGTCCGTGGCGAGCCATGACCCCTAGGCGCCACTGCCGGCTCGAGTTTCGGCCCCTATTTGTACTTTCAAGAAGCTCCGATTTTGCGAAACTTTTTGGGAAAGGGTAGGAAACCGCCCTCACGATCAGGGTCCGCCGCTTCCCCAGATGTAAAGGCGCCGGAGGGAATGGGGTGATACGCCCAACCAATAACCCAGCAGCATGATCTGATTTACCAGGGTCGCGCGCAGTGGACCGAGCCCGGTCCAGCGCCGCGCGGAAGTCATTGCCGGACAAGGCGCTATCCGAATTCGACCGTTCCTCCTTGCACGTCGGATGAATTCATAATCCTCCATGATGGGCATATCACGGTATCCTCCCATCCCGCGGAACAGATCAGCCTTGACGAAGACAGCCTGGTCTCCGTAGGGCATTTGAAAGAGGCGGGATCGGAGGTTGGCGAGCTTCTCGATTATTCGCGACCAGGGGAAGACCTGGTCGATCTGCAGCTCGAATGCTCCGGCCGCGGTTCCGGGCCGGTCGAGCTCCTCTCGAACCGAACGGCTCCAACCCATGGGCAGCCGGGTGTCCGCGTGCAGAAAGAGGAGGATTGCTCCTGTAGCGTGTTCCGCTCCCGCGTTCATTTGACGGGCCCGCCTTCCGGAAGTGGTGATCACTTGCACATTGAGCCGTCGCGCGATTTCCATTGTATTGTCTTCACTTCCGCCGTCGACCACGATGATATCCACGTTTTCTTCACCGAGGACTCTTGCTATTACCGACTGGATTCCCGCGGCCTCGTTCAGAGTCGGTATGATCACGGAAATGCGGGCGGGGGGCTCGACCCTCGATATCTCCTCTTTGGATGCCCCCTCTTGTTGGACAATCTCTTCCCATATCCGAATATCTTGAGGCCGATCCACGTCATCCAGCGGCTCCAGCAGAGCGTAGGCAAGTTTGTGATCGTTTGCAATCTTCAAGGTTTCCCGGAGCACTCTGTCCGTACCCCAGGGTATGTTGAGGAACAAACGCCTATAGGGTCTTCGGAGGCCCACGAGGTAGTATCCGCCGTCATTGGCCGGTCCCAGAACCAGATCATGATTCCGGAGACGGTCAAAGGCCCGCTCCACTGTTTCCATTGACATGCCCGGACAATCCGACCCGATCAGCACCACACGGGCCGCTCCTTTGTCGAAAGAGTCCACGAACGCGTGGTGGGTTCGTTCACCGAGATCCCCTTCGCGCTGCGCTTTATAGGAGGCATCCGGTCCCAGCCAACACATCATGAGTTGTTTGCTCCCACCTTTGTACCGCACTTCTATTGAGACTGCACGGTCTTTGTTCAGCCTCCTGACCCTGGACAGAATGTGCTCGGTCATTCGTCGCTGGATCTCTGCTGCTCCTTGGGCTCCCAAAGCCGGGATAAGGCGGGTCTTGGTTGTTCCGGCCGCGGGGTAGCGTGTAAAGATGATCAACCGATCCTGCGAAGCGGGTCCGTGGCCTCCCGGAAAGGCCCTTATTGCGAAGAGGAAAATGGTCCCGAGAATTGTGGTGCCCGCGGCGATCGCACCTTTGATTGTTCCGGAGATCTTGGATTTTCCTATTCGTTTGCGATAGGAGACGGGCGCTTCCTGGATCTGCAACCCCTGAATTGCAGCCTTGATCTGCATTTCAATGGTCCAGCCGTAGTCCGTGTCCCGCATGCGCAGTTGGCGCAGGGCAGAGTACCTGATGGCTCGAAAGGGTCCCAGGTCGGTGTATTTCACACCCCAGAGCAGGCGCATCAGGCTGCACGCAAGCAAATTTCCGAATCGTGCCTGAGGCGTGAGCGCTCCCGGTTGTAGTGGGCCCAGCACTCGTGATCCAAGGACCATATCAGCCTCGCCTCGCACTATTGGGTCCACTATCAGTCCCATTTCATCGGGGTGATCGCTGAAATCTCCATCCAGGAAGACCACGATGTCCGGCTCGTCCAGGCATTCCATACCCTTCAAACACGCGGAACCATAGCCCCTGCGCGGCTCATGGACAACTCGGGCGCCGTGATCTTCCGCGGCCCTCGCGGTGCAGTCCGTTGAGCCGTTATCCACTACAATTATCTGATCCACCCATTGGGGAACGGCTGATATCACCTTGCCGATGGACTGTTCTTCGTTGAGCGCGGGGATGATTACCGCTATACCGGCCCAGTCTCTCATTTGGTGGAATTGCCTCCGATAATGAGTTGTTTCTGCTGATTATGTTAGCACAGCCGCGCTCTTGTGCAAGGTCGGCAACCGGCTGACGTGGTAACCATTCAGCGATTCGGGGGCCCTCGTAGGATGTCATTGCGAGCGTAGCGAAGCAATCTCCCTCCCGCTGAATACGGGGATTGCTCCGTCGTTTCTCTCCTCGCAATGACATGCGCCACGAGAGGATCGGCCCCGCGAAACTGGAGGATTACCTGACGTGACCGTCAACTTCCGCCACTGAGCGGTTCTACAGAGTTGCGCCGTGGAATGGTGTGAGAGATTGAGGGAACTTTATCCGCGGTTGACTTGCCTATTTGCACCTGATGCCACACAATCCAAGAAAGATTGTGCGGCTCAGTCGGCAGCAGTTGGAGTTCGGACAGACCAATGAATGAGATTAGTAGAAGAACATTGCTGAAGAGTTTAACGGGACTCGGCCTGTTGCTCGCCGCTCCTGTGCTTGTCTGGAAAGGCGCGGTTGCGGCTGAAGCGCGCTTCTCTTATGGCGACTATGCGAAGGTCCTCAAGACCTACGTTGATGACCAAGGGCTGGTTGATTACAAGGGATTGAGGGCCAATAGAAGACCTCTGGACGCGTTTACCGCGGCCCTGGCCGCGATGGACCGGAAGCTCTACGACAAATGGTCTGGAAACCAAAAGATAGCGTTCCAAATAAATGCTTACAATGCTTTGACTTTGGTGGCCATTATCGCGAACTATCCGATCAAACCGTCGTTCTTCCGCGGCCTGCGCTTTCCCAAGAACAGCATACGACAGATCCCCGGGGTTTGGGACAAGCTCCAGTTTCCGGTGATGGAGAGGAAGACGACCCTGGACGGTATAGAGCATAATATCCTTCGTGCCGAGTTCAACGAGCCTCGCATCCATATGGCGCTCGTGTGTGCGGCCCTGGGTTGTCCGATTCTCAGGCGCGAACCTTACTCCCGCGGCAAACTTGGGGACCAGCTGGATGATCAAGCCCGCGGTTTCATGAAAGAGCCGGGGAAGTTTCGTATTGATCGAAAGGACGGACGCGTTTATCTGTCGCCCATTTTCAAGTGGTTCGGAGGCGATTTCGTGAACGTCTACGGAACCGACAAGAAATTCTCGGGATTTGGGCAGACGGAAAGAGCCGTACTGAATTTCGCCGGCAGGTACCTCGATCCCAAGGATCGCAATTATCTGGAAAAGGGGAGTTATTCCATTGAGTATCTTACCTATGATTGGTCACTTAACGAAAACAAGCCCTAGCGCCACAGCTTATGAACCGCTGATCGGCACACCAGTGCCCGGCCGGACTAAAGGTTCCTTTAAGCCCGCAACCTAAACGGAAAGGTACAAGGACAATGGAGATTAATATTGACGCACGTGTGGATTCCATTTCCATGCCGGAGAATCTCAAGGTTGGATTGATGGTGTCCCAGGCGCGAGCGGCTTGCGGGGGTAAGTGCGACGATGATTTCGCCGGCTTCGCGTTCGGGCAGTCGCCGTTTCATGTTCCGAGGCCTCTGGAACAGGCTTTGTGCGAAAGTGCAGGTAAGGGACACTATTCGGACGCCGAGGGAATACTCGAACTCCGGGAAGCGGTCGCGGGATTCAACAACAGGCATTTCGGCCTCGACGTGGACGCGGGAAGAGTGGTGGTCGGTCCCGGGACCAAGGATCTGATCTTCACCGTGTTCTCGATGATCAGCGGTTCGGTCATTATTCCTGCGCCTTCGTGGATCGGGTATTATCCTCAGTTGAGACTTCTGGACAAGCATTACCATCCGTACAAATTGCGTGCGAAACACGGGTACAAAATACAGCCTGATGAGCTTGACGATTTCTTGTCAAAGCTCGCCCATGAGAGAAACCAGCATTTGCTGGTAGTCAACAACCCGCACAACCCGACCGGATTGGTCTACTCAAAAGACGAACTAAATGAAATAGTGGAGGTCTGTCGCAACAACAACACCTTGATTCTCGCGGATGAGATCTATGCGCTGTGTACGTACAATATTGAGGATTTCACCAGTATGGCCAAGCTGTACCCGGAAGGGGCGTTCGTCACCAATGGTCTTTCAAAGGACAGGTCCGCGGGGGGCTATAGATTGGGGTCCTGCATCCTGCCTGAGCAGCAATCGGACAAACTCTTTTCGGATTTCACAAAGATCGCGGCAACCATATACACTAATGTTTCTACGCCTACTCAGTACGCCGCGGTGAAAGCCTATGAGCCAAACTCAGAGATAGACGAATACCTCAAAATCACACGCGACATCCATCGCATGATGGGTGCCTACTTCAGCGAGCGGTTCAACGAGATAGAAGGTATCCAGGCCACCACGCCGAGAGGCGCATTCTATTTCTACGCTGATTTCAACCAGCTCACGTATCTCCTGAAGAAGAAGGGAGTAGTTAGTTCAAACGAGCTGGGGCGCTCATTGCTCGGGCATCCTTACCATGTGGCGACAATTACGGGTGACGCAGTGATGCTCAGTCCCGACGATTATGGCGCCCGAATAGCCTTTGTCGACTACGACGGCAAGAAGGCGTTCGACCGATACAAGGCCGACTCACCGAAATTCGAATCCGATGAGATCGAATTCGTAAACGAAAACGCGCCCAGAATGATCAAGGGGGTTGAATCACTGAAGGAATACATCGAGCATCTCAAAAGCTGACAAAAGGATGTTGCACCAAATCTCATGCCTCGAAGGTCGAGGTAGAATGAAATATAAGAGTAGCCATTCAGTTTCGGGGGTGCTTCGAAGGCAAGGGCAGACACATAGAGCCTGCCCCGGACTCCGATCCGGGGTCTGCCCCTACGTCTCTGCCCAGACCCGTCATGGGGCACAGTGTACGGCGCGCACCTGTGTGTGCGCCCTTTTCCCCTCGTTCCCAGGCTCTGCCCTGATCTTTACCCATAAGTGTGTAGCTGGACACCGGGTTTGTGTCCCATTGACTTCGACGCGGGGCTCGATTCACCGGACAACAACAGGGCGCAGGAGATAGAACTGGGAGTGAAGCAGGATAACTGCCCCGAAGGGGCAGACCACGAATAGCCGTGGGTTTCAACCCACGGAAAAGGGGATCACCGTAAACGGGTCTGGACCCTGAAGGGGTCCACCAATGATACAAGGAGGCGTATCATTCATTGAAGCCGGAATGGAATTTGACGAACAGCGCCTGATGCCGAGTGGCTGCTCCGCGCAGGGCGATATGGCCACCTTGAGGTCTGGTTCCATCTGCTCGAAGCACGGATACATCGTGCAGGCTCATTGGCCCCACGCAGAGTGGATACTGATTGGTCGACCCCTTCGGGGTCGTTCGCGATAATTGGATGGGCGTCGCTCTCCACGGGTTGAAACCCGTGGCTATTCACAGTGCGCCCCTGCGGGGCGCTGCTTGGTCAGTACTTCCCATTGGTGGGCCAATTGGCATAATGGCGCGACGGTGTCCAGCAAAAAGATATGGGACATGCTCAGGGCTCTGCCTGGGAATGAATGCGGGGAGGCTCCGCCTCCCCTACTTGAGGACGGCGCCGCGGAGTTGAAGGAAGACTTCCATACGAACGGCCGTGCCCAAGAAAGGCACAACGAGGCACAAAACAATGTCGACAAAGTGGCGGGGCCCCGGCGTAGGGGCGATGCATGCGTCGCCCTTTTGGATAGTCGGATCAGTCGAATCGCAGGCTGGAAAGCCTGCGCCACACACACTCCGAACATGTGGGGCGGACTTTCCAGTCAGTCTGATCTTTCAGGTGTAATGGAATCAGCGCTGCAATGATACGAATTGGTTGCGCCCATAGGAACTCGTGATGAAAGTATGAATGTCGAATCCCCCTATGTCCAGCCCTGGCCCGACAGACCCACAGGACTCGGGATAGACGGGACGCGGACCGCGATGTTCCGAGCTTGAAAGGAAATTACCATCAACCTTGCAAAGGAGACCATGTTGAGAACTAAACCAGATGCCGGTCTCGGCACAACTCCGGCCGCGGCCGGTCAAGGTCGAGTGTTCAAGCTGATCCTGCTGACAGTGATGGCGGTAGCGGTGTTTCTGGCTTTGTGGCTCCTGCCGGTCCGGCAGTATATTATCGATGTTCTGCAATGGACTGACGGTCTGGGAGTATGGGGGCCTGTTGTTGTAGCATTGTTCTACGTGGTGGCTTGTGTGTTCTTTCTCCCGGGGTCGTTGATCACTTTGGGCGCGGGCTTCGTTTTCAAACTGTGGATCGGGCTCATAACCGTGTGGATCGGCGCCAATATCGGGGCATGCGCGGCCTTTCTGGTCGGCCGAACCCTGGCCCGTGATTGGGTAGCCCGCAAGGTCTCGGGAAACCCCAAGTTTGCCGCGATTGACGAGGCGGTGGGACGCGAGGGCTTCAAAATAGTGCTGCTCCTAAGACTCAGCCCGGTCTTCCCGTTCAATCTGCTCAATTACGCGCTGGGGGTGACGAAAGTTCCCTTTGGAAGTTATGCCCTGGCAACTCTCATCGGAATGATTCCCGGCTCAGTCATGTATGTGTACCTGGGTTCCGCGGCCCGATCTCTGGCTGATGTGGCCGCGGGGCAGGTAGAAGGCGGCGTGGGGCAGCAGATATTCTTCTGGATGGGACTGGCCGCTACGGTTGCGGTGGCCTTAGTGGTGACTCGCATAGCTCGGCAAAGCCTGGCCGCCGCGGAATCGTCGATAAAGTCTAAAGCAAGCCCGGCTGATAATCAGCTGACTGTTCCGTCCGATACGAAGGTCGGAATCCCTCCTGATGATGAACATAACAGAGAGCTTGTGTCCAATGTTCATCCCACGGGCTGGAAGAATCCGGAACCTGCGGAGCGGTACAACCTTGTGGTGATCGGCGCGGGAACGGCCGGACTGGTTGCAGCGGCGGGAGCGGCCGGACTCGGCGCGAGGGTTGCTCTGGTGGAGCGTCATCTGCTCGGCGGTGATTGCTTGAACGTCGGCTGCGTGCCTTCCAAGTGCATCATTCGTTCTTCCAGAGTCCACGGTGAAATCCAGATCGCGTCGAACTATGGCATAAGGGTTCCCGATGGAGTCGAAGTGGACTTCCCCGCGGTAATGGAACGCATGAGGCGCCTGAGGGCCCGGATCAGTCATCACGATTCCGCGGACCGATTCAAGGGTCTCGGCGTAGATGTGTTTCTCGGACACGCGCGCTTTGCCGGTCCGGACACGATCGAGGTTGAGGGCAAGACCCTGCGCTTCAAGAAGGCGGTCATAGCCACCGGCGCGAGGGCCGTGAGTCCACCGGTTAAGGGCCTGGCTGAAGCCGGATTTCTCACCAACGAAACGGTTTTCTCTCTAACGGACCGCCCGGCTCGGTTGGCAATAATAGGTGGCGGGCCCATCGGCTGTGAGATGGCTCAAGCTTTTCAGAGGCTTGGCAGTCAGGTATTCCTCCTACACAGGAACGCGCACATTCTCGACCGGGAGGACGCGGATGCAGCGGAAATACTCCAGAACAAATTTCTCCATGAGGGCATCACCCTGCTCTTGAACGCTGAGATCACTGAGGTTCTGAGCAAGAATGGAGAAAAGGTCATCCGCTTTGAAGCCGATGGTAAGGAAGACTCTGTAGAGGTCGATGAAATCCTGGTCGGCGCAGGCCGCGCTCCAAACGTGGAACACCTGAATCTTGAGGCTGCCGGCGTGCAATGCGAAGCTCGACGAGGTGTGATAGTATCCGACAAGCTACGGACCACCAATCCAAGAATCTACGCTGCGGGTGACGTGTGTATGAAGTACAAGTTCACCCATGCAGCGGACGCGGCGGCTCGCATTGTCATTCAGAATGCGCTTTTCAAAGGATCCAAGAAGTTGAGCGCCCTCACGGTCCCGTGGTGCACCTACACCGACCCGGAGATAGCCCATGTGGGAATGTACGAGCGTGACGCGGCGGAACAAGGAATAGCCGTTGACACTTTCATGAGACACCTCAGCGATGTGGACAGGGCCGTAGCCGACGGACAAGAAGACGGGTTCGTCAAGATCCATGTTCAGAAGGGAACGGACAAGATTCTAGGCGGAACAATAGTCGCTGCTCACGCAGGGGACATGATCAACGAGATAACCCTTGCGATGATGGGGAAATTGGGCCTCGGAACGCTTTCAGGGGTGATTCACCCTTATCCGACTCAAGCAGAAGCCATAAAGCAGACTGCGGACGCATACCAGCGTACCCGGCTGACACCGTTTGTGAAGAAACTGTTCACGCGGTGGCTTGAATGGACACGCTAACAAATGATCGGTGGGATTTGCACGGACACTGAGCGAGGGAGTTCCTGCAACGGCTGGTTGCGGGACCCCCTCTTTGCTGTATAATCGTGAGACACGACGAGGAGGACCGAGTGATATCGCATTACGAACCAGGCGACCTGGAGAAATTCAAGGAGATCGGCGAGGAAGCTCCCGATCTGGCAAAGAAATTTTTCGACTACATGAGAGCAGTGTTTGAAGAGGGTGAACTCAGCGCCAGGGAAAAGGCGCTGATTGCGCTGGCAGTAGCTCATGCGCTGGAGTGCCCCTACTGCATCGAGGCAAAGACCAAGGACTGTTTGGAACACGGCTCCAACCTTGCCGAGATGACCGAAGCCGTCCACGTTGCTGCCGCAATAGCCGGGGGAGCGACTCTGGTGCATGGAGTCCAGATGCAGAAAATAGCCCGCAAGATCTCTATGTAGTCTCGGTAGCCGTTCACCGTGAACCGTACAACCGCCCTGAATTACGTATGGAGGAGCTACTGGGCGTAGGGCCAATTTACGAGCCGGCTGGTGTGGGAGCTTCATTTGTAGTCCGTAGCGGCCCGCCGGACGTGGATGCTTCGAGAAAGGTTTCGGGTTCATGCCTTGCACGGGGACACGGGGATATCGAGGGATGGGCCTACCTGGTCGGAGAACGGATATATCGTGGAGAACCTATTGACACCACGTCGAGTGGGCCCTCCATTCTCACCGGGCGCAGAACCGCTTCAAGCCCGGTGAACCTTTACTAGTCGCGAGGAAATCTTCATGGGAAACAACGCTGGATCGGCTCAAACCGCAATTCCGGCAGGGTCCGGGGATATCGGTGGCGTGGCATCGTTTGCTGAGACCTTGTCCGGCCATGATCTGCAATTGAGACGGGGCCGGACCACGGCGCTGCAAGTAAATGTGGGTCTGCTCTGCAATCAGGCTTGCCGCCACTGCCATCTGGAGGCGGGCCCGGACCGAACAGAGCTTATGTCCATAGAGACGATGAAGCAGGTGGTGGAATACGCCCGTGCTTGCAGTTTTCAAGTAGTGGATATCACGGGCGGGGCCCCGGAACTGAATCCGGATCTCCCTTATCTTGTCGAGAACATTGCGCCTTTGACCCCCAGACTCCTGATGCGTTCCAATCTCACTGCAATGGCCGAGAATTTCAGCGCAGATCTGATGGACCTTTTCAAGAAGGTTCGCCCGGTCATAATGGCGTCGCTTCCTTCTACCAACGTTTCCCAGACGGAATCCCAGCGGGGAGCAGGAGTAGGGCAAAAGAGCATTGATATGCTAAGGAGGCTGAATGATCTGGGTTACGGTCACGAGGGCACGGGCTTGGATCTGAATTTGATCTCCAACCCTGTCGGCGCATTTCTCCCCGTGTCTCAAGCCCAAGCGGAGAAACAGTTCAAGCGGGTTCTTCAACGCAAATGGGGAATCACTTTCAGCAACCTTTATACGTTTGCCAATGTTCCGCTGGGGCGATTCCGGCAGTGGCTCAAGCAGTCCGGCAATTTCGACACCTACATGCAACGGCTTTGTGAGAGCTTCAATCCGTGCGCGCTCGAAGGGCTCATGTGCCGCAACATGGTGTCGGTTTCCTGGGACGGATACCTGTACGACTGTGACTTCAACCTCGCCGGAGGCATCCATCTTGGGGGCAGGCAGACACATGTTTCCGGAATGGAAGGGCCTCCCGATCCTGGATCGCTCATCGCGGTCGGGGACTATTGCTATGCGTGTACAGCCGGATCAGGGTTCACCTGAGGAGGCGCCATAGAGGCCTAGTCTGGGCCCCTGACAGCACCTACATGCCTCAAAACAGAGGCACAACGAACCATGAAAGTCCTTTCCGTTGTTCAGTAGTCCGTGGCTTCGCCTCGGACAGGGGTGTGAAGAGCGCGCACGCTGCGCCCGGCCTTGGAGGGGAGACTCATCTCCCCTCCAAACCACCCCATACGTGGACCCCATTGCT
>CAZGNL010000104.1:0-18503 GCA_964527475.1 uncultured Syntrophaceae bacterium
TTTGAGACTCGGTCCCTCACCTGTACACTGTACTTCTTTGAACGCAACTTGGTATCAGTCGTCCGATAGGCCGCATGCCCTGCGAACCGGGCCGATCATGTAAAGTGAGCCTGCGGCAAGAATCAGGTCCGATTCCGAGGCCCTGTCCATGAGTTCCCCCAAACCCTCAGTTATGCCGGCCGAGACACGTGCAGGAACTCCAAGTTCTCTGACCCGGTCTGCTAGTTTTTCCGGGGCCAGCGCTCGGTCCCCCTGGGGGCGTACGCACATCACCTCCCTGGCTATGGGAGGGAGAATTCGGACCATCTCCGCATAGTTCTTCTCTTCAAGGACCCCGAACAGAAGCAGCGGACGGACACCCGGATAGTGTTGTCGAACAGTGCTCTTGAGCAGCCTCATGCTCTCGGGAGTGTGTGCGCCGTCTATGATTACGTCAGGCCGCGTGCCGACGATCTCCCATCTCCCGGGAAACGCGGCATCCGAGATGCCGTTCCTTATGGCTTTGTCCGGAATTGTGTACCCCTTATTGCGCAATTCCTCCACTGCCGCGCAGGCAAGGGCCGCGTTCTTGACTTGATGTCCTCCCGACATTGGCAATGAGACATTCTCCAGCACAAGTTCCGGGGAACTGTAAGTGAAACGGTCCAGCGTGATGCGGCGGCCGACAAAGTCTTTGCCAAATTCCATTACCGGAGCCCGGGCCTCGCGAGCGACGGCGTGGATAACATCCCGAGCGTCCTTCCGAGTGGCCCCGGTTATTAAAGGGACCCCTTTCTTGATTATGCCGGCTTTCTCACGTGCTACAGCCCGGATTCCAACGCCCAGGTAGTCTTCGTGCTCCCGGGAAATGTCGGTAATAACGGTCACCACGGGGTCTACGGTGTTGGTCGCGTCCAGCCTTCCTCCGAGACCCACCTCTGTAACCGCGATGTCCGGTTCTGCCCGAGCAATGCAATCAAATGCCACGGCAGTGGTGAACTCGAAGAAAGTAGTACGGCCAGGGTCGTACACAGCTCGTATCCTTCGGGTGGATTCAACCACCGCCTGCTTTGAAATCATCGCGCCGTTCAATCGTATGCGCTCACGAAAATCGTTCAGGTGAGGCGATGTGTACAATGCCGTCCTTAAGCCCGCGTCACGGAGCACCGAACACACCATTGAAGCGGTGGACCCTTTGCCGTTGCTGCCTCCCACGTGAACCACGGGAAACGTCTTTTGCGGATTTCCGATCTTTTCCAGGAGGAGACTTATGTTTTCCAACCCCAACAAAATGCCGAACCTGTCAAGGCTGCACAAAAAAGAATACGTTTCCGCGTACTCATCTGTAGTGGTTCGGACCGCGGGGGGAGACATCAAAACTCCTGCGCCTCAAAATACTTGCCCCCGACTGCGTATACCATAGACATGGTATGCAGTCAAGGGGCTTGCGACGATAACTGGTTATGTTAATTGATGATTTGCTGCGTAGTGCCGTCAGCTTCAGACATCCAGGGCTTGTTCCAGTCTGGATATCATGGCATCCCAATGGGACTTGTCGCGAAAAATTACAAACCGACCTCCCAGTCCCACTGATGGCTTTCCTCTCCTTACCCGCTTCATCTTGAACTTGTCGGCCAGCATTTTCGCGTGCTTCTTTGGGCGTCCCATGTGAACCGTACCCACAATCTTCATGGACGGATTGCTCTGAAGAAGCTGGTGAACCGTGTCCACGTCGGTGGGATTAAACCAGCAGTCAAAATAGACTATCTTGGTCAAGTGAGATCGAAAGGCCTTGGCAAAGAAATCATCTTTGGGGCTCTGGGCGAGCCATTTGCCTACTGACCTCAGTACACGACCACCGCCGGAGAAAGCGGTCAGGACGATTCGAGTCTTATCCTTCTTCACATGTGGAAACTGCTTTTTGAAGGCCTTGTACACACGGTTCACGATCGTGAACAAACGTTTCGGTCTCTCGCCCGAGGCGTGGACCAATGTTTTCCAGCGATGGGTTTTCCTGTAACCCGATCCGCGAAATGGGGTGTCCACAAACCCTACGAAGAGGAACGGTTTGCCGGGCCTTTTCTTTGCAAGCTTATCCAGCGTGGCCTGAAACGCCTGGTAGTAGTCCTTGGAATGCATTCCGTGGAAATATAGGATCAAATCCACGCTGTCGTGCTTCCGAAAGTCGTGATTACCCACGACCCAGACATAGGCTTTCTTATGCTTCCACTCGGGAAGTTTCCATTTCTGGTACGGAACTTTGCCGTCCGGCGCGGTCAGCAGAGCCTGACTGTTTTCCATCCCCATTACTCGAGTCTTTTTGGAGATGTGCGGAGAACGCGCGGGCGCCGCGTGGACCGCGCTGATGAAGAATACTGCTACGAGAGCCGCGACTATAGGACCAACGCGCAGTCCCTTGAGAACTAGCTCTGAATCAGGCGCAAGGCCTTCAACAGATGGAAAGATACGGTCAAGCGCATTCATATTTAATAGGATCCCTTCAAAGGATTTCCCTCCCTGAACAGCCAAAGTTTATCAATATATATGCCGAGTTGTCAATCAATCATTTTAGCAATTAGGCATATAGCACTGATACTACTCCAGATCGGCATCCTCGTGATTGGTCGGGAGTGAGGCCCGTGACCAGACACGAGACTATCCGAAACCATCACGACATTCAAGTTTCGCTGGGCAGATCCAATGATTTCAGAAGCCGGCGGGGGCGGTCTTATACCAATGCGCAATCAAGAGAGTGAGATCGGTTTTCTTGGGTGCCACTGCCGGCTTGCCCAGCAGTGCTCTTTATCACTTGTTTGAACGCACATTGGTATTAGTAGGGGCGTAGCATGCTACGCCCTCTTCATGCGGGGTGTGACGCAGAGCCCACTTGCAAACGCCTTGGAGTAGTTATCAGAATCTGCTAGGATCTGAGCTAGTTTCGTCCGGTCGCGCATGGTTGGGACGGCCGCGATGAGCCCCCAAAACTTAGGATACGGAGGCGCGGAAAAATGCCTGATCTTGACCTCATGAAAACTCTGACACAAAAGACCGACTCCAAAATCATCATGCTCGTGATGGACGGCATTGGAGGGCTTCCTCGTGAACCGGGGGGTCCCACTGAGTTGGAAGCCGCTTCCACTCCCAATCTGGACCGGCTGGCATCTGAAGCCATGGTCGGGCTCGTGGATCCGGTGGGTGTGGGGATCACTCCGGGCAGCGGGCCCGGGCATCTGGGGCTTTTCGGGTATGACCCTCTCCAGTATCTTATCGGCCGGGGTGTGCTCGAATCAGTGGGGATCGGCCTGGAACTCACCAGTGACGACGTGGCCGCCAGAGGGAATTTTTGCACTGTGGATGCGGGCGGGATCATCACGGACCGTCGAGCCGGTCGGATACCCACGGAGGAATGCGCCCGAATGGTGGGTCTCATAGATGACATCATTTTGCCCGGAGTCGAACTGATAGTAAAGCCTGTTCGGGATTACCGTTTCGCTCTTGTGCTGCGCGCGCCCGGGTTGTCTGCTGAACTCAATGAAACTGATCCCCAGAAGGTTGGGGCCGAGCCCTTGAGCGTGGGACCGCTTGATGGATCGCCCGAAGCCGGCCGGACCGCGGATCTTGTCAATCAATGGCTGGACCAGGTGCGAGAGCGGATCAAGGATGAGAGTCCCGCGAACATGGTCACTCTCCGGGGATGGTCCAAGGAACCGGGCCTCCCCGGTTTTGAGGAGGTCTATAAGCTGAAAGCCGCGGCTCTGGCTGTTTACCCCATGTACAAAGGGCTGGCGACCCTCGTAGGAATGACGCTGATCCCGGGCCTCAATGATCTGCAAGATCAGTTGGCCGCGCTCAAGAAAGAATGGGATTCCTTTGATTTCTTCTTTTTCCACTACAAATATACCGATTCACGCGGGGAAGATGGAGACTTTGACGCAAAAGTGAAGGAAATTGAGACCGTGGACAAGATCATCCCCACCATTGTGGATCAAAAACCCGATGTTCTCATAGTCACGGGGGATCACTCCACCCCCGCGATCCTTAAATCCCACAGCTGGCACCCCGTGCCGGTCCTGCTCTGGGCCCCGGCAACAGGCCGCGCCAACCCCGATGTGACCGGATTCAACGAAAGCCAATGTCTCAAGGGCGCGCTGGGACAGTTCCGCGGTACCGACTTGATGGCCCTTGCCACCGCATACGCGGGCAAACAGGCAAAATATGGGGCCTGAACGAAACCGAGAAAGTGGACGAGCCGGCTGTGCCGCCCGACAGCCAAGCCGACATTGTTTTGGACAATGGCTACAGAGAGCGGAAGCGGATCGTTGTTGAGCGAACGGGTCATCTTGTCCCAAATATCGGGGCCGACAAACCCTTCCAAGCAAATCAGCGCGTTTCACGAAGGGCTTTCCGACCTGTTTGACAATCCCCCCTGAATTGATACGATGATTAAAAATACGCCGTTCAGGGGGGAAGAGGAAGGGGAATAAGGAATGGGAGGAAGAGAATAATGAGAACATCGCCAAGGTCGAGGGCCCTGTTGAGCGCAGTCGTCATGGTTGTTTTGGCAACCCAATTTTCCGTGGCCCACAGTGCGGAAAGGATGTCTGTAGTGGTGAGAGGCGCAATAGTGGGGATTGGCCTGATTGAGAAGATGGGACAGTCCTTTTCAAAGAAACCACCGCATTACAAGGTAATAGTGTCCCCTGCTAAGGGAGAGGCAGCGTTGCAGCAATTCCTTTCCAAAGAGGCGGATATCAGTTTGCTCATGCGCCCCCTTACACCGGCGGAGGTGAACACTGCCCGCAAAAACGGGATTGAGCTTAAGGGAACACTAATCGGATATGCCGCCCCCATCATCGTTACTCACCCTCGGAATCCCGTGAAAGACCTCACGATGGCACAGCTCCGTAGCATATTCACGGGGGCGGTCACCAATTGGAGTCAAGTGAACGGGCCTGATGAAAACATCAGTGTTTTGTGTCTGTCTCCCAAGCGGACCAAGCCCGGCAAAATGTTCCTAAAGATCGTGCTTCACATGAAGCCGTTTGCTGGGAATGCGCGAATGCTCAAATATGGTTACAAGCTGGTCAAAGAATGCGCTTCATCGAAAGGCCTCTCCATAGGATTTCTCCCTTATTCACTTTGGGAGGTCAGCAAGGATAGGGAACATGTCAAAGTCCTTGCATTGAGAAAGGATGAGAGTTCGCCTGCTGTGATTCCTTCGCAGGCCACCTTTAAGGACGGATCCTATCCGGTGGCTCTGAGACTTTTTCTGTACTGGGATGGGAAAACCCGTCATGAAGGCGCAAAGCGATTTGCCGAGTTCTGTTCCGCTAAAGGCGCGATTGCTCTTTCAGGCGCAAAAGAATAGGAGAATTGAAGAATCGGCCGGCGGATCAGCCTTGCCGAGGAATTCCGGGGTCCCCCTACTTCCTCCAGAATCCCGGTACCATGAGCACCAGGACGGTGTAGAGTTCCAGTCGTCCGGCGAGCATATTGAATATGAGTATGAGTTTACCGGGGATGGAGATCCATGCGTAGTGGTCGAACGCGCCGATCTTCCCCAGCCCGGGGCCGATGTTGGAGAGCGTGGAGGTGCTCGCGCTGAGCGCGGTTATGGGGTCCATTTCCAGGCCCACCAGCAGCAGCGTAGATACCACCCAGACCCCGAGATACAGACCGATAAAGGCCAGGACGCTGTTCACGATGTGTGTGGGAATGGCTTTTCTATCCACCTTGATGGTTATGACGGCCCTCGGATGAATCAGCAGGCGCAGCTCCCTGAAAACGTGTTTGAAAATGATCATGAGCCTCATGCACTTCATCCCGCCGCCCGTGCTGCCCGCGCATCCTCCCATGAACATTAGGCAGAGCAACAACCATTGGCATACCATAGGCCATTGTTCCCAGTCGGTTGTCCCGTAACCCGTGGTCGTCATGATGGCCGCGGTCTGGAAGGTAGCGTCCCGGAGCGATTCCCCGAATCCGTCGTAGTTGACTCCCCATATGTTCCAGGTGAGGAACGCAATGGATGCGACAAAAATCAGCATGTAAAGCCGAAACTCACGGGACCGCCAGTAGACCCTCAGATCCATCCTGCGCGCTTTGTAGTGCAGCGTAAAGCTGACCCCCGCCACCATCATGAAGAAGATCACTATTATGTGGATGAGATTGCTCTGGTAATGCCCTATGGAGAGGCTCTTTGTTGAAAACCCGCCCGTAGCCAGAGTGCCGAAGGTGTGGCAAAGCGCGTCGAAGGCCTCCATTCCCGCGAGCCAGAGGAGGGTCGCCTCCACCACCGTAAAAAAAAGGTAAACCTTCCACAGGGTCTTGGCCGTTTCGGCCACTGTGGGCTTGAGCTTGTCCATGACCGGGGAAGGAACCTCCGCTTTGAACATGGCCATACCGCCTACGCCCAGCAAGGGCAGTATGGCTACGGAGAGCACTATGATGCCCATTCCACCGAGCCAGTGGGTGAGGCTCCGCCAGAATAGGATCGAGCGCGGAACACTCTCAATGTCCGTCAGCACTGTGGCGCCCGTGGTAGTGAAACCGGAGAAGGACTCGAAAACCGCGTCCACGAAATTGGGTAGGACGCCTGTGACCCAGAAAGGAAGCGCGCCGAACAGCCCGGCCAGAATCCATCCCATAGTGACGATTATGAACCCGTCCCTGGTACCGAAATCAGCTTCATGGTCCCTGCTAACCATGAAGGTTACCACGCCCACAGTCACGCACAAGATGACCACGAAAATGAGCTCGTCGTGAACACCGTCCTGGTAATAGAGCGACCAGGGAATGGCTGTTGCCATGCACAGGCCGATGACGGCAAGGAGGGCTCCAAGAGCTTCGGCAATCAGACGGGGGTGCATCAGAAATATCCAAGACTTACGGTCAGAAGCTTTTCCACTTCGGGTATTGCTTCTCTTCGTGAAAAGACGATCACCCGGTCACCGGGCTCAATCACTGTGGAACCGTGGGGAATAAAGAACTGCCTGTCCCGTTCCACCGCGCCCAGTATGGCGCCCTTCGGGAATGGCACATTAGACAATGGTTTGCCAACAAGGGCCGATGTTTCCATAGCCTCAAATTCGATGGCCTCAACGCCTTCTCCAGGGAGCATCGAAACGGAAATGACTTTTCCCTTACGGAGATACTGGAGAATCTTGGATGCGCCGGCCGCCCTCGGGTTCACCACAACATCGACTCCGATCGCTGAGATGAGTTTCTGATATTCCATCCTGCTGGTCCTGGCAGCCACACGCGTGGCGCCCATTCGCTTGGCGAGCATGGCAGTCAGAGCATTGTGTTCATCGTCGTCGGTCATTGCGAGGAATGCGTCTGTTTCCGAGATCCCCTCGCTGCGGAGGAATTCCTCATCTACCGCGTCGGCCTTTAAGACCAAAGTGTGGTGAAGCTCCGACGCTATCTGCTCGCATCTGGCTGAGTCACGTTCCACAAGGCGGATCTGCGTTACCTTCTTTCGTTCCAGTTCCCTTGCAATCTTGACTCCTGCCGGGGTCCCGCCGTTTATCATGATGCTCTTGAGCGGTCGGGTCTCCAGACCCGCTATTTCCGTGACCCGCGGGATCGAGTCCTTGGCGGCCATTACATATACCGTATCTCTGGACCTGAGAACATCCTTCCCGCGTGGAATAATCACATCAGACTCACGAAAGACCACCGGGATCAGAATACGCTCGTCAGGAAACTGATTTCTCAATTCAATGAGCGAACAACCTACAAAAGGCGAATCCGCGGCCAAGCGAATGCCGAATAGCTTTATCCTGCCGTCCGCGAAACTAATGACATCCGTTGCAGAAGGAACCTGGAGGATCTCAACGAGCTTGTTTACCGCTTCTGTCTCCGGGCTGATCACCAGATCCACACCAAGGTGATTTTCATCCAATATTTCGGGTGACTCAGAATAGTCGTCTTCTCTGAGCCTTGCCACCGTAGTTATCGTGTCGGTCAGGGTGCCGGCCACAAAGCACGCCAGAAGGTTTACCTCGTCGGAGTCGGTCACCGCAACGAGGATGCCTGCCTTCTTGATCCCGGCCCTCAGCAGGACCGATGGAGAAGAACCACGCCCCTCCAGGGCTCTCACGTCGAGAGTCTCCTGAATCAGATCTATTCTGTCCGCCCGACGATCAATGACGGTAACATCTCGTTTTTCACTGGCAAGGCGACGGGCAAGATGGTAACCCATTTCGCCCGCGCCTACGATAACAACGCTCAACGATCACACTCCCTATGCCGAAATATGAATCGAAGGTTACTCTTGACGATCCGGACAGTCAAGACCGATAACGCGCAACCGCACTGAGGCCGTGGCCGGTGAGCATGTCATTGCGAGCATAGCGAATCAATCCCCAAATTGCCTGGTTAGGAGATTGCTTCGTCGTTTCACTCCTCGCAATGACATGTGCGACAAGAAGATCTGTCCCGTGTTTTGGTTTACACGAGGCGCCTGGTATGGTAAGAGCTTCGGCCAATCAATAGTTTGGAAAACTCGCAAATCGGACGATCATCATGTTGAATCCCCATTTAAGGATTATGAGACCAACCCAATGGGTGAAGAACGGTTTCGTTTTCATGCCGCTGATTTTCAGCTCCAGACTCATGTTCCCCGAGGAGATTGCCAAGGTTGTTGCGGTTTTCGCGGCCTTCTGTCTGGCTTCTTCCGCCACATATGTTCTTAACGATTATCTGGACATGGAGCAAGACCGGGCTCATCCCTCCAAGAAGAGGAGGCCCTTGGCCAGTGGCGATGTCGCTCCAAGAACCGCGCTCGGTCTCATGTTTGTTTTCGTCATCTTGTCCTTTGGGATTCTCGCGGCCGGGAGAGTTCCGTTTTGGGCCTGGGGGCTTATCACGGCTTACCTGTTCCTTCAGGTTGTCTACTGCTTCAAATTGAAGCATGTGGTTATTCTGGACGTGCTCACTATTTCCACAGGTTTTCTCCTGAGGGTGATGGCCGGGGCTGCCGCGATCAGTGTGGTGGTATCAAGCTGGCTCATTCTGTGCACCTTTTCTTTGGCCATTCTGCTGGCCCTGGGAAAACGCCGACATGAGGTAGTCATCCTTGGTGAGGAAGCGGCCTGCCATAGGCCGGTGCTCGAGAACTACAGTGTTTCTCTGCTCGACCAACTTTTGCAGATTGTCACGACTTCCACATTCATCTTTTACTGTCTGTACTCGGTGCAAGGTAACCCGGCTGCCGGCATTGAGTCGGAAAAAATGATGTTCACTATTCCACTGGTTACGTACGGCATTTTTCGCTATGTGTGGCTCATCTACCACAACGAGGACGGCGGGTCCCCAACGGCCTTGCTTCTCAACGACACTCCGCTGCTGGTGTGCACGACGCTGTGGATGGCCATCTGCGTGGCAATAATCTACTGGTGAGGATATGATACCTTGATTCCCATGAAAGTCCCGTGGAAAGAGCCACCCCTTTGCGAGTCTACGTATGGGGTGGTTTGGAGGGCAATGCTGTTGACTTAAGCCGTATACTGTTGATCCGGATACCATTATCCGTCATTCCGGCGAAAGCCGGAATCCAGGTCTTTCAATACCTACTGGACCCTGGCTTTCGCCGGGGTGACGACGGGGACTGGTTGGCATTTTCTTAAGTCAACAGCATTGGGTTTGGAGGGGAGCCACTCCGCGTGGGGCGATTGAGCGGGCCCTGGATAGCTTACGTGACATGACAACTGTCGGTATCTTGACGTTGAAATGCCTGCCCGGCTAGGGCCTCCCCTCCAAAGATGACTGGATTCTTAAGGCATTTTCATAGCCGGTTACCTATTCCGGGGCGAAGCCACGGACAAGCTGCCCCAAGATTTTCGTAGTTCGTTGTCCCTTATTAGGGGTGATAGTTGGTATTAGTGACCAGGGGTGGCACGGGTCGATCCGATCCGCAGCGCACAAAGGAGGCCGCAATGCTTAGGATATTGAAATTCGGGATCTATTTCGGATTTCTGGCAGGGGTGGGCATCCTCATCGGGTGCTATATCCACGCAACGCGCGTGAATCAGATCATTTCCATGAGCGGAGTGGCCTTTGTCCGTGAACTCCCTTTCGGAGAACACGTGGTCGGGATAATTGAGACTACCGTGTTCTCGTACCAGGAGAAGAAAAACCTGGAAGATTTTATGAGAAAGCACAAGGGGAAAATCAAGATAGACCCCGATGTGCTCAAGAGACACAAAAATCTGTACCAGCAAGGGTCTGCGCAGCCGCCCAAATGACCTTTTTTATGTCCTGCAATATCAACCTGTTCGGCTAAACTTCAAAACCATAACTTGACAATGCTCGCGCTGGATGTTACGGCAACTCCTCGACGCCCGCACACGACAAGTGGGCGCGGATGGGCCGGCTCTCACGTCGCCTATCAATTCAGCCTTACATATCTGCGAGGAGCAGAAATGAACATCGACCACGGCGACCAGGACATGGACCTGTCGAGCATTCCGGGGGAATTCAGGGAAAACTGCCGTTTTTTGTCTGAACTGATCAACTGTAAAGACAAGAACGATTTTGCGACGGAAAGATTGGGGAACCTGGTGGAGAGACGACTCTTCCACGTGCGCGGGAAACTTAACCGGCGACAAACAAAGATCTTGAACGACTTCTTGACCGGACCGGCAGACGATGCCCCGGAATTGCTGTCCCCCCCTGTACCTGTAGAGTTGGAAGCCTCCTTGCGAGTGAGAAAGCGGTCCACCTGGCTGCCGTGGGAAGCAGAGGCCATTCAGAAAATTGAGAGATGGCGCGCTGACGTGGCATGCATAGCGGGCCTCCTCAATGGAACCGTTGCACTCAACGACCGATCCAAACGGTCGCGCGTGGTGACCAAGAGATTGGGTTGAGTAATCCTTCAGTTTCGCGGGGCAGATCTTTTCGTGTCGCATGTCATTGCGAGGAGAGAAACGACGAAGCAATCCCCATATTCAGCGCGCAGGAGATTGCTTCGCGGCGCTCGCAATGACACCTTACAAGAGCCCTCCGAATGATCGAAGGGTTACCGGGTTGATTCCCACAGGGCGCGGCCTACTGCTCTCCAATTTCGACACAGATCGGCTTTACCGCCGGGATCTATCCGCGGTAGTGACCAAATCCCTAAACTTTTTTGATAAGCGGACCGCCTCGGGGTCGGTCACAAGCTCTTCAACTGTGAAGCGCATCTTGGTGACCCAGTTGGGATGCTCCAACGTGGTACCCGGGATGTTCTGTTGACGGGGGTCGAGCAGCACATCTTCCTGGTTGATCATCACGAGACTGGATGGTGTGTGGAAAAGGAAGCTCAACACGGCTGAGTGCAGGTGCTCTGTGGGAAAGGGCGATTCCCAAGCCTCGTGTGCCTCGTGAGCCGGCAGAAAACCCTCTTGAACGAGCTTCTCGATCACTTTTGCCTTGCTGTGGGTGCGTTCATCTCTGAAACGCTTTTCCTGCTCCTTATCAATCTGTCCTATTTCGCGCCGCGTATCGATGTCCCGACCGGGCCAGAATCCGGCCAAGGTCGGCAAATCGTGGGTGTTGATGGAAGCCAAAGCGTTCTGAGGATAAGCGGAGTGGGACAGCAAGTTGCCCGCGTCGTCCCACTCAAAATAGAACAGCCGGTAGGAAAAGATTCCTTTTGCCATGAGCCGTTCGCGGAAATCAAACGGCACGGTTCCCAGGTCCTCTCCGACGATCAGAGTGCGGTTACGTTGACTCGCAAGCGCCACAAGGTTCAGCAATTCGCTTTCGTCATTTCTGACGTACGCGCCGTTGGCCGGTTTTTCGCCTTTCGGTATCCAAAACAGGCGCCGCATTTGCATCACATGATCAATTCTCAGCGCGCCGCCGTATCGGCAGCTGCCCTGGAGCCTCCTGAGAAAGGGCTCAAAACCCGCGGCGCGTTGAGTTTCCCGGTTGGGCGGGGGGAAGCCCCAATCTTGGCCGTTAGGACCGAGGGGGTCCGGCGGAGCGCCGACACTGAACCCGTAATGGAAGAAACCTGGAAAGGCCCAGGAGTCAGCCCCATTCGCGTCCACTCCAAGGGCTTCGTCATGGTACAGGCCCACGAGCATTCCCTTTTCCAGTGCATATTCCTGGACCCCGCGAAGCTGCCCTTCTATTTGCCACTGCAGGAACATCCAGAATAGGACCGCGTCGTTCCTCTCCCTTCGGAAATTTCCGACCTCCGGCGCGCCCGGGTCTTGAAACCCCCGCGGCCATTCTCTCCAACTTGTCACCGGCGGAGTCAAGGAGAGGAAATTCTCACGGAGCGCGCAGAAGGTGGCAAACTGCTCCAGGTATATCCCCTGGGATTCTATGTAGTCCCGGAAATTCCTCCATTCCCGGGAGTCTGATCGTCCTCTTCCGTGGGTTTCCAGAAAAGTCCGGAAAACTTTCTTGAGAACCCCCAGCTTGAACTCGGACACTTGTTCGTAGTTCACCTGCTGTTCATCCCTGAGTTTCTGAAAATCTCCACGGGCCTCTGCTTCATCAACCATGGCCACGGCCTCTGAGGAATCAGAGAAAAACGGAATTCCCGGGACATCAAGATAGATAAAATTGCGGAAGAATCGACTGGAAGGATTGTAAGGACTACTTAGGAAAGGCCGTGTGTTAAAGAGCGCGTGCAATGGGTTCAGGCCCACGAAGTCCACTCTCAGGTGGTCCGCGGCCCAATCGATGATCCTTGTCAGGTCCGAGAAATCACCCACACCCCAGTTCTTTTCCGAACAGACCCCATATAGGGCCACGTTGACTCCGGCGATTCCGCGGCCCTGCTCCAATTCGGGGGGCATGTACGCCTTTTCCGGACAGATGATCCATCGATTCTTGGCGGTGTGGGGTTCATCACTGATCAGAACCTCAAGCAGGACATCGTAGATCCCCATCTTGAGGGTTCTCGGGAAAGGAATGGAGAGCGCGAGTCCCTTTGGTCCGCCATGCTCTACGGGTACGACTTCTTCAGGTTGGAACGAGAAGAGATCCTCGGAGCCTGCTTGGTCGCGAGTCCTCACGGAGACTGGTCCGATCTCGGGCGCGTGATCCACGGCCTGGATGACGGTGTCGAAGTTTGCGACCCATCTGTCAGGCAGGGCGTCTGTGGAGGTTACGAGGATCTCGGACCGCGGTTCGCCCACGGACTGGTCGATTCTCACCCCTTTCGCCCGCAGGATCTTCAATGCGGTCTCAGGCGCGGTGATGTGAACTTTGCCGGAGTTGTCCACATATTCGGGTTCTATGCCAAATGCCTTTGCAATGACAGCAAGTGTGTCGTTTGAATCGGACAATCTGCCAACCTCCTTTGAACACCATATCATACCGCACTTGATCGAATATGTGACCGCCCGGGACCAGGAAATTCGACGGCTGATCAGAGCGAGCGAGGGCGAATCCCGACTTCATGTTGATCAAGGCGGTCATGCCCGACTGCGGACAAGTCTTTATTCACTCTCTTCTCGAACCGCATATGACTGAACGGTCACCGACCGGGGGTAAGCCCTTCAGTTGCGCGGGGCAGATCGTCTCCCGGGGTATGTCATTGCGAGGAGAGAAACGACGAAGCAATCCCTATATTCAGCGCGCAGGAGATTGCTTCGCTCCGCTCGCAATGACATCTAACGGGAGCCCCCCGAATGACTGAAGGCTTACCACGTGGTTCGTTTTCCGTTGACTCGATGGGCGTTCAACAGGTAATTATTACATGGAAAGCAGCGCGTCGTCCGAGGCGCGTCTCCGGTCATTCTTGCTCCTCAGGATCCCAGTCACCATTTTCGGGAGATCATTCATGGACTTCAAACTCACAGATGAACAGCGCCTCATCAGAAAGGCAGCTCGCGATTTGGCCAAGAAAGAGCTGACCCCCAATGCCACGGAATGGGAAGAATCCCACACCTTTTCTCGGGAAGTCTTCGACATGATGGGCGAGTTGGATTTTACGGGCCTGTATGTGCCTGAAGAATATGAAGGAACAGGAGTGGGGAGGCTCACCGCAGCCTTGATCTTCGAGGAATTGGCCAAAGGGTGCTTTGCCACCGCGGTATACCTGACCGTTCACAACATGGTGGCTAACCTGATCTACCAGTACGGGAATGAAGAACAGAGAGAGAAATGGGTCAAGCCCCTGGCCCTCGGGGAAAAGCTCGGCGCCTACTCCCTGACTGAGGCGGACGCGGGTTCCGACGCAGCCGCGATCGGTTGCTCAGCGGTCAAGAAGGATGGAGGCTACGTGCTCAACGGCACAAAACTCTTTGTGACCAGCGGCGGCGTGGCGGACATATACGCGGTAATGGTAAGGACGGATGAGGAGCAGAAGGCGCGAGGGATAAGCGCGGTAGTAGTTGAGAAGGGGACTAAGGGCTTCGCCTTTGGGCCGCACGAACCGAAGATGGGCCTCAACGCGTCTCCCACCACCGAGCTGAATTTCAACGACTGCTTCATCCCCGAGGGGAACCTGCTGGGGAGTGAGGGCAAAGGCTTCAACATGGCCCTGAGCGCGCTCAACGGCGGGCGGATAAGCATAGGCGCGTGTGCCATAGGACTTGCGCAGGAAGCCCTTGACTACGCGTTGTCATATGCCCACAAACGAAAGCAGTTTGGTCGCCCTGTCATCTCGTTTCAAGGTTTGCAGTTCCTGGTCGCTGATTTGGCCACTGATATTGAGGCGGCAAGATTGATGGTCTACCGGGCCGCTTCGTTGATGGACCTGGGTGATCCGTGCGTCATGGAAGCGGCCATGGCCAAGAGATTCGCCACGGACATGGCTATGCGCGTTACCACAGAGGCGGTTCAAATCCTGGGCGGACCCGGGTACATGAAGTCTTATCCGGTCGAAAGATTCATGCGCTCGGCCAAGGTGGCGCAGATTTTCGAGGGGACCAACCAGATCCAGAGGGTCGTCATAGGTAGGGAGCTGACCAAGTACAAGGGACGGAAACGACCGGATTCTTACTAAGCGGATTTGGTTCCCACATGCAGTTCACAGGCGGATTGAGGAAAATGCGGTCATGACGAGACGATCGGTTGAATCCAGCCCCTTTGAGGGTACGAGTTCGGGGACTTGGATCTCAAGCGTCTGATTTTGATGGCGGACAGAGTCGTCCATGGCGTTCCGCGTCGGAGACGGCTAATAGACAACAGACAGGAGTTGGGCAATGCCAAGAAAACGCGCAGAATCCGTGAGCGTGGGACAGCGTATCAGCGAGATGCGGAAGAAGAGGAAGATGGACCTGGCCGCGCTGGCGGACAAGACCGGATATGATGTCGCTTTTATTCAGGAAATAGAAGAAGGCAACATCGCGCCGCCCGTGGGCGCGCTTATCCAGATCTCAAAAGCCCTCGAGATGGAATCCGCGGTTTTTCTTGCTGAGAACAAGCAGAAAGAGCGTCGGAAATCTTTTCGCAAACGAACCAAGGCCTATTCCTACAAGACTCTTAATCCGGGAAGCCGGGATAAGCATCTGTGGGCCTATATGGTCACCCTGGCCCCAAAGAAAGAGCATGAAAAGGTGGAATACAAGCACGATGGTGAGGAGTTTATCCACGTGCTGGAGGGCAGAATAGAACTGAAGGTGGGAAAGGAAACCCACGAACTGAAGAAGGGCGGCAGCTTTCACTTCGACTCATCAACGCCGCATCAACTGAAAAACCTCAGTGCCAAGGAGTCCAAACTGCTCGTGGTCGTTTTCACGCCCTAGCCGCAGCCCCCCCTCTCCCACTCCTGCGGAGGGCAAGTGCCTGAAATGCCGCGGCAATGGCTTATGTTGGGAATCTTGGAACCTTTCTTGCATATCCGTGTCTTAAATCAACAGGGGTTATGTGATCAGCGACACTGTAACATCTCAAAAACAAACCGCACAATGGCAGCCCGTGCGGCGGGATGAACTGATCGCAAACGAACACGATAACCCATATCCATACCTCCTTAATTGGCCCCGAGCCCCCCTCGGGGCTTTTTTTTTGCGCCGCGAGCCAAACATGTTATCCTTGAGCATAAGTTCTGATTGTCCGGCAAGGGCCGGATTGGAAACCGGGTCGATGAGATCAGGACCCACGGTCCCCCTGAGGGTGGGTCGGTCTTGTTCCCGGTCCGGGCTCTTTTTTCTGGTCCCGGCATGATGACCCCGACGGACAAACGTGGTTCACGGTCATGCCCAATCCCGTTAGTGGTCGGGGTTTCGGTTGGATTACTATGGAATTCAAGGAGGCGTCATGAAACTGGCCGGCAAGGCGGCGGTAGTAACAGGCAGTAGCAGAGGAGTGGGACGCAACGTGGCAAGGGCTTTTGCAGCAGAGGGCGCGGATGTTCTTGTCAACTACACGTCCAGCGAGGGGCCGGCTCAGGAGTTGGTCGAAGAGATCCGTTCCCAGGGTCGCAAGTCGGTTGCGGTTCGTGCGGACGTGGCATCCAGAGCCGATGTGCAGAAGATGATGGACACGGCCAAGGAGAATTTCGGCCGTCTGGATATTTTGGTCAACAACGCGGGCTTCACCCGCCCCGCGATGCTCCACAAGATGACTGAGGAGCAGTGGGATGCTGTGGTGGACGCGCATCTCAAGGGACCTTTTCTTTGTGTGCAGGCCGCGGCCAAGTACTTCAAAGAACAGAATTACGGCAAGGTAATCAACGTGAGTTCGGTTGCAGGACTGGTGGGAACGGTCGGGCAGGTGAACTATTCAGCGGCCAAGGGTGGAATTCTCAGCTTTACCAAGAGCGTTGCCCGTGAACTGGCGCGTTACAACGTTTGCGCCAACGTGATTTCGCTGGGGATCGTAGCAACCGACATGACCCAAAAGATCCGTGACGACGAAAAATTGCGTGACATATACATGAATCGGATTTTGATGAAAAGATTCGCAGAGGCGGAAGACATAAGCCCCGCTTTCGTGTTTCTTGCCTCGCCTGATTCCGATTACATAACGGGTCAACTGCTGTGCGTGGACGGCGGATACGGAATGATCTAGAGGTGGCTGCAACCTGGAAGACTCTTGATGATACCGCTTCGCCATTTAACAAGTAAAATCTCGGGGCCTACGATGGGGGATGCTCGAAGGGGGAGATGGTCTCCCCCTTCGAATCCAGGCGCAGCAAGCGCGCTCCTAAGTGGGTATGGCCGAGGCGAAGCCACGGACCGCTTGTTGACACAGACCTCTCTCGCGGCAGACCCGGATTACGATAATATTCGCGAAATGGTATGAGTACGCTTGGGAGGGCCTTCTTGCAAGAGATCTGCTCCGCGCAGCGCGACTGTTTCAACTCGAGGGGCCTCCCTTTCCACCGGGCCGTCGGCGCCTTGGGGTCTCACGGCCGGTCCCACGCCAAGCGGTCCCGGCCCCCTTCCCAAGAACCCCTTGATCATTGCAACTGCAATAAGGGACATGAGCGCGCTGTTTCCGGAGAGTTTTCGGCAGAGCAGACACACGGGAGCGGGTTTCCAGGAAAAAGAAGGGCTTCATACAGGAAAAAACTTGACTTGCCGCCCTGCTTTTGCTAAAAGCAGATTAAGCAATTGGTCTAGTGGTTTAGGCAGAGTATGGGGAAGCAAAGGATTGCCCGTGTCGAGAGACAGGCGGGCGACCCGGATCTCGGCGAGATCCTGCGAACGGCCGGTAAACCCGGAAAAAGTTCGCGTATGCTTCAGGTGGAGAGGAAAAAACTGCTTGACATAGCAGTGTTGATCTGATACCAAGAATACATTCCGAAATCTTGTCGGACCTATTCAAGGAATGTTTTTACGGGACTCCCGAAAGAAATAGTAGGGAGGAACTGTTGAAAGGAGGATTGAGGGTATGGTTAAACGTTTAATTCTGTTGAGCCTTTTGGTTCTAGGTCTGGTCGGCGCCGGCAGCGTGGTCTCGATCGCTGGTGGCCCGCCCTGCGCGTCGTACGGCCCTCCGGGCCCCCCGCCCATTAGTGGACCTGCGAGCACCAGTCATTCCATAGTAAGGGAGCAGATTTGTCCTGTTCCGGCTCAACTGAGGAGAGTGAGAGTGGTGGCTCCTTATCTGTCCGGGATCGCCTGGCCGCGCACACCTCTTGCATTCTTCGGCAATCCCCAGACTTGGGCACATCCAGTAGCGCCTGGTCGCTATGAGTGGTTGGTTCCAGTGGTCGAGATCAAGAACGACCCGGGTGGAGATTCCCCCCGCTGCGTTTACGTGAAGGCCAACTATGTGAAGCAGCCGTGCGGCCCTGTTCCCCTGGGAGCGCCGCCTGCCTGTCCCGTGAAGGTGAGGAAGTAAGGTAGGTCGACGTGAGGTTGCCAAGAACGAAATTTTCCTCAGATATAATGAGCTTGTCGAAAGGAGGATGAGGGTATGGTTAAAAAGTTAACGATTCTCGGATTCATACTGGTCGTCGTAGCTGCGGCGAGTATGGTATGGGCCGGGTCTTATACGAGCGCCATTCCGGCGCCCCAGCCGACGATAATGCCGGCTGCTGCTCCGTGCGTTGCGGTTGCGCCTGTCAAGGCAAAAGGCGCCAAGAAGCTGGTCACAACGATCCAGGTAAAGATGAAATATCACAA
>CAZGNL010000105.1:0-18401 GCA_964527475.1 uncultured Syntrophaceae bacterium
GACCGGAGGGAATCCCATCGGTCGAGGCTTTCACGCCACACCTTACCCGGATAATACCGCGATTGATGGGGTTCACTTCGCTCACCCCATCCTACAATCTGTCGTGTTATTGTCTCTCCTTCACTGCATCAAATCGCGGCCAATTCAGCAAGAGACACAAACCTGGTGTCCAGCGACTCAGGTTATGGGTAGAGATCGGGGCAGAGCCTGGGAATGCATAAGGGGAGGCTCTGCCTCCCACACGTGGGGCCGGCGGCGCTCCAAAGGTTTACAGCGCGGTCTCGGCGGTATCCCGTGACCTGCGAGCCGCGCGAAACGCGGTCGCCCTCCTCACGATGCCCTCTGCCCATTGGGGTTCCCCCAGGGCATGCACGTGGACATACGTGGCCAGAACGTTAGCGGTGCAGATTCCGTCCCGGGTGCCGTCGAGGCCGTGCCCCCTGAGGATCTTGAATGCGCATGAAGTCTGGGCTTCTTCAAGTCCGCGCACCCAGGAATAATGGAATTCATGGCCCGTTACGATCGTTCCCTTCGGATAAAAGGGATTTGTTCGGGTCACTTCCGCGCGGACATACCCGTGGCCCTGGGGCTTTGTTTCCAGCACAGTGTCCACTTGCAGCACACCCGCCATCGGGTACACGTTGTCATCAACGCACAGGTTCCGGGACAGGTACATTAGTCCGCCGCACTCCGCATAGACCGGAAGCCCGAGGCTGACAGCTCGTCGGAGCGAGTCTTTGAAGAGCGTATTCCGGGCCAGCTTATCCGCATGGGTCTCCGGGAAGCCGCCTCCGATGTAAAGCGCGTCCAGATCAGGGAGATCCCGGTGATCGAGCGCGCTTATTTGGACCACCGAGGCCCCTTTTGCCTCGAGCGCTTCGAGGTTCTCGGGATAGTAAAACTGGAAAGCGGAATCTCTCAGGACACCGATACGCAGATCAGTCGGGCCATTTTCTCCGTGATCTTCCCACAGGGCTGTGGGACCGTGGCCGCTCAATTCTCCGGCCGACCGCGCGATTTCGAGGACCCGGTCCAGGTCTATGCTGGCTCTCGCCACTTCCGCAGCTTCTTCCACGAATTGCAGTGCGCCGGGATGCTCGTGCAACGGGAGCAATCCAAGGTGCCTCTGTGGAAAGCTCTTCATGGGAAGCTTGCCCACAGACCCGATTACCGGGATGGATGCGGCCTGCTCTATGGATTCCCTGAGAACCCGGTCATGACGCGGCCCCGCAACCTTGTTCAGGATTATCCCTCTCAGATTCACTTCAGGGTCAAGAGCCTGACACCCCAAGACCAACGCTGCCGCGGTCCGGGTCATTTTTGTGGCGTCCACAACAAGGATCACCGGCGCGCCCAACAACTTGGCCAGCTCCGCGGTGCTGTAGCTCCCTTGGGCGTCTGTTCCATCGAAGAGGCCGCGGTTCCCTTCCACAATCGCGGCATCCGCGGCCGAGGTCCGGTAAAGGAAAGACGCTTCAATCACGTCCCTGTCAAACAGGAAAGCGTCAAGATTAAAGCAGTCCCGCTTCGCGGCCAGTCCGAGCCATCCCGCGTCTATGTAGTCAGGACCCTTTTTGAAAACCCCAAGAGACAGGCCTCTCTGTCGAAGAGCGGCTATGAGACCGATAGTCAAGAAGGTCTTGCCCGCGCCTCCCTTGAGAGCCGCAACCACCAACCTGGGAATGTTTGATTTTTCCGTCACAGAAAATGCAATACCACAAATCTACAGGTTTTGGTAAACGCGATCCAGCGTCATACGGATTCGATTTTGAAAAGTAATTTGGGGGAACCTTTTCTCGGTAGAAAAGGTTCCCCCAAACCCCTTCCAAGAGACTTCATCATATGCGGTACCCAGGCGGAATTGGCTACCCCGGGTGAAGCAACGTGAGAGTCCGTGGTGAGTAATATTGCTTCACATCGGTCTTAATCAATTTCCATACCTCAAGGACATGATCCCCGAGATGGTCCCGGATTATTGCAACGTCAGGAGCGTCCTGATCGTAGGAGTCAACCACCGACCCGAAAACCTCGGCCAGATCAGTGGGCGATATGCCCCTGAGCCGCTCCAGGAATAGTCTAATCAACGAGGGGTCACAAGATGCTTCCGCTATCTTCTCGTTCAGTGCGTCAATGAATCCCTCCACCGTGGCGCGGGCGCAGAGGTCGGGCGCCCAGGCTGTATCACCCACGCCGTCGAGCCGGTCCAGACGCATCCTGAGAGTGAGGTTGACAAAGAAAAGGAGCAACGCGGTCATCCGGTTTTCCGCGGAATCCTGTTCAAAGACCATTCTGCGCTCGTATTGCCTGACCGTGATCAATCTCACGTCCGTCATTGCATCCGAGCAGGCCGCGACAAAATCCCCGGACGCGTGATGCCACGGAAAGATTTCCTGAAGAGTCTTCATGTCATAATAATAAGTGAGGATAAACGCGGCCTGTCTGAAGATTTCTTTAGATTCTTCGTCCGACAGGAACCTGTGTCCTTGGTTCATGTCCCACAGGATCATTTGCGGGCCGCGGCTGGTCCTTTTCGCGGACAAGTGGAATTCGTGATAATCGTCAAACCAGTCTCCCAGGAACATGATCATTTTGTCATCTTCACTGGTTCCCGCAGTGTAACTACGCTCAGCGAAGAAATAGGTGTTCGGCGCAAAACCCCGCTTGAATCGTTGAGCCATGTGTTGCAGGATCTGGAATTCCGTTCGAGCCCTGGCTTTCCCTCTTTCGGTTATTGCCACATTCATGACAAAGGAGGCTGTCGTGTCCGCGGTTCGCACCTCAATCCTCGCTGGATGATAGTCGCTGCCGTGCTTTTCCGTTATAATGTCAATCTGTTGAATGGGGTCATGGCTTGCGTGCTCAAGCTCTCGACGCGCGCGCTCCAGGCGATCCAGGTTCTCGACAAGAGTCTGCTTGACGGCTTCAAGGTACGCGCGGTACGTGATTCGGGAAGTGGCGTTGCCCAAAATGTCTTCACGAGACAGCGGGACAGGCGCGTCCAATTCCCTGTGACGCAGTTCACGTGGCCCGTTGGGAGCGGAACAGAGAAAACGGATATGGGGAACAGGATCAGACGGCATGTGTCAGAGCAAACCTTTCCTTTTTGCCGGCTCGACCGCGAATGCGCCGGCAGGCCTTGGGCTGGTAAACAGGATAAGATCAGGATTTCCGTATGAGTGTCAAGTTGGTTCTCGGCGCAATCGAGATTTCGCGTTCCCCACCGATCCATGAGCGCTCAAACCCGCGTATGATGGCCTTAGACGGAAGGCCGCGGGACTGTGGTCCGGGCATCGCGATCGGGCCGCGTGAGCGGCTTGGGTCATTGAGATTTATTCCTTTTTTTTCTGGATGTTACACAGTCTTTTTTCTTGACTTGATTTGGCGTTTTGCATTAGAGTTGCGTTTTTAGATGGGTGACCTGGATCTTACGTTCTCGCTTAACCCACTTGGTAAATGTGGAGTCTGGATCGCCGGAGGAGCCCCTGGAAAAGGATGGTCTTCTCTGGATATCATTAGTGTTACAAGGTCCCCCTAGGAAGGTTGAGTCAAGAAAATCTTAATAGATTAAGATTGTTGGAAATCCCAAAAATAGAGAGGAGGAAGCTTTAATGGGAAAACACAACACCCCTATGCTTGATGAGCTGGAAAACGGCCCGTGGCCCAGCTTTGTTTCTGATATCAAGCAGCAAGCGGAAAAAGGCAAACAAGCCTTGAAGGATGCGCCTGACGACATTCTGGGCGTCATGGAGTTGTCCTTTGAAGACAAGGTCACCCACTGGAAGCACGGTGGCATCGTAGGTGTCTTCGGTTACGGTGGGGGAGTCATCGGTCGGTACTGCGATCAGCCGGAAAAGTTTCCCGGAGTCGCCCATTTCCATACAATGCGTGTCAACCAGCCTTCGAGCAAATTTTACTCGACGAAGTTCCTGCGAGATCTGATGGCCGTATGGGAGAAATACGGCAGTGGGCTTACCAACATGCACGGATCAACCGGAGACATCGTCTTTCTGGGGACTGTCACAGACAACCTGGAAAAGGTCTTCTATGAGTTGACTCACGATCTGGATCAGGACCTGGGCGGATCCGGATCCAACCTGCGTACTCCGAGTTGCTGCATCGGCAGAGCACGCTGTGAATGGGCCTGCTACGACACCCAGGAAGCGTGCCACCAAATGACTATGGAATACCAGGACGAGCTGCATCGACCCGCATTTCCGTACAAATTCAAGTTCAAATTCGACGGCTGCCCGAACGGCTGCGTGGCGTCGATTGCCCGTTCGGACATGTCGGTCATTGGAACCTGGAAAGATGATATCCGGATTGACGATGCCGCGGTCAGCGGATATGTAGGAGGCGAGTTGAAGCCCAACGGCGGCGCCCACGCGGGCAAAGACTGGGGCAAGTTCGACATCGTTAAGGAAGTGGTCGATCTGTGTCCGACCGAGTGCATGTCCTGGGACGGCGCCAAACTGAGCATCAACAGCAGAGAGTGCACCCGTTGCATGCATTGCATCAATACCATGCCGAGGGCTCTGAGGCCCGGAACCGAAACAGGCGCTTCGATCCTGTTCGGCGCCAAGGCTCCGATCCTCGAAGGCGCCCAGATGTCCACACTCACGGTTCCGTTCATGCCCATGGAGCCGCCGTACGAGGAACTCAAAGACCTCATCGAAAAGGTGTGGGATTGGTGGATGGAAGAAGGCAAGAACCGAGAGCGTCTCGGTGAGCTGATCCAGCGTCAAACTTGGCAGAAATTCCTCGAGGTCGTCGAACTGGATCCTGATCCGAGGATGGTTGACGAGCCCAGGTCCAATCCGTACATCTTCTGGAGAGAGGAAGAGGTTGAAGGCGGTTGGACACGTGACATCACCGAATATCGCAAGAAACACCAGAGGTAGCAGGAGGTTTCAACTATGCCTTATGATCCCAATAATCCTCTTGAGGATAGAATTACGGATATAGGCCCCAGGTATTACAAGGAGTTCTTTCCGCCCGTTATCGAGAAAAACTACGGGAAATGGCTCTATCATGAAATCCTTGAAGCCGGGGTGTTGGTTCACGTGTCAGAGACCGGGGACGAGTGCTATACGGTACGCGTGGGCGGATGCCGTCTTATGAGCATCGAGCACATCCGCGAGATTTGTGACATCGCGGACAAGCACTGTGACGGATATCTGCGCTTCACCACCAGGAACAACATCGAGTTCATGGTGGACGGCAAAGATAAGGTCAAGCCGCTCATGGACGATCTCAAGAGCAGGAAGTTCGACAAGGGCTCCAACAAGTTCCCTATAGGTGGAACCGGCGCGGGCGTCACGAACATCGTCCATACCCAGGGATGGATACATTGCCATACCCCGGCGATCGACGCCTCCGGTGTGGTCAAGGCGGTCATGGACGAGGTCTATGAAGACTTCGGCTCGATGCGTCTCCCGGCCCAGGTAAGGATTTCCCTGGCCTGCTGCCTCAACATGTGCGGCGCGGTCCACTGCTCGGATATCGCGATCCTCGGCATCCATCGTAAGCCGCCGATGATCGACCACGAGTGGATCGACAAGCTCTGTGAGCTCCCGTTGGCCATTGCGGCCTGCCCCACAGCGGCTATCAAGCCGGCTAAGACCGAAGACGGGCTCAAGACCCTTGACGTGAAAAATGAGCGCTGCATGTTCTGCGGAAACTGCTTCACCATGTGCGCGGCCATGCCGCTCGCGGATGAAGAGGGCAGCGGTGTAGCCATCCTTGTTGGCGGCAAGATCTCCAACAGGATCAGCAAGCCCAAATTCTCCAAGGTGGTTATCCCGTTCATTCCCAATCAGACGCCTCGCTGGGAAGACACCGTCAACGCAGTGAAGAACATCCTTGAAGTGTACGCCGCGGACGCCAGAAAGTATGAGCGTATCGGAGACTGGGCCGAGAGGATCGGTTGGGAAAGGTTTTTCGAGAAGACCGGACTTCCCTTCACCCATCATCTGATAGATGATTATCGATTCGCATATACGACCTGGAGGCAGTCGACCCAGTTCAAGTACTAGGTCATTCAAAGGAGCCGTATAATGACGGACGACGAAGCAAAACAGGTGATTCTGGACACCCTTGAGAAAAAGAGCAAGTCCAAGAGCAAGTTCTATCTCAAGGACTTCTACAAGATGGTTCCGGACAGGAAGCCCCGACAGGTGAAGAACCTGGTCAACCAGATGGTCCAGGAGAGCAAGCTGGAGTATTGGTCCAGTGGAAGCACCACGCTGATCGGTCTCAAAGGATTCGGAAAGCAGCACTCGGAAGAAGAAGACTAGGCGCCTCCCGACCCCTGCCGAAGAATCTTGTGTCAACATTGTCGTAGAGGATGGAGGAGGACGGAAACGGCCCCTCCATCCACATTTCTATCTTTTTCTCATTGGACCCCGGTATAGACCTGCGCGATTCGCGTCTCCGGGAAAGAAGTCCCGGGCCTAATCTCGTTTTGTTCTCAATAGGACTGCATTCCACGCCTCAGCGCTTCTCCGCGTGATCAAGTCGAGACCCGCGTCTCGGAACTTCTCAATGACCTTCCCCTCCAACGGATCCGCGATTCCGGACAGGACAAGTAGAGGACTCACGAGTCGGGCAAGATCCTGGTGTATTCTCAGGAGCACAGGGGCCACCAGATTGGCCGCAACAATATCGAAAGCCCCTCCGATTGAACGTGATTCACCTATGAGCAGATGTACGCCGCCCTGCCCCTGTTCCGTTTTCAGCGCTGGTCCGTTGAGCGCGATGTTGCGCCTGGCAGTGAACACAGCCGCTGAATCCGGATCCAGTCCGACTGTCAGGCCGGTTCCAAGGGCCTTGGCCGCAATGGCCAGGACCCCTGTACCGGTACCCACATCCAACATTGTGGGTGAAGGATTGCGCTCCTTGGCCGTTTCTATCGCTATCTCAAGCAATTCAAGGGCCATCAACGTGGTCGGGTGATCCCCCGCGCCGAAAGAGGGCCCGGGGTCGATGACAAGGTCTATACGATCGGACGCAGGACACCGCGTTTCCCAATATGGGACAAGACGCAAGCGCTTGCCGACCTCGACGGTTCGAACATCTCCCGTCCAACCGTGGGTCCCTTTCCGCGTTCCTCGTTTCATGCTGATCCCGCCTTATTCCAAGTCGCGTTCAAAGAACCACAGTGTACAGGTGAGGGACCGAGTCTCAAAATCCCCTCTAACCCTCATATGCGTTAACCTATCGCTGGAATCCAATGTGTCCCGGAGGGACGCTGAGATAGTAGGCCGGCAATTATAGCAAGTGTCCAAATAATTGACCGATATTTCAAATCCGGTTCCGAGGCTCACCGAAGAGAAATCCCCCCAACCCCCCTTTGCCAAAGGGGGGCAAGAACGGATGTTCCCATTGTGCCTGAATCATCTGTCAATCGGACAGAACTTTTGGCAACTGCTATAATTGCCGGTTTCTCGCGGAAATACAAGGACCCACAAGTCCCGGAGGGACGACAGAAATCCATTCCTTGGTTGTCTGAATTCAGCCGTGCCTCCGGGACTAGATCCGTGCTAATGACGCTTATACCCGGCGATGAATCGCCGGGCTACCATCAACCTAATCTGTGCGGTTCTTGGTTCATCCAACAAGCAAGTACCTGAAGTATCTGTCATTGCGAGCGCAGCGAAGCAATCTCATTGGGTGGAAGAACCAAAGGCCGGCGATTGCTTCGTCACTTCGCTCCTCGCAATGACATCAGCTTGAATCGCTCAATTTGGGTATCAAATATTCCTCCGGAATATTCAAGCCAACCACCCTAAAGGCCTGTCACGAAATAATGCGCAATCAAGAGAGTGAGATCGGGTTCTCACTTACTTGAAAACGAAGTGGTATTACTCGGGTGGGCCTGTGATTCCCACATCTTTCTCCACCATACTCAGTCGATCCCTGACCGTGTCCATCTCGCCGGCATAGTGCAGCACCGCTTCGTTGACGACCTTGGCAAATTTCTTCAGGTCTGCTTCAATTGTGGAAAACCGGCGGAAGAGTTCGTCTTCCCGAGTCTCTGATCTCTGTTCCGTAGAATCAATCCGGACCTCAAGCGCGTCCAGCTTCCCGCTCAGGATATCCACCTGGCTTTGGAGGTTCTTCAGATTGTCCACTACACGGCCCAGTTCGACCTCGATGCGCTCTGTTCGGGCCTCGGTGGACTCCATTCGTTTCTCGATAGAGCCCATCCTTATCTCGAGAGAATCCATCCTTGTATCGAGAGAACCCATCCTTGTATCGAGAGAATCCATCCGGACCTCAAGGGCCCTCACACGGGTCTCGATGGTATCCAGGCGGATCTCGATAGCTTCCAGCCTGGTCTCTACGGCATGTATTCGGGCTTCGACGCGATCAAAACGTTCCTCGAACGATGCGCGCGTTTCGCGCATTTCCGCGCGCATTTCGCGCATTTCGTCGCGCATCTCGATGAGTATCCGGGTGGTAATGTCCTGGGCCGAGGGATCGGTCATGTTGTCTCTCTCCTGATAAGCCGAGAAGGGCGGAAGAGTGTGGACAGCACAATAGTCCGTGCGCGGCGAGAAGTCAAGAGAGAAAGGGCGGCCAAAACCTAGCTGATATCAGCGGGTTGGGTCCAACCTAGTGAAATAGGTCGCGCAAATTCAGCTGCTGACGATTTCGTATTGTTCCTGTGGGAGATTGGGGTCGGGGTTCAGTTGTATCTTTGTGTTGTACTTGTTCTGAATTCTTTCCAGTTGGTGGCTCTCTTCCTCGAACAGGATCTTGACCACTTCAGGCTCAGCGTTGACGGTGATTGACGGTACGTTTTCGATGGACATGTGCTTGTCGATGCCCCGCAGGATCTCGTAACAGACCGTGGTCTGTGATTTTTGGAATCCCTTTCCCTCACAGTAGGGGCATGGTTCGCACAGTGTGCGGGTAAGGCTTTCTCGTGTGCGTTTCCGGGTCATTTGCACCAATCCGAGTTCAGAGAATTTGAGAATGTTGGTCTTCTGCTTATCCTTTCTCAGTGCCTGGTGAAGAGCATTGAAGACCTTCTCCCGATCCAGGGGGCTGTCCATATCGATGAAATCCACGACAATGATCCCACCGATATTCCTCAGTCGGAGCTGGTACGCTATCTCCTTGAGCGCTTCCATGTTGGTCTTGAGTATTGTCTCCTGGAGATTCCTCTTTCCCACGAATCGACCGGTGTTAATGTCTATTGCCACCAGGGCCTCGGTGAAATCGATGTTGATGTAACCACCGGACTTGAGCCACACTTTCCGTCCGAGGGCCTTGTTCAATTCCATCTCAATACCGAGATTGTCGAATATGGGTTCATCTTCCTGGTACATATCCACGCAAGGCTTGAGAGACGGCATGAATGTGTCCATGAATTCGAGTATTCTGTCAAACTGCTCCCTGGAATCCACCAGCAGCCGCTCCACGTCTTCTGCCAACAGGTCTCTCACGCCCCTGAGGCAGAGGTCCAGATCCTCATAGATCAGCGAGGGGGCCGGCGCTTTTGTCTCCTTTTCCACGATCCGCTGCCAGGTTCCCTCAAGGAAAGAGAGGTCCTCGGCCAGTTTATCTGCGTTTTCGTGCTCACTCACCGTGCGAACAATCACTCCGCAGGAGGGCGGCTTGATCTCTGTAATTATTTGTTTAAGCCGCTGGCGTTCGAAGTCGTTTTCGATCCTCCGGGATATCCCGATATGGTCGACCGTGGGCATAAAAACAAGATGTCTGCCCGGAATGGATATGTGAGAGGTGATGCGAGCCCCCTTGCTTCCCAGGGGTTCCTTGGAGATTTGAACGAGAATGTCTTCCCCTTCTCGAATAAGATCCTCAATGGGAGCATAATGGGGAATCTGATGTACCCAGCTCTCCTGGATGGCTTCGTCATCCTCATCGGTCTCAGCCTCATCTTCATCATTCATCATGAAATTCGGATCGTGGATATGAGGGTGAATGTCCCCCACATAGAGGAATGCGGCCCGCGGCAATCCTATGTCCACGAAAGCGGCCTGCATACCGGGAAGGACCTTGATGACACGTCCTTTGTAAATATTCCCGACTATGCCCCGCTCACCCTTGCGTTCAACATGGATTTCGACTACCTGGCCGTTTTCAATCAACGCCAGACGAGTCTCCCGTTCAGTGACGTTGATTACGATCTCATTGGCCATAGGAGCTTTCCTGACGGTTTGCCAAAGACGGCTCAATAGTCGCGGGCGTTGAGATCCGCGCCCGATTCTGAAGCGGCCCCACCTTCACGCTCTCCCGCCCGCGGGGAGGGGGAAGAGAAAGGGTGACGCTTGTCTCAGGTTTCAATGCGCCTCGCTACAACACCGCTGCGATCTTGAAGATCTTCAGGGTTCTTGTTTCATCTCTCGGCAGCCCCAACACCGCGGCCGAGGCATCCAAAGGGTTCACCGCGCCGGACCGCCCTACCTTGAGGGTGAAGGTCATGGACTCACCGGAAAACTCAAGATTTTCCAGGTGTTCTTTAAGGTCACGGCTCTTGGTCTTGCCCTTGTGCTGTCTGATGATCACACAGGTCTCACTGGACTCGAATTCCGTGACTCGGGCGCCCACATCCCCAGACGACAGGGTTCCGAACGATTTAATCTGATATATAAACCCTTTAATTCTATCAGAAATCGGGCTGCTATTCAATGAAATTTCTTCCAGTTCCATAGGCTTCAGACCACTGGGAAGGCTCTCTTCCAGCGCGAAGAAAGTCTCTTGAGTGTTCAAATTCGAGTCCTGAATGTCGAAGTCGAGGTATTCCGCGACGCTCTCCAGCCCAAGGCTCAACGGCGGGGAAAACCTCAACCGAGGATGGGGATGAAAGCCCTTTGAGTAGTCCAGCCTGATCCGTGCCCTGCGAAACGCCCGGTGGAACGCGCGTACCACGTCTTGATGGCCCAGGAATCGCATACGGTTGATCTTTGCGTAACGCAGCCGAAATCGGCGCACGGCCGCGTCCGACGAATCGGATCCCTCACTCTGATACCAATGCGTTTTCAAAGAGGGAACATATGGCTCAAGTCCGGAAGGGAGAAATCCCCCCTGCCCCCCTTTGCTAAAGGGGGGTGGTGCCGGTCCCCCCCTTTGAAAAAGGGGGGTTAGGGGGGATTCTTCAACTGAGACCTTCGCACGCTCATGTTCCTTGTCTGATCGCGAATTGGTCTCACGGGACGGTTTCCCGAGTTCCACTGGCTCGGATTGGGTTATCCTGGGGCTGATCTCCTCGAAATCGCAAACGCCGCACCCCTCACACTCATCGAACCGGCAATCTCCCGTGGGCGCCCCTGATCGGGCCCTTTCCCACTCCTGGAGCAGGTATTGCCTGCTGACCCCTGATTGAATGAGGTCCCAGGGGAGGACTTCCAAGGCTTCCCGCGCACGGAGGTATTTCTCCGGCTCTACTCCCTGTTCGGCAAACGCGTCCATCCAGACATCAAATTTCAGATGCTCATCCCAACCGTCCAATCGGGCGCCCATTTTGAACGCGGCTTCTATGACTCCGGACAGCGCCTGGTCGCCTCTGGCTAGGACACCTTCAAGGAAGGAAATGCGAGCATCATGGAATTTCACTCGTGTCCTTCCCTTCCTAAAATGCCGGCTGATGTATTGTTGGCACCGTCTCGTCTCCTCTATGGACATCTGATCCGCCCACTGAAACGGAGTATGAGACTTGGGGACAAAAGTGGAAATGGATGCAGTAATCTTGCCGCCCGCTGCCCATTTTGAGGCCTTCCGAATCAGTTCGATGATGCCGTCCAGATCCTCGTCGGTCTCCATTGGGAGGCCGATCATGAAATAGAGCTTGAGCGATCTCCATCCCGCGTCAAAGGCTGTGCGGACCGCGTTTTCCATGTCCTGTTCAGTGTTGCCCTTGTTGATGATGCCGCGAAGCCTGTCGGTTCCGGCCTCCGGAGCGAGAGTGAATCCGGTTTTTCGAACCTTTCGGATCTGCTCGGCCATCTTCGCGCTGAAGGTTTCGGTCCTGAGTGAAGGGAGCGAAAGAGCCACCATGTCCGGACCGAAATCTTCGACCATCGTCTCGATCAGTTCGCTGATGCACGAATAATCCCCTGAAGATAGCGAGAGCAGGGCCACGTCGTCCCAGCCCGTGTGAGCGATACCTTTCCCGGCAAGTTCCACAATGGTGGACGCTTCCCGCTCCCTGACCGGGCGGTAGAGCATTCCCGCTTGACAGAATCTACAGCCTCGGGTGCAGCCACGGGCAATCTCTATTCCCACCCGGTCATGGACTGTTTCGCAATAGGGAACCACAGGATGAAGGGGGAAATCCGCGCGTTCCAGGTCCGCCACTATTCGCCGCGACACGGCCTCTCCCGGATCGTGCAGTGCAGGAACGAACAGACCCTCGACCTGCTTGAGTTCGGCCAAAAGCGCGTTCCTGGGGACTCCTTGATCCTTGCAGCGGATCAAACAATCGGCCAATTCGAGTATTAGGTCTTCGCCCTCCCCTATGGCGAACGCGTCAAAGAATGGGGACAAGGGAATTGGATTGAACGCGGCAGGACCACCCGCGATAACAATGGGATCTCCAGGCCCCCTATCCTCGGCCCGCAACGGGATGCCGCCCAGATCGAGCATTTGCAGAACCGTGGTCGCGCAAAGCTCGTACTGCAATGAGAATCCCACCATGTGGAATTCCGAAAGAGGAGTCCCTGATTCCAATGTTCGTAGCGGCTCACAGGTCTTCCTGAGCAGGTCTTCCATGTCCGGCCAGGGCGCGAATACCCGCTCCGCTGCCAGGTCAGGCCTTGCATTCACTATGGAATAAAGGATCTTCAAACCCAGGTGAGACATGCCCACCTCATACACGTCAGGAAACGCCAGGGCCATTCGCAGCTTCACGTCCGCGGGGTCCTTGCGGATGATGTTTATTTCATCACCGATGTACCGGGCCGGCTTCTGCACCAGGGGCAGAAGATGCTCCAGGCTATTTGAATCATTACGGGATTCGGGCTTGGATAGCACTTCAAGGGGGAAGTCTTTCATGATTTTGGGGATCTCGGCTCCTCAATCGACTACATTTACGGTTGATTCAATGATAACATATCCATCATGGGACCTAGACGCATCATTGCCTTGACCGCCGGGGCTGTGGTAACAGTGATAACCTTTGTGGTTATGATGGGATTACTGATTTTTGGTGGAATGGTCGCCGAGGACCGGGTAATCTTTTACGCGTCTCTTGCGCTTGGGCCGGTGGCGATGCTTTCAGTCATGTCGGGGTACGCGGTCTGGTGGATGATTCTGTTCCTTCTGTCCCTGTTTCTACCTGACGAGAAACGCGATGATAGAATGTGACCAGTGGCTGAACGCTTGACCCCGATTCACACGGATTTGCCATTTCCGAAATAGGATGACAAGATCCCGACTGGCAGGCTTTTGACATCCTCGCTTTTCTGTCGATTGGCTGTCGGCTAGTCTGCCACGGAACGACCATAAAACTTGGTGTCCGCGAGGTAAGGCTACGTTCGCGAGAAAAATTTCAGACGTATACGAGACGCTACCCATCGCCAGTTTGCGTTTTTTGAGGGGGGTCCCGGGGGAAACTTTTTTTTAAACAAAAAAGTTCCCCCCGGTTACTCTTCAAAAATCGAAATGGCATGGTCGTTGCGGTTGGAGGTATGATTTATGATCGAGTATGAAGAGAGCCCGCTCTATCGGATTATGCATCCGAGGAGTGTGGCTTTCTGGGGCGCTTCCAGCAATCCGATGGGAATGGGAAGCGTGCAGATGTCTTCATTGTTGGCCCTGGGCTTCGAAGGGCCTGTGTACCCTGTTCATCCAAAGGAAAGGGAGATTCAGGGCTTAAAAGCTTATGCGAGCATAGCAGATGTGCCTGGACCCGTTGACCTGGCCGTGCTGGTTATTCCAACGAGGATTGTCCCGGACATCCTGGAACAATGCGGCAAGGCGGGGGTAAAGGGGGCAATCGTAACCACTGCAGGATTCGGAGAAAAAGGCGAAGAGGGCAAAGCGGCTCAACAACGCATGGTTGAAATCTCGGAAAAATATGACCTCAAATTGCTCGGCCCCAATTGCCTGGGCGCGGTGAACACTGCTGAAAACCTCAATACCACGTTCCTCCAATACGTCGCGCCCCCCGGTTTCATAGGCATGGCCTCACAGAGCGGGAGCTTTGTGACACAGATGTTCTCGTATCTCAACGGGTTCGGGTTGGGGTTCAGTCAAGCCATAAGCGTGGGCAACGAGGCTGCTATCGATCTAACCGATTGCATCGAATACCTGGGCCAATGCCCGGAGACCAAAGTCATAGCGCTTTACGTGGAGACCATCAGACGCGGCGCTGAGTTCATCAAGGTGGCGAAGGAGGTCTCCAGGATCAAGCCGATCGTCGCGTATTACGTAGGCGGATCGGAAGCCGGGCGCAACGCGGCGCTTTCCCACACCGGCGCGCTCGCGGGTCCTGACGAGCTTTACGATGGAATCTTTAATCAGTGCGGAATCATTCGCTCGGAGTCGATCGCGGAACTCTTCGACATCTGTTGGCTACTGGGCGCGCAGCCCCTACCCAAAGGCGACAAGATCGCGCTCCTCACGCACTCTGGCGGCCCCGGGGCATCCGCTGCGGATGCGGCCGACAGGCGCGGACTGACTCTGGCCCAATTCTCTGAAAAGACGAAAGAACGACTACTTGAACTGGTTCCCCACACCGCGAGCATCGCGAATCCCGTTGACCTCACCTTCGACCGTAAGCCACAGGATTACGTTGAAACGCTCCCCGGAATTCTCTTGGAGGACCACGGAGTCGATTCACTGTTCATCTACCTCATGTCTCCTCCACCCCGGATCGTGAAAAACTTTATGGCCATGTTCGATGACCCGGAACAGGCCAAAGCCATGGCGAAGCAATTCCTGAAATCTCAGTGCAAATCCCTGGCCGCGCTACCCTCAAAATACGGCAAACCCGTGGTAGGCGGCACATTCTCACCTATGTCTGATCCCTTCATGCAGCAACTCCAAGAGAGAGGAGTAGTAGTGCTCCCCAGCCCTGAACGGGCCGTGACCGCGCTCAGCGCGCAGGCTCGATACGCCAAGTTCAAGGAAGAGATGGGAGAAGAGAGCGGAGAATAGGAATATTTGGCCACAGAGAGCACAGAGATGATACAGAGATGATAAGAAAAGAATATTCTAGGCGCAGAGAAGAGGAGCAGGAGCAGGGGTCAGGCTTGACATATTTGTATTTGTGCCAAGTCTTCTCTTACCCTCTCAAGTTCTGCCGCAAGACGGGGATTCGTTTCCGCACGTTTGCGCAGACGATTGATCGCTTGACTCCTTCCTCCAACAGATCGTAGAAACGAATCCGGTCCGGTTCGTCAAAGAAAATATCCTGGCCACCGTTCCCACGTAGCATCACATGATAGACAGCGCCCGGATAGTGAATGCGTGCTCTCCGTGCCATTCTCGGCAGTTCATACCCTCAAATCCATATATGCAAGCCTGACCCCAGCTTCATTCACTTCGGCACATCTATCCCCAGCTCCTGCAATTTCTTCTTGGCGTCCTTAGAACCGCCCTTGGCAGCGGTATAGAGCCATTTGGCCGCCTTATTGAAGTCGCGCGACAGTCCCATGCCCTCTAAGTACATCATTCCTAAATAGTATTGCGCATCCGGAAAATTCTTTTTAGCTACCTTGCTGAACCATTTGAATGCCTCGCCGTAATCTCGCCTAACCCCCATAAGCTTCGCGAAAAAAATTATCCCGGATGCATTCAACTCGTCGGCCTGAGAAGACATCGTCCCACCGGTGTGGACCAAACCTAGCATAAACTGTGAGTGGCCGCACCCTCGCTGTGCGCCTTCACGCAGCCAATTGCCCCCTTTGTGAAAATGAGCGATCATTTCTTTCTCGGACATCTGGTCAGACAACGTAAGCCCGGACCACCAAAATAACTCAAAACAGGCATGGTAATTACCTTGGCCGGCGGCTTTCTCCAGCCACATTTTGGCAACGTCATAGTTCTTGGATACTCCTTCACCGTCCCGATAGCGCGCGCCCAGGTAACATTCAGCCTGAGCAAGACCTTTCTCGGCGGCCTTCCTAAACCACGTGACAGCCACTTGATCGTCTTCAGCTACTCCCCATCCATTACTGCACGCCAGGCCCAAACAGGTCTGCGCCTGGACGTCGCCCCGGTCTGCGGCCTGCCGTATCCAGTTCAGCGCATCTGTGTCCTTACATAGAGTCTCGAGTTGCTCCCAGCCCAAGTGGTCGCACTGTTCGATCAATCCGAAAACTCTCTTCACCTCCTGTTGATAGCCTTGCCGGCCATCAGACTGCCCCAATACTGGAACCGAACAGGTGAGCAAGAGAACCGCGGTACCGACCAGGAAAAGGCAGGTTGAACACTTCATGTTAGACCCCATCAGTAATCGAAAATCGAGTAACGGTTATCTTTCTAGAAGACCGAGACCTCCTAGCGCACTTGAATTCCGGGGACACCATACTTAATTCATTTATCTTCCGGATGAAACCGGTCTTGTGCAATCACCAGCGCATGTTCGGGCAACGGAGCCTCAGCGTTCATCACGGGTATAGCTGATAGCCCGCTGAACGGCCGGCCTCTTGTCAAACTGGTTCACGATCATGCTGAATTTCCAGGGGAAGGTCTATCTCTGTCCGAGTAGGACCTCATGCACAGCCACGAGCGCACTAGGAGGCCTCCCTGGAACAACATCTCTCCGGCCAAGTTTATAGCAACTACCGGGACGTTGCCTCTGTCGCCGGAAGCCTGACCCCAAACCACCGGCAGCAAAAGATAAGTATGGTGTCCCCGGAATTCAACGCGAATCTGTATTTTCGTATGCAGGCGGTAATCATCGGAACCTGGACATGCAGAAGTCTACGGCAATACCGAACCGCTGGGCGAGTGCCTTAGAGACCTCTATACAGCATGGGGTGCTAAGACCTTTGACGCAGTCCTGGGCCCTCGATATCAGGGGCATCATGCTCTGGGTCGCGGTTCGCGCCATGTTGAGGCACCGCTCACAATCCGAATCGACCGAGGGGCTGTCTTCGCGATGTTGCTCTCTCGAAGGTCTCCTTGTTTCTTCTCGTTGACGCGCTATGCGTTCCCCTTTCTCCTTTTGGGCTTGGAGTCTGTTGGCCAGCTTATCAATTGCCGCCTTTTCCTGAGCCTGCTTCTTAAGTTTTTCCGCCAGCTTCCGAATAACGTCTTCTTTCCGCGCCTTCTTCTCGAGCTTCTCTGCTAACGCCTCGACAGCCTCTTGTTCTTTCAGTTCCAGTCTTCTCGCAGCTATGAGCCGTGCCATCCATTCACGGTAGTCTTTCTTGATTCCGACTCGGTCGCCGTCCATTGTTCGGCTAATTCGCTTCTTGAGCCTGCGGCGTCTTTCGCGACTGGCTACTAAAGCGGCGATTTTGGGATCCAACTGCCAGAGTTCAGGATCCAGAGGGCCCGGGTCATGGTTAGTGGAGAGCTTCGTTGCGGCGCTCCCCCAGTTGAAAACTTTCATCAGGCCAGATCCTTCCTTTGCCAGACCAGTAGGATCGATAACACTCTCCATAATCTCACCTACTGGTAATCCAACGGCCTTAGCCGCTTCCCACCTGGTATTCGATGTCATAAACTGCCAATACATTTTTGTTCCCGTTATGGCCCCGGAAGCGAATGCCCCGGCTGGTCCTCCCAATGTCACGAGTGCCGTATTCAGCAGTTTGGTGCTGGCGCCAACGGCAGGATCGTAGGCCTGCGCGCGGATCTCTTCCATCTTGGAACCATTACCGTTCCTGAATTTTGTTTCCTGCCAGGTTCTGATTTCCGGGATTGGCGACAACCACCAGTCTTTGTCGAATGGGGCCTTGGCTCTGGCCGTTGCCTCCTTTCGGAAATCCGAAATCGCCTTGCCCCATTTCCCGGCGGCAACGGCTTCGTGGACCTGGCCGAGCACTATCATTCCAGTCACGCACGAAATGACCCCGCAAAACACCACAAGTCGAGTTGTTTTCATGATTGTCCTCCGTTGCCCGGTCTACAGACTTGGCTCGGCTCAACCAGAGCCCAGTTTGTCCGGTTACGTGGTCCCATGGGCTGACGGAATACTTGAGCATTTCGCGCTTTGCCCGTCTCCGTGCAACCCGGACAAGCTATTACATGCATACCACTTTTCTACAGTACACCAAAGACTCTCACCAAAGTCAACTGAATAGTCGTCGATTCCAATAACAACGTCCCGTTTCAGGATATCAAAGCCTTTTGGGCTGTCGCGTCCACGCACAGGAGCGTAGGAATTACGGGTACACCACGGAATTACGCAATGGGTTGGAGGTGAATGTTGCGGCAGTGTTCAAGGATAGGAATCTGGAAGAAGCCAAAGAAGGGACAGTCTC
>CAZGNL010000106.1:0-18382 GCA_964527475.1 uncultured Syntrophaceae bacterium
GGGCCCTCCATTCTCACCGGGCGCAGAACCGCTTCAAGCCCGGTGAACCATTACCAGTCATGTACGGTTCCGGAAGAAAGGGATGTCAAATCGTAACCGCTCTGCCGGGGCGCAAAAAGGCCACACACAAGCGCGCCCGGCACGGGCCTGTTTCCGGAATTTCTTGAGGAATGACCGTTTACCTGAAAATAGATGACCCGGGATGACCCTGAATCTTCACCTTGCACCGACTATCCAAGAAGGCGCAGCATGCGGCGCGCCGTACGTGCGGGACCCGGCGAAATGCTGCCGCATTCCCAATTCTGCGCGGGACCCACGACTTTGCGGACATTTTCATGCTTCGTTGTGCCCGGTGCCCGGCCGGGCATGTAGGTTCCTATAAAAGTCCTCCTTGTTCGCGGAGGCGCCGGTCCCAAGTAGGGGAGGCGGAGCCTCGCGGTATGCATTCCCAGGCAGAGCCTGGGAACGAGAGGAGAATAAACCTTGCAACAGGTTGCTGACGCAATTGCAGGGGCAGACCCCGGATCGTAGTCCGGGGCAGGCTCTGCGTGTCTGCCCACACGTAGGGGTGCGCACGCGGGAAAGGGCGGACACATAGGTCCGCCCCTACAGGAGAATGCCAACGTTATTTCGTGGCAGGCCCTTAGTAGGGGGGATGGTTGGCATCACGTGCCCCCCAGATCCTCCATGATCGCGTCATGAACGCGGGGCCGAAATGATTTGATCCGAAAATCAGCTTCTCCCATGAAGACACGATTTGTGAGCAGAACCACGATTATCTCTCGGTCAGGATCTATCCAAAGGGATGTTCCCGTGAATCCGGTGTGACCGAGGCCGGTCTCAGGGAAACGGCCTCCGCAGGAGGGTTCCTCCAGTGAGGGAGTGTCGAACCCCAGTGCTCTTGTGGCGCCTGGAGCATATTGGGTCCGCGTGCAGAAGACGCGGGTGATTTCCGGGTCAAAAATCGCCCCGGGTCGCTTCAGGCTCGTTACAAACTCAGTGGCGAGCCGGACCCCCGAGTCGGCTGCGCCGAACAGTCCCGCATGGCCTGCCGCGCCCCCGAGGCTGCGCGCGTTAAGGTCGTTCACCAATCCCGCGGGTTCTCCACGCCTGGTTTGGGCTATGCTGCGTTCCTCTCCACTCGGCTTGAAAACAAGACGCTCAGACACACCCAGGGGTTCGAAGACCATCTCCTTTGCGACGAGCTCGAACGCGTTCTCTGTTTCCTGTTCCGCGATGAAGGCCAGGAGCATGAAACCAAGGTCCGAGTACAGGCAATCCTGTCCGGGATTATATTGCAGGGTCTCCGAGAGGATCTTCCCTGCGACCAAGCTCCTCATTGAATCCGTTGTGGAGGAAAACAGGTAATAGGGGCGCCATGCGGGCAGTCCCGCGGAATGGGCGAGAAGATGTCTCGGAGTGATCGCGGCCTTGTCGAGGCCGCAATCGGGAAACCAGCGGATCAGGGGTTGGTCCAGGATCTCCGGATGCCTGGTCGCGAGGATCATCCAGACGGGCGTTGTGGCCAGGACCTTGGTGAGCGAGGCCAGATCGAAGAATGTGTCATGGGTGACGGCCGCGGTTTGCGGTCCGCCGAGGGTACCGTAGGTCTCGTGGAAAATGGTTTCCCCGCGTTTGGTGACAAGTAGAACCGCGCCGGGGAAGATCCTTTCCTCGATCCCGCGGGTCATTTCCTGGTGTGCGCTCTTCAGGGGCATGGGGTTCCTATTCCACGGGGCCACCTGAGGAAGCCCTCAACGCTCGCTCGTGGAATGCCAACAGGGCCAGCGCGCCGGGCCCCTGATTGAATATGTAATCGTGCGGACCGGTGAGTTGCAGGAAGTCACAGGGGATTCCATTTTCTTTTAGGAGTCCGTTCATTTTTGCCACCGACGGGGCCATTACGTCGCGGTCGCTGGTCACGAGCTGGATTGCTCGATGCCTGAGAACATGTCGGTTCTCTTTCACCAGATCCCGGTACACATCCATGTAAGGTCCCAGGGCGCCCTGAACCGATCCAAGGGCGTCGAACACTTCAGGGTACTTCAACCCATAGTACATGGAGCGAGATCCGCCCATGGATACGCCGTCCACTCCTATACCTCTATCCGCAACACGGTACCGGTTCTTCAACAAGGGTATGAGTTCCTTGATTATGAACGCTTCATATTCCGGGAATTCGGGGCCGCCCTGGATGGAAAGAGGCGGAGAATAAGGGCAGACCAGTATGATGCCCCCATAGGGCCGACGTTTCAATTTCTCGTTGAAATCCTCGATTTCCTCTGGTGTGGCAAGCCCTCGAAAGTGACGTGACTCCAATTGATTGGTTTCCAGCGCCACCACAGCCTCGTCGCTCTTGTAGTAATGAATCCACGCGAGCGCGCCGCTGCGCGGAGGCCGCACGCATTCACCCATTCCCCCAAAAGCAATCACCAGAGGGTATCTCGTTCCACTCCGCTGGTGATAATCCCGCGGCAAGCTCACTGCAACCACGGCCCGGGGATAGTGACGGGACTGAATGATCAAATATTCACAGGGAGTCTTGTACCCGGTGAGTTTTTCCGTCATAACTTTGGAAGATGGGGTTGAAACGGAAGCCTTCTCAGATCCAGCCTGGGCCTGCTTGGTTTTCTTTCGGTCGGCCGCGGGGCGCGATACAGTCGCCCCAGGGGTGGAGACCGACGGACCGACCGGCCCCGTGGGTTCCTGACCGGAAGAGAAACAACCCGGCAACAGCAGGGCCGCCAGAATCACAGGGAGCCCTATTTTCCGGCCCATTCCGAACCTTTTTCCGCTTTCCATGCTGTGGGCGCCTTCTTTCTTTCAGGGAAGTGTCGGCAATCCAGGGACCATCCCCCCACCATATGCGTTAGCTTAGGGCCCGTCACGAAATAACTGTCACATTTTACTGTAGGGGCGGACCCGGATCGGGGTCCGGGGCAGGCTCTATGTGTCCGCCCTTTCCCACCAGCGCGTTCCTTGCATTCGGGCAGACACGCAGGTCTGCCCCTACAATCGGCCCAGCAACGTTTTGCGACGTTTATTTTGGGACAGATCCTTAGCTCAAATGCGCCGAAGGAATCCCCCGAAAATGGGATCAGCGATGTGCGACCGTTAGGATCGTCATCCCGGTGAACTCTTACGATCCGCCGTCTACCAGAGGCCCGTGAGGGGACGTCGCTGTTTGCCGGCTCTGGCCGCCTCGGCTTTCACCCCATCGGCCTCTGTCATTTCGGGCTCATTTGCTGAAGCCACTTGTCGTTTGGGCAGGCCCTGATTGATGCCCAGGCGCAAGGCATTCCGCTTGAATTGCTGTGAAAACCAGTACAGCGCCTGATGCCCGTTGGGGTACCGGTATGCGCAATACCCGTGGGGACAGCTCTTGAAGACATTGACGGTCACAGGGAATCCCTGATTCTTCAGGTCCGTGACCAATCTGAAGAGGCGGCCTCGATTGGAGTAGCTGTTGCACCCGTCCCGGACGTTGGTGTTGATGTTGTAAGCTATTCCTCCTGCCTTGTGTATTCTTGACAGATTACGCATTACAACCGCGCGTGTTCCCGGATAGCTTCCCAGATCGGTCTGCTGGCCCCCCGCAAAACCGAAATACTGCGGCCTCCTGGCGGAAATCATCAGAGCTTGTGCCGCGCCCGCGCATGCGCCGTCAATCCCTCTGAACCGTCGATCCGGTATGGTCCTGAAATGCGCGTCCACATACGGGATCACCTCGCCCAAGAGGTATTTCTCGTACCGAGTGGTGTTACTGCCGCCCGGGTTCCAGAGCGACACAACTATGAGATCTTCGTAGGGTGATTCGGCAAGCCACCTGTTGAACATATCAAGTTCGTCCTCCTTGATATTGTCCTTGAAATCGGCCTTGGTGACGCGGCCGGCTTGCAGGTGATCCAAGACAAGGGGAGTCTTGCACCAGACCGACCAGTACAGGGCTCCTCCCTTCTCTGGACCGTTATCCCATCCTGATTTCCCCCCGAGCATGTACACGACCCCATACCTGCGGTTCACATCCTTGTCATAATCGTTCGGTATCATCACGTGGACAGGAAACGGGAGCCCGGCTTCACTTTTTCGGTACACAGCCGACTTTATCCTGACCACCTCAATGTGATGCTTTGTGCGCAGAAATTTGCTGCGGCCTTCAATTTGGGACCAGGGTTCCAATTCCGCCGCGGCTGTGCCTACCCAGGCCGCGGCAATCACCAGGGCCGTTCCCAGGTAGAATTTCGTAGTTCTTCTCATAAGGCCCTCCTCCCATCGGTTTGGGCTGACAATAACGGAATCGTAGGCTTCATCAGCGCACTGTTATCTCATGCACTTGCACGGGAAAACCCTGTTGGTCCACTGTGTCCGATGACTCGGGTTCCATCAGAATCACGTTACTCTTGATGTTCACTCCCCTGAGAGCGCAACGGACGTAGATTTTATGAACCCCGGGTTTCTGAGCCCGCACGCGTACGCTCATGGTGTACGATTTCTTGCTGTGCCAGAGTTCGATCCACTGTTCGGCCATAGGAACCTTGGTCTTGATCTTGTCACTGGAAACCGAGAGCACGGTGCTGCCTCGTCCGTAAATGCGGCCCGGCTTGGCCGACACGAGTTTCAAGGCCGAAGGATCCGGCGATGACACGGTAATGCCTCCGTAGTCCGATTCCGCTCCCTTGTTTTGCGCTGTCACCTTTAGGGTGAAGGTTCTTCCCGCCCTCGCGGTATTGGGCATAACCACGCGTGTGATTTTGGGAAGCGCTTCCCTGGCAACGGTGACCTCAAACCGGTTTTCAAGCCACTGAGCCCCGTCCACACTGACACTCATCGCGTATCGCCCTCTCCGCAGCTCCCCGGAGGAGGTCCTGCCGAAGTCTTTAGGGTATGTCAGCACAAGATCCCGGCCCCGGGCCGGGGCCTCGCCCACGTATTCCAGGGTATCGTCAGGCCCACGGGCAAGAATCTTCAGGGACCGCGGGGAGTCTTCTCTGTTGCGGAACCAGAGCCTCAACCCGCTCCTTTTTTCGTCAACGAACGCAGGTACGCGGGTCACCATTCCCGGAATAGACCTGAATACGGAGCCGCTCAGATGTTTTATTACGAGATCCGTCTTTCTCCTGGGCTTCGGTACGGGGGGCTTCTTCGACACATCAGACCGTGCGCTTGGCTCGGATGGAGTCGAAGCGGTAGATTCTTCGCCGGTAAGGTTCCGTCTCGATTTTTCGGTCCGGGCAGCAGCTTGCAATGTGAGACCGAGCGCGTCTCTCACCGCGTCTGAGGGTCGCCTCGATTTCGTGCCGGCAATGGACCCCGGACCAGTGGGTTGAGCGTCGGCCGTGTCAGGCTTCCGAATCAGCGCCTCCACCACGAGGATTTTCTTGGGGGTTCCCCTGCGGAATTGTGCCATCAAGCGGTTAAGGCCTCGGGGCGTTGTGACGTCCATTCTGTGCACGCGACTTCTACGCGTCGAATGATACAGCCAAACTCTGCCTTTGTCGTCCGGTAGCATGAGCACCACGTGGTAGTGCAGAAGCCGGTAACCTTTTCTGCTGGTGGGCTTACTTATGGTGCCGAAATAAACCCTCCCTTGCTTCATGTCGGATAGGATACTCTGCCAGGAGGTCGCATCGTGGAGGTCTACACCCCGCAACTTCGCAGGATCGGAAGTCTCAAGAGGATACCGCGCGCGGTCGGGCGTCATCACCCTCCGGGGCACCCCGTCCGTAAGGTTGAGGATGAGATCCAAGCCGAAATCCCAATCTTTTCCCAGGTGCGCATTCGGACCACTGTTCCCCAGGCGGTCTTTGGTGACATCGCTCAAGCTGAAATTCTTCCCAAAGAGGAACCGCGAAACCGAAACGACCAACCCACTGCAATTGAGACCCGGTGTGTTCAACTCTTTGTGCGGATTGTTGAACGTTGTGAAGTGTCCGTTGCGGTCAAGGGCCCCGTCATCCCGATAGGGAATTCCCAGGTGGGTGTTGGCTATCTCGACGGGATCAGTCCTTTTGGCTATCCCCTTGTTCCACAGATATTCCGGCGCGACGAGCTCATCCGATGAGGCCGGCACGGGGAAGCAGACGAGAGCGCAAACAAGCCCTAGGGCCAAGATGTTCATGTTGTTCCGGGTCTTTTTCACCAAGCCTCCGAAGAGTCGATCCTTTTTGTGTATCATAGCAATTGAAGCGCCGTAAGGCAACCGCGAAGCAAACTTGCCTGAAAATGGATGCGGTGGGAATCCCGCGGGTTTCACCTCAAACCGACCATCCTAAAGGGCATAGCATGCTAGGCCCCTGAGTGCGTGCGCGGGCGCGCTTCCTGCATTTTCATACCGGATAATTCCTCGATCTATGGGGTTCGCTTCACTCACCCCATCCTACAATCTGTCACGCTATTCGCCCGCTTCAATGTTGACGACATTTTCACCGCCCCAATCCGGCGGATATACTCCATTCCGCATATATGAGCACGTAGGATGGGATGACCGGAGGGAATCCCATCGGTCGAGAAAAGACACGAACGATGCGGTTCCCTTTGGTCACCGCATCCTACGGAGCCACTGGGCGTAGGGCCAATTTGCGAGCCGGTTGGTGTGGGAGGTTCATTTAGGGCTTGTCACGAAATAAGTACTACAACCTATGAATCCTGAAACCTTGCCGGAACTCATTACCGTCATTCCAGAGCCTGCCCCGGACACCGATCCGGGGTTCGCCGGGGTGACGACACAGTGGGAATTGAGACGTTTATTTTCTGACAAGCCTTTATAGTCCGTAGCGGCCCGCCGGGCGTGGGTGCTTCGGGAAAGGTTTTGGGTTTATGCTTCGCACGGGGACACGGGGATATCGAGGGATGGGCCCACTTGGTCGAAGAACGGATATATCGTGGAGAACCTATTGACACCACGTCGAGTGGGCCCTCCAATCTCACCGGGCGCAGAACCGCTTCAAGCCCGGTGAACCATTACCCTGTATGATTCACTGGACGGTGAAGTCCAATTTTCGGACCAGGTCTGAGTCAATATAGAGTTTCACTCGCCAGCGCCCGGGCTTGTGGTGGTACATGTCCTGGAGGGAAATGGTGTGCATTCGCATGGATCCTTTCTTGCTATCCCTGTCTTCGCCCCTATTGGCTTCCTCGTGCCTATCATGAGTCTGCCTGATTGTGCGAAATTCCGCGCCGGCAGGATCGTACCATATTGATTTGGTAACATAGTGGCCCTTTTCATTGGCAGGGATAAACATAAGATTTACCACGTCCAGAATCGAGTGGTCGAAGGTCTCCCTGGGTTGTGCCGATCCCGCGGTCAGCAATACCTTCTTCGCGAGATAGTATTTTTCATCTGAATCGGTCTTTTCGATCAATGTAAATTTTCCCATGCCGAAGTCCCCGCAGCCGGCGAGCAGCAAGATCAACAGGGCAAACACTGCGTGAGGACACAACCTTGGAGCATGCCTGTTCATATCATCGTGTTCTTCATTGACGAGTCCTGCGCCGCTTCCGGTCCGGACAGGGTTCTTCGATGACTCAAACCACATCATGTGTTCCTCACGAGGGCAATTTCATCACATTCAGGAAACTTGGTGCATCGTATGCAGTCGGCCCAGATCTTGTGTGGAAGCCGGCTTTTTTCCATTTGTTCAAATCCGAGCCTCTCGAACAGTTTGGGCCGGTATGTCAGTACGAACACCCGCTCTATCTCCATGTTCCGGGCCTCTTCCAGAAGAGTTTCCGTGAGTTTTGTCCCGACGCCCCTTCCCTGACAATCGGGATGCACCGCCAGTGATCGGATCTCCGCCAGGTCTTCCCAAACGACCTGAAGAGCCCCGCATCCTACGATCTCCCTGTGATCCTTCGCCGTGACCACGGCGAAATCCCTCACCTGGGAGTAGAGTTCCACGAGCGCTCTAGGCAGAATGTGACCGTATTTGGCCTGTTCCGAGATTATCCGATGCACGGTCTTCATGTCCGAGAGAGTCGCCTTGCGGATCAACCGGACACCTCCACACGGCCTTCGTTCATCAAACGCAAGACGTGTTCCCGAGCGGATTCCGAATCCGGCGCGGCGCCCAACATGCGGGCGAGTTCTTCCACCCTGTCGGCATGATCCAGCGTCTTGACCTGAATTTGCGTCCGACCCTTTTTAACGGATTTTCTCACGGAAAGATGGTGTTCCGCAAGAGCCGCTATCTGATGAAGGTGAGTAACACAGAGCAGCTGTTGTCCTTCGGCCACACGTGCCAACCTTGTTCCTACCGCGAACGCGGTGTGGCCTCCGATTCCCGCGTCCACCTCATCGAAAATCACGGTGGAAGCCGATTCACGGTATACCTGCAGGGCTTTGACCGCAAGCATGATCCGCGACAGTTCGCCGCCCGACGCTATGCGGGCAAGCGGTCGAGACGCCTCACCAGGGTTGGAAGCAAGAAAGAACTCCACCTTCTCAAGGCCCGCGGGCCCGGCCTTTTCCTCGTCAAGCTCCTCGATATTTACCGTGAATATGGCCTCGGACATCGCCAGATCTTTGAGCTCTTCCTTCATGGAGGCCTCAAGTTTACGTGCCGCCCCCTTCCTGGCTTTGCTCAAGCCTCGTGCCGCGGCCAGATAGGCATCACGACACAGCGCTACGCTTGACTCAAGTTTTCTCATTTTGGATCCCGCGTCGAGCAGATCCCCTGCCTCTCTGTTAAGGGTCTCCTGATGGGCAATAAGACCGTCCAGATCCATTCCGTATTTCTTCTTGAGGCGCCGGATCAGAGCCAATCGCTCCTCTATGCGCTCCAGGCGAAGGGGATCGCTTTGGGATTTCTCGGCCACATCACGCAGTTCCATGGCCACATCTTCCGCTCGATATATGGCCTCCTCCAGATTCTCGCGCATTTTCGTAAGAGCCGGATTGACCGATGCGAGATATTCCACCGCTTTACGGACATCCGAAAAGGACTCCATTATGCTGCCGGATCCGGAGTACAAATTCTGATAGGCTTCGTACGCTTGTTCCCTGATCTCCACGGCCTTTCTGAGCAGCTCTCTCTCCGAGACCAGTTCCTCTTCTTGGTTCTCCTTGAGGTCGGCTTCAGCCAGTTCCTCCGCGGCCGCCGCGGTCTCATCCTCCTGGGCCTTGAGTTCGTCCAGTTCCTTTTGCGCGGCGCTCAGATCGCGCGCGGATCTCTTCCACTCGCTGAACGTTTCCGCGGCCTTGTCGCGTAGCGCAGACAGTCCCCCGAAACGATCCAGTATTTCAACGTGCTCATCCGGGTCTGTCAGGACCTGATGCTCATTTTGACCGAAAATGCTTATCAGGGAACGCCCCACAGATCCCAAAACCGCGAGCGTCGCAAGGTTGCCGTTGATATAACACCTGGAGCGACCTGAGCGGAACACCCGCCGTGTCAGGATCAACTCCCCGCCCCGGTCCAGATCCTCGGGCAGAAGCGCGGTATCCGGGACCTCGAACAGCGCCTCAACAGCGGCTTCATCCTCTCCGGTGCGGATGATGTCGGAAGAAACCCGTGCGCCCAGAAGTAAATTCAACGCGCCTATGAGTATTGATTTTCCCGCTCCGGTCTCCCCGGTCAGAATGTTGAGCCCGTCCTGGAACTCAACCTGAACTTCCTCGATGATGGCCAGATGGGATACTTTGAGGTACCGTAACATTGTCTGAAAAGCTTCAATTCCCTTGCCGGGCCCGAATCCGCGGGCGATGCGCGAATGAGATCGGAAGCGGTTCGCCCACAATTACAGAAAACCCAGCTTTTCCTTCAGGACATCGAAATAATTCCTGACCCTGGACTTGATCATGATGAACGGCAAAGCGGCCCGACAGATCCGGACCGATTGGCCCGCTTCAAGGTTGAACGTGGTATGGCCGTCAAGGGTCAGCGTGAGTTCGGCGCCTTTTTTCAGCAGAAGCTCGACGTTCATGTCGGGAGGAACAACCAGGGCCCGCTCCAAACCCGCATAAGGACAGATTGGGGTGAGCAGAATGCCCTCAATATCGGGATGAATCAGAGGTCCGCCAGCCGCATACGAATACGCGCTCGATCCTATGGGGGTTGAGACTATGAGGCCGTCGGCCCTGAGCTCGATTTCTTTGGCCTCGCCCATCCTGATCCCCAAATCGATCAAACGAGCGATTCGACCCCAATGTATGACCACGTCGTTGAGGACCCTTGAGGTCTGACCGTCCGGAAGCGTCACCTCCAGCATCATTCGGTCGTTGCGGATGTCTTCGCCTTTCAGGACAGCCTCAAGCTCGTCCACAGCCTCGGTGGGCGCAACTTCCGCCATGTATCCCACGCGGCCCAGGTTGATCCCGAGCACCGGCGTGGGCTTTGCGTTCAGGAGGTTCGCGGCCTTTAAGATGGTCCCGTCTCCGCCCAGAACCACCAGCAGATCGGATTCATCTGAAATTCGAGACGCTACCACCGCGCCCCAACTCTGAGCCAGGTCCTCGCACGAAGGTTCCAGCAGGATCGTTCTTCCGCTCTGCCTGATGAATCGACTGACCTCTTCTCCCAGTTCGAGCGCTTTTTTCTCAGAACGCTTCAAGACCAGTCCAATATTCCGCATACAACCCTCGGATTTTTCACCAAGTTAGAGTGAGAGGAATAACTAGCACGGATCAGTCGTAAAATCCAGTAAAATGGGAAGTCTGGTACGAAAATAAAACGAAAATAACTTGCCCGCGGGGAAAGATTCGGGTACTGTGCAACTATGGATCTGTTTGACAGCGCGAAAAGACTCAGCAAAGACAGGCCGCTCGCGGACAGGATGCGTCCCACGGAGTTGGATCGGTTTCTGGGTCAGGAAGAGTTTCTCGGTCCGGGAAAGATCCTTCGACGGGCCATCGAAGATGATCGGCTCTTCTCCATGCTGTTCTGGGGACCACCGGGCACCGGAAAGACCACCCTTGCCCGCGTTATTGCCGCGGCGTCGAAATCCCGCTTTGCTCACCATTCAGCCGTTACCGCGGGCGTCAAGGACATAAGGGAAGTGGTGCAGCGCGCGCGGGAAGATCTGAAGTACGGCGGTTCAAAGACCATACTCTTCCTGGATGAGATCCACCGTTTCAACAAGGCCCAACAGGATTATCTGCTGCCGCACGTGGAAAACGGCACTCTGCTCCTCATCGGCGCGACTACGGAGAATCCGGGCTTTGAGGTCAATTCCGCGCTCAGGTCGAGGTTGCGTGTCTTTGTGTTCGATTTCCTGTCTGCGGACGCGATCAAAACCATAGTCGATCGGGCACTGACGGACGAGGATTCGGGACTGGGCAAACTGGGATTGAGCCTCAACGAAGAGCCTGCCGACCTGATAGTCGCTCTAGCGGGCGGGGATGCCAGATCAGCGCTGAACATCCTGGAAATTGCGGCCCTGGAAGCTCACGAGCAGTCCGCGGGAAGCATATCAACCGACCTGATCAAACAAGCCGCGCAAAAACAGAGCCTGGTTTACGACAAGGTTGGCGAAGAGCATTACAATATCATCAGCGCTATGCACAAATCCATCCGCGACAGCGATCCTGACGCGGGGCTCTACTGGATGGGCCGAATGCTCGAAGCCGGTGAAGATCCCCTCTACGTTGCCAGACGCCTGGTCCGAGCCGCGAGCGAAGATGTGGGGCTCGCTTCCCCCAGGGCCCTGGAACAGACCATTGCGGCTTTCCAGGCATGCCAATTTCTCGGGCCACCCGAGTGCTACCTCGCTCTGGCCCAGGCAGTGGTCTTCCTTGCCACCGCGCCCAAGTCGAACGCTCTGTATACCGCGTACAAGGCCGTAAAGGATGAGATCGGCCGCTCAGGTCATCTACCGGTTCCTCTGCACCTACGCAACGCTCCCATCAAATTTATGAAAGACCTGGACTACGGCAAAGGGTACAAATACGCGCATGACTTTACCGACGCGCAAGTAGACCAGGAGCACCTCCCCGAAGGCATCCAACGAAAACACTTCTACAACCCCACCGACAGAGGCTTCGAAGAAACCGTCCGACAGCGGATGAAAAAGAACAGGGCCGAATAGTGATGAATTGTGGGCATGACGCGGATCTGATCGAGAAATGACGACAAAAACAATCATTCAGTAACGTGCGGTTGAACCGGAAACGCCTCTGAAATCGTGGGACGAGTCCCGCAGAGGCGATTGGAAGTGGGCTCTGCCTACCCCGCAGGAAGAGGGCGACGCATGCGTAGCCCCTACGCCCGGGACCCGCAACATTGCGACCATTTTCATGTTTCGTTATGCCTCGACCTTTTACAGCAACGCGCTCACCGTGGTATGATATTAAGATGGATGAGGCTGATGGGTGCAAGCATTTTCTGATAAGAGACTCCACCATACTCGTGCGCGTGCCGTCACAAAACCACGAGCGCGGCGCGGACGATTGCCCCGAATTCTTCGACGTGCGAACCGGAGTGCAGCTACGGGAGATTCACCCGTCTCTCCAGTCCACGGAACTCAGCCGAGCCTACGTAGTTGGTCCATCCGTGGCCGCGTCAATACTGAAATCAGGCAGTGCGACATGGTCGGGACCTGATGTGGACCTGTCCAAAGTGGTCAACATCCTTGACGTGAGGCAAAGAAGGCTTGATTCAGTAGTGGCGGATTCCATTCTGGACCAGGTGAAGGTGATACGTGATCTCTTGCAGAAATTCCTGGATGCCGCGGACCGGGCTCGGCCTGCGGAACGCTTCTGGTTGTCCCAACAGCTCCTGACCTTTGTGAGAAAGTTCTCGGGCAGAGAGCTTTCCGAAATCGAGGAAATGGTAGACTGGTTCAGAAGGAAACCTCCCAGATGAGAGATCGTCCGGATGACCTATGTCCCTGGGAGTTACGGGCGTAACCCTTCAGTTTCGCGGGGCGTAAGGTCGGATCCGAACATGTCATTGCGAGCGCAGCGAAGCAATCTCGTACTCAGTGAATATGGAGATTGCTTCGTCGTTTCACTCCTCGCAATGACAGGCTCGATGATAAGGTCTGCCCCGCGAAACTGAAGGCTTGCTAACGGGCCATGTCTTGCGATCGAGCATATTCGTATTAATGATAATGGGATGAAGATGTTTTACGGCCCCGCCAAATCCAAGAAAGCGCTCGCTCCGATCGTCTTGCTATGTTTGCTGGTTGTTGCCACATTGAATTCAGCGGCGCGGGCCGAGACGGATCCGTATGCGCTGTTTGAAGAGGGCAAGACACACCTGGAAAAACAGGAACTGGAGGACGCTGTAGAGAAGTTCTCCAGGACGCTCTACCTGCTGGAAACTGACGATCCGATTGTGCCGATTGTGTTACTCTACCGGGCCGACACCTACTGCGAAAAGGCGGTTTTCCGGAGCGCTCGCGAAGATGCAGACCAGGCCCTGCAATCTCCGCATCTGGAGCGCGAAACTCGCGCTTGGGCTTGCCAGATCAGGGGACGAGCGAACCTTGGCGAAGGCCGGTTGCCTCTTGCGCTGCAGGATTTCACTAGAGCGATCAAGACATCTCACAACAATTCGTTGCAGCGCGCCGACTCCTATGCCTATCGCGGAAAGGCCTTTCTTCTAAAGGGTGATGCGCAGTCGGCTGAGCGTGATCTCAACAGGGCCGTAGCGCTCGACCGACAGCTTGGATTCGCTTACGCGTACAGAGGGATGGTGTATCTCCGAACCGGATCACAGGAGTCTGCACGCCGCGACGCCCTGACCGCGCTGCGCCTTGACCCGACCGGGGAGACCGCAAAAGTGGCCCGCGCGGTACTCAAGGCTCAGCCTGCTCATCCCCCAGAGTTGGACCAATCCTTGAGTGTCACGGTACCGGTCGGCAAGAACGGCCACATATGGGTGAAGGTGCGCTTCAGCGAAGAAGGTCCGGCCCACAGATTTCTGTTGGACACCGGGGCCACCCACTCATTGGTCAGCCGCGGCCTGCTGAAGAAGATCCGACGAGAGACAACAGTGGTGAAAACGGGAAAAGGGTTGGTCAGAACCGCGGACGGCGCCACGCACCACATCACCCGATACAAGATCAAGACAGCATATCTTTACGACTTTCCCCTCGGAGAAATCATGGTGAGCGTATTCGACCGTGCCAAGGCCAGGGGGCCCCTCCATCTTCTCGGAGTGAAAAGCCTCAGGAAGATTGCCATTTCCATCAACAACGCCACTCGAAAGGCCGAAATCAGCTGGGCCGACCAGGAGGATGAATGACGCCTGATCCCTTGCATACGGACAAGGCAAGAGGTTGCGCGGAGATCAGTGGGAGAAATGACCGAAGACGTCTTTGTGTTCGCTAATAGGACCCAGGGCCACGCAGGTGAAGGTGCCGGGATCCATCATGCGCGCTCCAATCTGTTTCAGGTCCTCTAACGTGACGCTATCCAGGCGGGAAATGACTTCATTGAGCGGAACATACCTGCCGAAATAGTATTCTCCCTTTGCCAGCCGACTCATCACCGAGTCGGATGATTCCATGGCCAGGATCATGTTCCCTTTGATCTGGTTCTTGGCGGTCAGCATTTCGTCTTCGGTTACAGTCTTCGGCAGATCATGGGTCTCTTGTTTGATGAGGGCAACCACCTCGTCCAATCCCGCGGGATCGCATCCCGCGTAGATCCCGAAAACACCCGTGTCGGAAAAAGAGCTCATGAAAGAATATACCGAATAAGCAAGGCCCCTCTTTTCCCGGATCTCCTGGAAGAGCCGCGAACTCATCCCCCCGCCCAGTATGGCGTTGAGGATATAGCCCGCATGTCGATTATCATCGGCTACGCTGGGACCCTCCATGGCGATGCAGATGTGCGCCTGCTCGATATCGCGAACGACCACGTGAGATGATGTGCTGTTTCGGGCCCGGGGAGGCTGCGCTCGGACAGATCCGCGGGGAAGCCTGTCCATCTGTTTGGCGATCAGATCTACCAGCCGGTCGTGCTCGATGCTTCCCGCCGCGCAGACGACCGTTTCCTCCGGACTGTAGGTACGGCGCTTGAAATCCATGATGGTATTGCGGTCAAACTTGACCACAGTCGGAACGGTTCCCAGGATCGGCTGCCCCAGGGGATCATCTCTCCAGAACCGGATTCCCAACTCCTCATGGATCAAATCCTCGGGATTGTCCTCCATCTGGTGGATCTCCTGGCAGACCACCATCTTTTCGCGCTCGATCTCCTCTTCGGGGAAGGACGCGTTGAGGAATATGTCGGCCAGCAGATCCGTAGCCAGTTCCACATTCTCGTCCAGGACTTTGCAGTAATACGAGGTCATTTCCTTGCTGGTGAAAGCGTTTAAGACCCCGCCGACGGAATCAATTTCCTTTGCGATGGCGTACGCGGTTCTTCGCTCAGTCCCCTTGAAGAGCATATGTTCTATGAAATGACAGATTCCGTTGAGGCTCGGATGTTCAAACCGGGAACCGGAGCGAACCCAGATCCCGATGGAAACCGATTGCAGGTGACGGACCTGCTCCGTGACAATTCGCAGCCCATTGTCCAGAGTGGTCTTTCTGCAGATATTGTTTTCTTGGTATTTGGAAGCCAAACGCGTAATCAACTTTGTTCAAATCATGTAAGGGCTCGTCACGAAATAAGTACTACAACCTATGAATCCAGAAACCTTGCCGGAACTCAGTACCGTCATTCCGGCGAAAGCCGGAATCCAGGTTTCTTCAAGATTTTCTGGACCCCGGCTTTCGCCGGGGTGACGACGCTGTGGGAATTGAGCCTCATTTTTTGACAAACCCTAAGCGTTCACCGGGACAAGTACAACTCCTTGAAACTACGTATAGGTGAGGAACCGCTTCAAGCCCGGTGAAATATTGCCAAATTATTGGTCGGGATCTTTCCCAATAGCGTCTTTGCGGGAAAGCTTGATCTTGCCCTGGTGGTCAATACCGATCACCTTGACGGGGAAAGAATCCCTCTCTCTGCAAATATCGGTAACCTTGCCGACACGTGAGTGATCCAGTTGCGAAATGTGCACAAGGCCGTCCGTGCCAGGAAAAATCTCCACGAACGCGCCGAAGTCGGTGACCTTTACAACCGTTCCCATGTAAATTTCTCCGACCCGGGCCTCCCTGGTAAGCTCCTTGACTGCCTTTTCCGCCTCTTCAGCTCCCTCGGTGTCCACAGCCGCAATAAGGACCTTTCCAGTGTCGTCCACTTCAATCTTGGTGCCGGTCTCTTCCTGGATTGCCCGTATGGTCTTTCCACCAGGACCGATGATGTCCCGAATCTTGTCAGGGTTCACGTGCAGTATCAGGATCCGAGGAGCATAGGGGGACACGTGATCGCGAGGTTCCGCGATGGCTTTGGTCATCTCGTTAAGAATGTGTTCCCTGCCCTCTTTCGCCTGGAAAAGGGCCTTCTCCATGATTTCACGAGTGATCCCGTCGCACTTGATGTCCATCTGAAGAGCGGTGATCCCTTTGGCCGTGCCCGTCACCTTGAAATCCATGTCGCCGTGATGATCCTCGTCTCCGATGATGTCCGACAGCACCACCACGCGATCGCCCTCCTTGAGCAGACCCATGGCGATCCCGGCCACCGCCTCTTCCACAGGAATACCCGCATCCATGAGAGCAAGGGAGGAGCCACAGACCGTTGCCATGGATGAGGACCCGTTCGACTCAAGTATTTCGGATACTATCCGAATCGTGTACGGAAAATCGTCGTCATCGGGCAACAGATAAGCCAGCGCCCTCGCCGCGAGCGCGCCGTGACCCACCTCACGACGGGACGGACCCCTGAGAAACTTTACTTCTCCCACGCAGAAGGGGGAGAACTTGTAGTGAAGTATGAAGGACTTGTATGAGGAACCATCCAACGATTCGATCTTCTGTTCGTCGGACGACGTTCCGAGCGTCACGATCACAAGGGCCTGAGTCTCACCTCGAGTGAAGACCGCGCTGCCGTGAGTCCTCGGGAGTAGACCGACCTCACAGGAAATGTCGCGGATCTGCTCAAATGAGCGTCCTCCGATGCGTTCGTTCTTTTCCAGAATCATCTTGCGGAGGTATTCTCCCTCGATACTGTCCATGTATCCCCGGACTTCCAGTCGCCTTGCGCCACCGTCTTCTCCAAGGGATTCCATGACTTCGTCGAAGATCTTCGCTTGGGCCGCGTACCGCTCCAGCTTAACCGGCAAAACTATGGCCTTTTGTAATGCGTCGGCCCATTGGCTCTTGATTTTGGCGATCAGTTCCGTGTCCTCTTTCGGCGGTTCAACCTCTCTCTTCGGTTTGCCGGCCTTTTCGCGAAGCTCCTCCTGCGCGGTCAGGGTCTTGGATATCTCCTCCTGCGCCTTGAAGATGGCCTCAAGTATGAGCTTCTCAGGAAGCCTGTTCGCGCCGCCCTCCACCATCACAATTCCGTCGCGGGAGGCCACCACGGTGAGGTTGAGGTCTGAATAGACATCCTCAACGGGGGAAGGATTTACGATCAGGACCCCGTCGACTCTTCCCACCCGAGCAGCGCCCACCGGACCCAAGAACGGGATGTTCGATATGTGCAGCGCGGCTGAAGCCCCGTTGATAGCCAGAATATCCGGATCGTTCTCACCGTCGGAGGACAGAACCGTAGCGATAATCTGGGTTTCACATTTGAATCCCTTTGGAAAGAGCGGGCGTATGGGCCGATCTATGAAGCGAGCGGTCAGAGTTTCTTTCTCCGTGGGACGGCCCTCTCGTTTGAAGAACCCCCCGGGGATCTTTCCCGCCGCGTACGTCATTTCCAGGTAGTCGCAGGTGAGAGGGAAAAAATCGATCCCTTCCCTGCCGTGTTTTTCCGATACAGCGGTGACAAGGACCATCGTCTCCCCGCATCGAACGACTACAGACCCTGATGCCTGCTTGGCAAGGTGACCCGTCTCAAATACTATTTCCTTGTCTCCCACGTTGGCTTTTGCAGTGTATGCCATAATTATTGTGAACCTCTCGTGCAGACCCCGATAATCGGGGCGTGTATTGTTGTTTTCACTGTCGCGTCCCCCGGTCTACTTTCTGATGCCGAGTTCCCCGATGATGGTCGTGTAGCGTTCCACGTTCTTTGATTTGAGGTAATCCAATAGCCGTCGGCGCTGACCGACCAACTTGAGAAGACCCCTACGGGAATGGTGGTCTTTGCTGTGAACCTTGAAATGTTGGGTAAGATACGAGATCCTTTCGGTCAAAAGCGCCACCTGAACTTCCGGTGAGCCCGTATCGCTTTCGTGAAGTCGAAACTTCTCGATGATAGACTTTTTTTCCTCAGCCTGAAATGCCACGGTTCCTATTCCTCCTGAGCCAGTAGCTCATGGTTGTTTCAGTATAATCTCCCTCCACTATCACACCTGGAATCCAAAGTAAAGCCTGTCTTTGCTTTGGCAGCGATGACGAGTGAACGGAAAGGAGGCACCTCGGGTGATCCCCTTTGGTC
>CAZGNL010000107.1:0-18266 GCA_964527475.1 uncultured Syntrophaceae bacterium
AGACGGGACCTCCTTCGATGGGGAAGTCAATCCCAAGGTCATCAACTTCCAAGAGGAGCCGGGCATACAGGTGTGGGTCAGAGACATCACCGACCGCAAGAAGGCAGAGGGTCTCCTCGTTCAAGCGGAGAAGTACAAGGCGGTTTCCGACCTCGCTTCCGGTGTGGCCCACAACTTCAACAACCTTCTTCAGATAGTACTTGGAAACGCGAGCCTGGCTCAAATAAACCTCGAATCGGGTGATCTCTCCACTATCAAGCATAACCTTAAAGAGATCACTGAAAGTTCCAGATTCGGTGCGGAGGTCGTGCGGCGTCTCCACAGTTATGCCAAAGGCGGCACCTATAAAAAGGTTGGGGAACCGGAAGTCTTCAATCTGTCTGATGTTGTTAAGCAGGCTCTGGAAATGACAATGGTGTGGTGGAAGACCGACCCTGAGAAAAGAGGAGTCCATGTAAGTTTGAATAAGGACCTGGAGGACGACTGCTTGGTCAAGGGTGATAGGAATCAGCTTTTCGAGGTATTGGTCAACCTCATCAAGAACGCGGCTGAAGCTGTAAGTGAGGGAGGCGATATAGTAGTCGCCTCATCCATACAGGATGATCAAGTGGTGATCAAGGTTCAGGACACCGGAATCGGCATACCTGAAAAGGACATCAACCGAATATTCACTCCCTTCTTCACGACCAAATTTGAAGCCGGGACAGGTTTAGGACTAGCAACCAGTCGGAAGATCGTCGATGCGCATGGAGGCCATGTTCTGGTTGACAGCCCTGAAGGAGAAGGGGCTACTGTTACGGTCAGTCTGCCGCTGGCTGAAGAGGTACTGGAATCGGTGGGTGTTGGCGAGGAACCGGCTGTCGTCAAGCCCCTTACAGTGTTGGCAATTGATGACATGGAAGGTACAGTCACGATGCTGAAGTCTGGACTGAGGACATGCCACCATGTTGTCTTTGGGGCATTGACAGGCGAGGAAGGACTCGCAATCTTCAAAGAGAATCCTGTGGACCTTGTGATCTGTGACCTTGGAATGCCGGAGATGAACGGATGGCAGATTGGGAAGGCGATGAAGGATTTTTGTGAAGAGAAAGGAGTCTCAAAGGTTCCATTCATAATCTTAACTGGCTGGGGGGATCAATCGGGATTAGAAGAGAAGATCGCAGAGAGCGGCGTGGATGCCGTCGTTGAGAAGCCGGTTGATATGAAGAGGCTGATGGAAGTCATCAGGGAAGTCGTTGAGAGGCAATAGCGGAACTGGCGCTCCAATCACGTAACGAGGATACGTTAAGGAAGAGGCTGGTGACTCGAAAGTTTGAAGGATCTGTGTTTGTTTCTTGGATCTCGGTTGACAAGACCGACACGGAGGCTGCTCAATGAGAATACTGATTGCAGAAAACGACCCTGATGTGCGAAGCCTGCTTGAAAAGGAACTCGCCGGTTGGGGATACGACGTCGTCGGCTGTGTCGACGGAACCCAGGCATGGGAAATCTTGCGCCGGGAAGATACTCCGAGGTTGGCGATACTTGATCGGAGCATAGCAGGGATGGACGGCCTGCAAATCTGCCGGGCGCTCAGGCAGATCAAGAAAAGGCCTCACATCTACCTGGTCCTCATGATTTCCGAAAGCCGGAAGGTGGAGGTCGACCTGATACTTGAAGCCGGCGCGGATGAGTATCTCGTCAAACCTGTTGAAATTCATGAACTCCAGGCGCGCGTTCGAACCGGCAGCCTTGTTGTACGGTTACAGCAGACCTTCGTTTCCTTTCTCGATTACTACGAATCTCAAGCTGTAACTGATCCCCTGACGGGCCTGTGGAACCAGGAAACGATTGCCGGCATCCTCCAGAGGGAGCTGGCCCGGTCAAAGCGGCAAGGTGATCCTATAGCGCTGTTGTTGACCGATCTGGATCAGTTCAAACAGATAGGCGACTCGTCCACGGATCTTACCGGCGACCCTGTACGTCGGGAAGTGGCCCGAAACATCCAATCCTCGGTGCGATCATACGACTCCGTGGGACTCAGTGGACGGAAAGAAATGATCATAGTGGCCCCCGGATGCAACATGGAAAGTGCCAAACAGCTTGCAGAAAGGCTACGTTCGTCAGTTGGCAAATATGGCGCCAAGATAGCAGGCGATGCTGCACATCTCACCTTGAGCTTCGGCATTATAGCCGCGGGCGGGAAAAAAGACTGGGAGGCAAACTCTCTCATCAAAGCGGCTGAGCATGCTCTTCATTCGGCCAAGAGTAAGGGAGGCAACCGCATCGAGGTCCGGGAGGAAGAATGCGTTGATCAGTAATCGAGTTTTCGAGTGACTGCCGGCTCGACTTCTGTGAAAAGACTTATCCTACAGGCTCCCGGAGAAATTGGACTAAGAAGCAAACGCACACCAAAACCCCGGAAAGCCCTGAGCCGCAAAATCTGAAGGCGGACGAATGGTGTAAACGCAAAATGAATGAACCGTCTTTGGCTCGAAACCATCAAGAACCCTCCTCCGAATGGGCTTCAGCTTCTTCGCGTCGAAAGCCTTCAGGGAGGTTCGCATCGCTGATGTCGGCTTCAGTCAGGTCGGCCTTGCTGAGGTCCGCCCCTGTGAGGTCCGCATAGGTGAGAAGGGCGCCCTTGAGGATCGCGCCGTTCAAGTTTGCGCCGCTGAGATCAGCCCCAACCAGCCTTGCCCCACTCAGGTCAGTCTCCCTGAGGTCAGACATCCTTAATCTTGCACCTGCGAAGTTCGCCCCCGTGCCGCGTGCCCGGCTGAGGTTAGCGTCCGAGAGGTCGGCAGTCAGGAGATTCGCTCCACTGAGTTCGGCTTCTTCGAGGTTTGCCCCACGCAGATTGGTGGCGGGCAGATCCGCCCCACTGAGATCAGCCCCAGCAAGGTCGGATTCACTGAGGTCGGCTTCGGCGAGGTCACCTCCACTCAGGTCGGCTCCCTTGAGGTTCGCCCTACCAAGCTTCGCACCCCTCAGATCCGCCCAACTGATGTCCGTCTCGACTAATCGAGCCCCTCGGAGGTCGGTATCAATGAGATTGGCGCCACTGAGATCAGCCTTGCTGAGGTCTGCTTCCATGAGGTCCATAGCGGAGAGCTTTGATTCACTCAGATCCGCCCTCTGGCCGCGGTCCATGTTCTCAAGCCACATCACGTGGCGCCGCAAAACCTTGTCAATTTCATCCTGGGTCATTTGTGGCCTCCAGCCGGTCCAAAGATGTCTGAAGTCAACGGCATTGGTGAGACGCGGACCCAGTTTGCGAGTCGTGGCACGGAACAAATGGTGTTCTCGCCCACCTGGTGATCTTGGGACCGCTGACTGGTCATCCCATGGTCTCCGGGCAACCCAAGATCATCGCAGCGATTCGAGTCAGGGTCTGGCGACGCCACTCCCCGTCACTCGTGTGGATAAGACGATTGTCCTTTTCTTCTCGAGCATACTGTACCCTCGGCCACATAGTCAATGTTGAATCTCGCGGCCCTCACGCTTCCTGTACTCAATCCTCAGCGACTTTTTGAATTTCTGAAGCGTAAGGGCGCCGGGATTTCTTCGACTTTCTCCCTGCCCGACTCACCATTCAATCATATCCCCTCATAATCATAGACTATATCTGGAATGATATCACGTCAGATGTTTCCAATTCTACCCGTGGACCCGGCTCGATCCACCCTTGAACCAAGTGTTCGGCTGAGGGCCGACGAGGACATTTTGATTGACCGAGGAGCGTTCGGTGAACTACAATCGAAAAGGAGGGGAAAAGGGGCTTTTTCAGCAATGGCAGCCTCACTTTATCTGGATGGATGTCCGCATGCCGGTGATGGATAGACTGCAAGCCGCCGGCAGCATCAAGGACACTGTTTCAGGTAAATCAACTATAATAGCAGCGTTCGCTTCTCATGCCCTCGAGGATGAGAAAGAACAGATTCCGGCCGTCAATTGGTATTTCGTTGGATACACCGAGCACAATGCCTCGCCAAGGGCATCACCCAGTTGCGCATCTGGCTTATACTCATATCGTTGGTGATCGAAGACAGAAAGGCCGACACACTGATCGGTATGGATTGAATTATCACTACGCGAAGGCTCTCATGGTGATAACACTTGAATGAAGGAAGGAAGGAAGGAAGGAAGGAAGGAGGAAGAGCAATGAGTTCTCTTACAAGACAATGTCTATTCCTCTTATTCACGCTTCTGATTGTGTTGACGGCTCAGATGATCTGCTTCGCCGAAGCCAAAGCGCCGGAGAAACAGATCACGATTGGCGCCATCGTGCCGACGTTAAGCGCCGAGTTCTGGAACCGCTATGTGACGTTCATGAAGAAAGGGGCGGCCGAACTCGATGTCCGGGTCATCATGATCAACGCGGACAACAAAGTGGATTCCATGCACAGGCACCTCAAATTGCTTTTGGATAAGAAGGTGGACGGGCTCATTTACGTGCCCTATTGGAATAGTGGCAGGATGGGACTGAAACTCGCTGCTGAAGCCAATGTTCCAGTGATTTTGACGGATGTTTACATTCCGGGCGTGCGGCCTCAGGAGGAATTCGCAAACTATCTGGCGTTTGTTGGGCCTGCTGACGCGGATGCCGGATATCAGATGGCGCTCGCCTTGTTCGAGGCCACACAGGCGGCGGAAGACGGCAAAAAACACGTAGGCGTCATGAATGGCACTGAAGGAACGACCGTAGCGATCGACCGCCGCGCCGGCCTCGAGAAAGCGTTACGGGAGCATCCGGAGATCGTTGTTGTCGGTGAAGTCAACGGCAATTTTGTCCGTCATACATCACAACAGGTGATGGAGGAATTGTATCGGGCACATCCTGAGATCAAGGGTGTATGGTGTGCCAACGGCGGGACCGCAACCGGCGTCATGGCCGCTCTCAAGAATGCCGGGAAAAGGCCGGGCAAGGATATCATGGTGGTTGCGATGGATTTGAATCCTCAGAACATCCAAGCCATCCGCAAGGGGGAATTGTTGTTCGACATTGGAGGGCATTGGTTGCAGGGAGGGTTTGCGCTGGTGATGATGCATGATTACCTAAAGGGCGTCTCAATTCCCAAAGAGCAGGCAAACGTCAAATTGGATCTGCTGCCTGTTAACGCCCAACTCCTTCCCAAGTTCAGAAAGGAGTTTCCCAGGGGCATGCCGGTCTATGATTTTAAAAGCCACTCTCGCGTATTTGATCCTTCAGATCAGACAGCGGTGTTTGAGTTGAAATATGGCAATTAGGCTGTCGTTGGCAGAGAAATCATAAGGAGGACTGCAAGAAATAAATTGACTGGCGGAATCTTTGCCTTTGCATTCTTGAGGTGTGAACTATGAAACAAAGATTTGAGAGAACGCTATTCTTGCTTCTTATCTTCTGGCTGTCCTTTCCCATAGTAAGTAGTGCGGAAGAACCCATATTTCTAGGCTTGTCAGCACCATTGAATGGTCAGTATTCGGAATATGGATACGCCATCCAGAGGGGTGTCGATCTTGCACTTGAAGGAATTAATGAGGCGGGTGGCATCGAGGGCAGGCCGATCGAAGTTATAGTCGGCGACAGCCGTGGACTGCCCAAGATGGCGCAGCACGTAGCCAGAAGCCTTGCGTCGAATCAACGTATTGTCGCAGTCATCGGGAACGTGACCGACAGCTGTGCATTGGCGGCACAACCAATCTATCGGCGCGCTGGAATCGTTCAATTGTCGCCCGCGGCATCGCATCCCTCATTTGCGCCCGGCAGCCCCTATAGCTTTAGTCTCGCCGGCACGGTGGAGCAAGAAAGCGAGTTCATGGCGCGGATGGCAGTAGAACAACTCGGCAAGAAGCGGGTCGCCGTTTTATATGCAACCAACGATTGGGGAATGAGAGCAAAGCAGAGCTTTATCGAAGAAGCCAAGGAGCTTGGCGCAGACATTGTGGCGGTAGAGGGATTCAGCGAATATGGGGGAGCAAAAGCCTATCTCGACGGAAGTGACTTCTTCAGACCCATATTGGCCAAAGTGCGGACCGCAACCCCGGATCTTCTGTATTTGATCTCTCGATACCGCAATGGGCTGATGATTCTGCAGCAACGGCAGGCTATGGCATGGAGCGAGACTGACGTGATGGGGCCGCTTCCGTGGTACTTCCCACAAGTCCTTGAAGACGCGGGTGCAACAGCTGAAAATCTTTATACCTGCGGGCTATTCTTGCCAACAGCGCTATCTGCCGAACGGAAACAGTTCGTGAAGGACTATGAGGAGTTGTATTTCCTGCCTCCTGACCAATATGCAGCGTTGGCATACGATGCGACGAATATCCTCGCGAAGATCATCCGCGAGTCGGGAGACGACCGTCAGGCTATTTGTGACGCCTTGACAAAACTGAAGGATTTTCCAGGTGTGACAGGCCGTATCAGTTTCACGCAAGAAGGAGAGGTTGAGAGAGACTATGTCCTGATAACTGTGAAGCAAAGGAAATTCCATCTCTATTCTCTTGAATAATGGAGATTTCACAATGAAAGAACTATCAAGATTCTCCCCCCGCAGGATCGTCACAAGATTGCTGCTGATTAATGGGGCCATTATCGCCATGTTGGGGGGAATGCTGATCGTTGTCTCCATTACCTTTGACCGAATTGAGAGTGCGGTACGAACCACGATTCTCCGAGATGTCCCAACCATTGTCGATCATGCCCTTCAAGGGCGCGAATTGTTTTCTGCCTACTCCGACGTTCTCTCCGGGATGTTCTACGAAGATAAAGACGCCTTGGAGAAGTCACAGCTCGATCAGGCCCTGAACGGATTCGGCAAGTCAGACTTGCTATTGCTGGAATCGTTGAAGAGTCTGGCGTCAGAACTGACATTGCTCAGAAGACAATCCGTTTTCATAAACACATTCTCGCCCACTTTGAAGCGGATCGAAGATGAATTCATGTACAGGCTGGGCGCGGTGGAGGACATGATGGGGCAAAAGATCGATGCCCTAGCGGTGCAGGCGGAAGAAGTGGTCCTCTTGCAGGATCTGGAGCACCTGGTCGTCATGGCTCCCGGCTATCGGGAATCGTTCTTCAACATTTTGAAGCAAGTGGCGGAATTCAACCAACAAGATTGGCAGTCCAAAGGGGAATTGCCGGTGATGGCGCGCATCAAGCATTTGCTGTTGCGATTGGAAACCTTAACCGTTGCCCACCCCGATATCGCCGTCCAAGGCAAGGAACTGATCGTATTGTTGACCAAATATAAGACTTCCCTGCAAGCCCATCAGCGTGCTTCGCGACGATTTCAAGCACAGTTTCAGATCGTTGATGATTCCAAGCACAAGATGTTGTCCGATCTCAAAAGAGCGGATGCGCGCCTGGTGCAGTCGACAGAGGCAATTCATCAAAGCATTAGCGAAAGGTCTCGATTATCCAGGACCATAATGACGGTTTCAGTCGGAAGTATATTAATTATTCTTGTATTGACAACGTGGCATGTCCACAACTTGGTAAAACCGCTAATACATCTGTCCCGTGCATCGCAAGAGATCGCGGAAGGAAATGTGCATGTTGACTTGCCGGTGATCACATCGAAAAACGAGATCGGTCTACTGACCCGTGCGTTTCAGAACATGAAAGATGCGATTACTTATGTGTCCGTTGAAATCTCCGGATTGATTCGAGCCGTTGAAGAAGGGAAGCTGACAGTGCGTGGCCGGGCTGAACATCTACAGGGGAATTGGCGGGAATTGGTGTTTGAAACGAATCGACTGATCGAGTCGTTTGTCACTCCGATCTCCGTAACAGCGCAACGTCTTGACCAACTATCAAAAGGAGTCATTCCGGAAAAGATCGCCGAGACATATAAGGGCGATTTCAACAAGATCAAGAACAGCCTTAATTCCTTGATTGCCAACTACGGCGAAACCGTTCAGATGGCCGAGCGTATCGCCGATGGCGACCTGGACGCTCATGTCAGAATTCGCTCGGAGATGGATGTCCTTAGCCATGCCCTGAATAAGATGTCTAACAATCTTCAAACCATGGTCACCAGACTGGAAGAGGCCAAAGAGAAGGCCGAAGTGGCCAATCAGGCCAAGAGTGAATTCCTGGCCAGCATGAGTCACGAACTGCGCACGCCGTTAAACGGGATTTTGGGTTACACAGAAGTTCTCAAGAGAGGCAAAGACCTCACGCAGGACCTGGAGCAGGGATTAGGCATCATCAAGCAAAGTGGCGAGCATCTGCTGACGCTCATCAACGATATTCTCGATCTCTCCAAGATCGAAGCCGGAAGACTGGAACTCTACCCCGCGTCATTCGATCTCTCCCGTTTCACGGAGATGATCGGCAGCATCATTCGGATGCGCGGTAGGGAAAAGGGGATCGGTTTCAAGTATGAAGCGCCAACGGACCTGCCCACCGGCGTGTACGCCGACGAGAAGCGCTTGCGGCAGGTACTGATCAATCTCTTGGGCAACGCGGTCAAGTTCACCGAGAGCGGCCGGGTCACCTTGCGGGTCGCTCAATTAGACGAAGCCCAAGCAGACAAGTCTTCCGCCCCCGACATCACGTCCGATGAACAGCAGGCGGCTCTCCTTCGCTTTGAGGTCAAGGACACAGGCGTGGGCATTGGTCCCGACCAGATGGAAGCAATCTTCCAGCCCTTCGAGCAAGCCGGGCAAATGTCGCAGCGGGAAGGTGGCACCGGCCTGGGGTTGGCGATCAGCCGCGCGCTGGTGCGAGCTATGGGAAGTGAACTCCAGGTCTACAGCGAGCCGGACAAGGGAAGCCTCTTCTGGTTTGATGTGCGATTGCCGGTTGTCGAGCGATCTGAAGAGCCGGAGGAGAGAGAAGTGCGAAAGGTCGTCGGCTACGAAGGCAAACGCCGGAGCGTGCTGGTGGTTGATGACCATTCAAACAGCCGGTCGGTCATGCGGGGCCTTATGGAGCTTTGGGGCTTCGATGTCGCGGAAGCGGAGAACGGGAAGGAAGGTGTGAAATCTGCGCGTCGCCTGCGGCCGGATATGATTCTGATGGACATGCGGATGCCGGTGATGACCGGTCTGCAAGCGGTGTCGCGCATCCGGCAGATCAAAGAGTTGCGGGATGTAGTCATTCTCGGCTTCTCGGCAGGCGTCTTCGATTCCGACAAAAAAGATTGTCTTAAGGCCGGGTGCGATGGCTTCATATCCAAACCGTTGGCAGTGGAGGAACTGTTTGCCGAGATGCGTTCCTGTTTGGGAATCGAGTGGATCTATGCGGAAGCCGATGAAAAAGGCGCTGCCGGACGGGCGGAGGAAGAAGACAAGGCCCGGGCGGAAATCGTGGCGCCGCCGGCAGAGGAGATGCAGGTCCTCTACGATCTGGCGATGCGCGGCAATATGCGTGAGATCTTGAATCGGGCATCGCATTTGGATACAATGGATGGTAAGTATCGGCCTTTTGCCCGGACGCTCCGGGAGCTGGCACGTGCGTTCGAGGAACAGAAACTCCTGTCCCTGATTAGGGAATACATGGGGTGAAAGCATGAAGACTCACCAAGAGGGCCTAAGCCCTGTCGAGGAAGACCGCGAACAGACGGTTCTGATCATCGACGATGACGCCGCGTCTCTCGGGGTCATTTCCGACTATTTGGGGAACGCTGGTTTTACGGTTCTGGTGGCGCGAAACGGCGAAAGCGGCATTGAGAAAGCTCGCTACGTCCAGCCGGACATCATTTGCCTTGATGTGCTTATGCCCGGCATCGATGGATTCGAAACCTGCCGACAGCTTAAATCGGATCCGGCAACTGCGGACATCCCCGTAATATTCATGACGGCTCTCACCAGCACGGAGGACAAGGTCAGAGGCTTCGAGATCGGTGCGGTGGACTATATAACCAAGCCCTTTCAGCACAAGGAGATACTCTCGCGGGTCCGGGTGCAACTCAAGCTACGCGCGCTCACTCGGGAGCTTCGACAGACCAACAAGGAACTGACGAAGCATCGGGACCGTCTTGAGGAGTTAGTCGAAGAACGCACTACGGAGATCAAGTCCGCCAACCTGCAGTTACACAACGAGATCACCGAACGGAGCCGATCGGAAGAGGCCCTGCAGGAAAGTGAGCAGCGGTACCGCATAATCATGGAAGCCTCTCTGCAGGGAACGTATCAGGTTGACGCCAAAGGACGTATAACGTTCGCCAGTCCGGCAACCGCCGAGTTGACGGGGTATTCCCTCGCGGAATTGGACGGCTTGTCGCTGGATGCCCTTTACCCCCGAGGCGAGGCCAAGGCGATCAGCGACGCCCATGTGGCGCTATTGTATTCCGGCAAGCCCATTGTCGGAGAAAACGCGCTGACCCGAAAGGACGGCAGCCGGATCGAAACCTACTTCAGTTGCGCCCCCGTATTGGACGAAAGCGGTGATTACACGGGGTTTGTTGGATCCATTTTGGACATCACCGAGCGCAGCCGGGCGGAGGAGTCTCTGCGCAAAACAAACCGAGCGTACAAGGCCCTATCTCAATCCAACCAGGCGCTGATACGTGCAACAGATGAGGAAGAGCTGCTCCAGGAAGTGTGTCGAATCGTCAGAGAAGATTGTGGATACCGCCTGGTGTGGGTCGGCCTCGCCGAGCACGATGAACACAAAACAGTACGGCCGGTGGCGCAGGCCGGATACGAAGAGGGATATCTTGAAACGGTGAACATTGTTTGGGCGGATAACGAGCGAGGTCGTGGCCCGACAGGCACTGCCATTCGGACCAGAAATCCGGTTGTCAACAGAGATGTAAAGACGGACCCGATTTACGCTCCCTGGCGCGATGAGGCAGCCAAGCGCGGCTATGCTTCCTCAGCAGCATTTCCGCTCATCACTGCCGACATGGCTGTAGGCGCCTTGAACGTGTACGCAGGGGAACCGGGTGCCTTTGACCCGGAAGAAATCCAGTTGTTGATGGAGTTGGCCGGCGATTTAGCGTTCGGCATTATAGCTCTCAGGCAACGAGCGGAGCGCGAGCGAGCCGAGGAAGCGTTGAGAGAGAGTGAAGAGAGATTCCGCTCACTGTTTGAATCCGCCACAGAGTTCATATTTGTTCTCGACCCACACGCCATTATCGTGCAGGCTAATCGTGCTACCATTGAGGCCTTGGGCTATTCCGAGGATGAGCTAACTGGTCAAAGAATAACCGAATTCTTGTCTCCCGAGTCAAAGGAGACCTTCGCCAAGCACTTCCCCACAGTGGTTGAGACTGGGTACTGTCGTGCGGAGATGTCTGTTGTCTGCAAGGACGGAGGCTTTGTTGAAGTGGATTGCGCCTGTTCGTCCATTCGGGATGATCAAGGAGCAATCAGCCTATTCTTACTGTCCCAGCGTGATATCACCGACCGTAAGCGGGCAGAAGGGAGGATAAGAGAGCAGCGCGATTTCTTGAACAACCTATTGGAATCCTTAACCCATCCCTTCTACGTTGTCAATACAGACGATTATACGATTTCACTGGCGAATGACGCTGCCGTTGCATCAGGTGTTTCCGGCGGATCAACCTGCTATTCCGCCACCCATGGGCGAACTACCCCGTGTAATGACTGGCGCCATCCGTGTCCTCTGGGACAAGTGAAGAAAACCGGGCTGCCAACCATGGTTCAACATGTCCATTACGGCAAGAAAGGCGAGCCGAGGAATATTGAAGTGCACGCATATCCTATTCTGGACAGTGAAGGAACTGTGAAACAGATTATAGAATATTGTCTGGACGTGACCGACCGTACTCAGGCTCAAGAAGCCCTTCGTGAGAATGAGAGAACCTTGACCACCATACTGTCTCTGTCTCTTTCGGGGATCAGTTACTTTCCAGAAGGAAAGCTCACGTGGACAAACAAGGCCATGATGGAGTTGTTCGGGTACGACGAGGATGAGAAGGGCGAATTGTTGGGCAAAGGCGCCCACGAGTTTTACGAGTCTGAGGAGGAATATAGGCGGGTTCGAGATATTTTCCGGGCACAAATTGCCGAGGGAAGACCTGCTGAAGCTGAAGCACGTTTCAGGACAAAGGATGGATCAATCTTCATCGGTAACGTATCGGTCAGCGCCGGGAGCCCCGACAGCGCGGTGCAGGGGACAACGGTGGTCATTTCGGACGTAACGAGCCGTAAGATGGCTGAGGAGGAACGTTTACGCCTTATGACTGCCATTGAACAAGCAGCCGAGACTATCGTCATTACCGATCAGGACGGCACAATCCAGTACGTCAACCCCTCGTTTGAGACGATCACAGGCTATGCTCGCGAAGAAGCCATAGGCCAAAATCCCCGGATCCTCCAGAGCGGAGAACATGATGAGGAATTCTACAAGAAGATGTGGGAGACCCTGACCAGAGGCGACACCTGGAGAGGACACCTTGTTAACAAGAAGAAGGACGGCAAACTCTTGGAAGAAGAGGCCACTATCTCACCTGTCAGAGACGAGTCCGGGAATATCGTCAACTACGTGGCGGTCAAGCGTGACGTCACGGATCAAGTCCTGCTGGAAAAGCAGCTTTATCAAGCTCAAAAAATGGAGTCAATCGGGACTCTGGCCGGAGGTATTGCCCATGATTTTAACAACATCCTCCAGGTTGTCCTGGGTTATGCCGACATGCTGACGATGAGCAAAGGCAAATCGTCCCCGGATCTCCCAAATCTGGAGACCATACGGAAGGCAGCGAAGGACGGAGGCGAGCTTGTCAAAGGGCTTCTTACCTTCAGCAGACAGGTGGAGAGCAAGCTCCGGCCCTGTAACCTGAATCTCAAATTGAAACGTTCCCAGAAGATTCTGAGACGGACGATTCCCAGGATGATCGATATCGAACTATTCCTGGCTGACGATCTGAAAACGGTGAATGCCGATCCGATCCAAGGGGAGCAGGTACTGATGAATCTTGCCGTCAATGCCCAGCACTCCATGCCCAAAGGCGGGAATTTGACCATTGAAACCCGGAACGTTACCCTGGGCGATGACTACTGCCGCACCCATGTGGACGCAAAACCCGGCGAAAATGTCCAACTGAAGATTTCCGATACCGGCCGCGGAATTGAGAAAGAAGTCATGGAGCACATCTTTGAGCCGTTCTTTACCACAAAGGAAGCGGGTCAAGGGACGGGCCTGGGGCTCTCCATCGTGTACGGCATCGTGAAGAACCATGGCGGTCATATTACATGCTCCAGTGAACCGGGGCAGGGAACCACATTCACTATGTACCTGCCTGCCCTTCCAGGGGCGGCCGAGCTTGATCCCGCGATGACGGCCGGAGACATGCCCGCGTTCGGGACCGAGACCATCCTCCTGGTGGATGATGATGCACGCGTGATAGAGATGGGCGAACAAATGCTCATGCGAAGAGGATATAAGGTGTTCACAGCAGAAAACGGCGCTGAAGCGCTCGAAATCTATCGGGAAAGGAAGGATGAAATAGATCTGGTCGTCCTGGATCTTATCATGCCGGAGATGGGAGGAGAGCAGTGCCTTGAGGAGATCCTCAAGTTGGATCCTACGGCAAAGGTCCTTATCGCCAGCGGGTACTTGGCGAGTCGAACGACAAATGGAGACACGGAAGGTGGAGCCGGTGGATTCATCGCTAAGCCGTTCGACACCAGGGAATTTCTCCGAGTCGTTCGCGAAGTCCTGGACAAAACCGACTCCCCAGGGAGCCGCACTGGTGGCTCGGGACCCACCCCCACACAAACTTCCCCACTTGCCGAGGGGGTATTGCGCCACGAAACGCCCGATATCCATGATTTTCCCGGTACACTCAGAATCCTTGTCATCGATGATAGACAGCGGTTCCTTACAGCGTGCAAGGTGGGGTTGGCTCAATTCGGACACACGCCCCTCACTGCTATTTCCGGGATTGAAGGTCTCCAGCTGTTCCAGGAGTCACCAGTGGACCTTGTGATCTGTGACCTGGAGATGCCCGAACTGAGCGGCTGGGACGTGGGCAAAAAGATCCAAGAAATTTGTCGAAAAAAGGCGATTCCCAAGACTCCCTTTGTTCTCTTGACGGGCCAGGCGGATATGGAGGATATACCTGAAGAGGACAGGGAGAAGATGGCCGATTGCGGTGTGGATGCGATTGTCGGCAAGCCGATAGATATCCCTGATCTCCTGAAGATCGCCGAGCCGTTAATAAAAAGGCGACAGCAAGATCCAGAGTGATTCGACGGGCTATCCAATTAAGGACTTGTCACAAAATAGACCTGCCGGCGGCAGAAGGCGGCGAGCAGAGGAACTGGCCCTGGTCGGGGAGATGGTCTCCCCGCCTCAGCCACGAAATCAAAAACCCTCTAGCGAGCATCCTGGTAGGCTTAAAGACTCTGCAAAGGGATTCTCCAGGATCGCCCGAGCACGGTATCATCTTTGATCTGGTTTTCGAGGAGATGGACTCCTTGACCACGACGATCAACCGGTTACTCGAGTCGGCCCGTCCCCCCGCATCCTCCACCGGACCAGTGTACGTGGAACATCTGTTGAATAAGTGCATGGCTTCTTGCGGCCTTCTCGCCACCAGGCGAGGGATCGGATTGGAACTCGTTCCGTTCCCTGCCTCCTCTGTAGTCATTGTGGATGAACAAGACATGAGCCGCGTCTTGAACAACCTGGTCCAGAATGCCCTGGACGCGTCCTCAAAGGGGGACCGAATCCGGATCGGCTGGCGTGAACTCGACCAAGCCGGCAAAGATGAACTTGTCCCCGGCTTCTCTGGAAAAGTTGTTGACATCTTCGTTGAGGACGAGGGAACGGGCCTTCCTGAGGAGGTATCCCCGGGCAGCATTTTCGGGCCCTTTGTTACCACCAAGGTTTTGGGCAGCGGCCTTGGACTTACCGTGTCTCAGGAAATTGTGGATGCCCAAGGCGGGGTGATCACGGTGGATTCAAGGCCCAACCAGGGAACGAAGTTCGAGATTCTGCTCCCGAGTCCTGAGCCAATCCCCTGCTGGGACCGGCATGGAGATCGAGCCTTTGAATGCCGGTCGCCGAACGTGAATTGCAAGGCCTGTGAGGTGAAGACTGCGGGCACAGGTTACTGCTGCTGGAAAGTGAAAGGAAGGGCCTACCATGCGGAAACGGGGCTCTGGCCGGACACCTGTCTAAAATGCGGTTTTTTCCGGGCCTCCAGCCTCATTCCCTTTTTTGAATTTCGACCGGTCTCATCGAAGAGAGGGTAGATGGCGGGAACAGTTCTCATAGTTGACGACGATGCACAGATTGTCAGGTCTCTCGAGCGTCTGTTGCGAGCTGAGGGATACCAGGTCACCGGAGCCGGTGACGCGGTCGAAGCACGCCGCGCAGTTGATGTTTCCTTCCCTGATGTGGTGCTCCTGGACCTCAGACTGCCGGATACCGATGGCATGGCCTTGATGAAAGAGATCCAGGAGATTCATCCGGCTGCACGTCACATCATCATGACCGCCTACGGTTCGATCCGATCCGCAGTGGAGGCTACTCGCCTTGGCGCGAGCAACTATCTGACCAAACCGTTCGATCTGGACGAACTCCTTGTTTCCCTGCGAAACGCCATGCGGGAGCGAATAAGAGAAGAGGAGGTCCGGCTACTTCGGAAAACCGACCGCCCTCCTCACACCCGTCCGTCGGCAAAATTCACATCAAAAATTGACGGCAATGACTACCTTTCACAGGCCATGCGCTCCACCCTGCAAAAGGCCCGTAAGGCCGCGTCAGGAGACAGCGTTGTTCTTCTCCTTGGAGAGAGCGGAACCGGGAAGGACTACCTGGCTCGCTTCATTCACAATCATTCCGCGTATGCAGAAGGTCCCTTTTTTGCCGTTAATTGCGCGGCAGTGAGTCCGCAGTTAGCCGAGTCGGAACTTTTTGGACACGAGCCCGGGGCTTTCACAGGAGCCCGTGGGCGCAAACGTGGACTGCTGGAGCTCGCGGAACGAGGAACGCTTCTGCTCAATGAAATAGGCGAACTCTCACCCAATGTGCAGGCAAAGCTGCTAACCTTTCTCGATTCGCGAACATTCACCCGCGTGGGCGGCGAAAAAAGTATTTCCATCAGCGCCAGGCTTATTGCGGCCACCAACAGGGATCTGGAAAAGGAAGTGGCAAGCGGACGCTTCAGAACTGATCTGTTCTATCGGCTGAACGTCCTGTCCATTCGCGTACCATTACTAAGAGAAAGGATTGAGGATATCCCTGATCTTGTTCGCGAAATTACAGCGCAACTCGTCGCGGAGCTGGACCTTTCCTTTACCCCGACCCTTGATTCCACAACCATGAAATTACTCGCCGGCTACGCCTGGCCTGGAAACGTCAGAGAACTTCGAAATGTGATCGAACGCGCGCTTATCCTCTCCCCGGAAGGGACCATGAGCATTGCCGAGCCTGACCTGAAAGAGACCTCGGGGGATTGGTCGTACAGCATTTGTTTTCCCGAGAAACGGTCTCTCAATGAGGTGACCCAGGAGGTCAAGCGCGCGTTGATCGTCGAAGCCTTGCGCCGATCTGAAGGGAAACGGCAGACTGCTGCTCGCCTACTGGGCATGTCCCGGAACGCGTTTTTTCACCACATGAAGGCCCTCGGGGTGGATGCGTGATAATCACACGGTGGGCATTGCCAGTACTTGATTTTCGTACATCATAAAATCAGCTAACCCCATGAATTTATTGCACAGGCCAAAACTCGCGCTTGTTTTGCGTACATTCTTGACGCGAGGAGCCAATCCCCTCATCCGCCTCCTCTTCTTTCGGACAATATAACTCAGTGATATACCAAGCTAAGTCAGGAATCTAGCCCAGAGCCAAGAGATGGCACGAATATTGCTTCTCTCATGTACAACGTAACATGGATCAGGTCTCAGGGACTTGAAGGCCCCGAGCCCATTAGCGACAACAACAAGGTCGCTGAGATTGGAAAGGAAGTAGATTTGGGTACCACAGTCCTCATCGTGGATGACAACGCGGCATTGGCCTACTTTACGGCCTGCAACCTCAGGCTTGATTTTGAGGAACTTGAGATAGTTACTGCCGGTTCTTGCGAAGAGGCCCAGGCTATAGTGGATGATCAAGCGCCTTCTGTGCTGATCGCGGATTTGAAACTGCCTGACGGCGATGGTTTGGAACTGGTTCGTGATCTGAGACGGCGATTTCCCAGTATCGTTCCTATTCTGATCACGGCAAAACCTCCCTCCGAGGATTGCACCGGGGAATTGTTCGGACTGCTTGTCAAGCCGTACGAAATTCAAACACTCAGTGATCTCGTGAGTCAGGCTCTTAATTTAGGCGATTCAGCGAAAGGACAATCCGCCGGAGAGCACCGTCGCAAGGCGACGGCATCACGAGTTTCCCAGCACGACTTTCACCAAATTCAAAACCGATTGTCCGGATTACTGATCGGAATCAGAGCCTTTGGAGCGGACTTGGACGCGGTAGCGGACAATCCTTCGGAGACTCGACGGACCGTTGACGAATACGTGGATCGGTTGTGCGCTATGGTGAAGGACGTGGCAGAAACGCTCAAGAGAGAGGCTGCGAGAAAATGAAAACTCGGAAGAACCCAATTCTCCTGGTGGATGACGATCCTGAGGTCATCTGGGCTCTTGGCAGGTACTTTGCCAGGATAGGTTTTCCTGTGACCACGTGCGGGGACGGCGCGGAGGCGCTTTCTCTGCTTGAATCAAGGCATTTCGACACGGTGATAACCGACATTCGCATGCCGCGGCTTAATGGTCTGGAAGTGGTGGATTGGTTGCGTGAGAATCGCCCCGGCGTCAAGGTTGTGGTCATGACTGCTTTCGGCGGCCCTTCCATCCGGCAGTTGAGCATCAGGAAAGGGGCTATTCTTTATCTGGAAAAACCCGTGGAGCCCGAGCTCCTGGCCCAGGTACTCGCCTCCACGGAGGAAGCGGATGATTTCTCCGGAAGCATCGACAACATCGACATTTTGGACTACTTGCAGCTCATGATGTTGACCGGAAGACATCTGGTGTTAGAGGTCTCCTCCAGGGACGGAGGGCAGGGATTGATATTTATTGATAATGGACATGTGACGCACGCCAAGTGCGGTAACTTGGAAGGAGAAGATGCGGTTTACAAATGTCTCAGCTTCGACGGTGGGAATTTCGTGAATCTTCCCTGGACCGATCCTGACAAGATTACCATCGACAAGCCGGGAGACTTCCTGCTCATTGAGGCCGCGCGAAAGAGAGACGAATTGAGAGAAGGCGTGGAACATAGATCAGACTGACGGCTGGACACATTGGAACCCAGATGAACTGGAGGTCGGCATATGACCGGCAATCAGTAAGGAGTCAAAGGATGAATTCGGAAAACAAAGACG
>CAZGNL010000108.1:0-18239 GCA_964527475.1 uncultured Syntrophaceae bacterium
ATTTAACAAGTAAAATCTCGGGGCCTACGATGGGGGATGCTCGAAGGGGGAGCTAATGGGCGTAGGGCCAATTTACGAACCGGTTGGTGTGGGAGCTTCATTATTGGTCCGTAGCGGCCCCCCGGGCGTGGGTACTTCGAGGAAGGTTTTGGGTCTATGCTTTGCGCGAAGCCACGGACAAGCTGCCCCAAGATTTTCGTAGTTCGTTGTCCCTTATTAGGGATGATAGTCGGCATAAGCTTGCCCGTGAGCCAACAACGGGCCGCTATTTTCCGTCTGCCTAAAAACAGCATTGTGGACGGATCGTTTTGGAGTTAAGGTGTCGGGATTCAGGCTGGTGTGCACGGGAACTTCCATGCCTTGAGAAATCAAGACTCAACGAAACGTGAAAATGTCAGCAAAGTCGTGGGTCCCCGGCGTAGGGGCGACGCACGCGTCGCCCTCTTGGATGCTCGATCAGTGCCGGAACGTGGTGGATTTTGGAGTGCCCATGTTTGCACGAATCAGCCCCGTTCCCAAGAACCGCGGTAATGAGGTTTACAAATCCCCGACAAGGGAACTCTTTCCCATGTCGGTCAGTTATTGTCAAAAGACTTGCCAAGGAGGTACCGCATGATTTTCGACATCACTGAAGTGAAGGCGCGTGAGATCCTGGATTCCAGGGGAAATCCCACCATCGAAGTGGAGGTCTTCCTGTATGGCGGCGCAGTGGGCCGGGCCGCGGTCCCGTCCGGCGCATCTACGGGTGAGAACGAGGCTGTGGAGCTTCGGGACGGAGACAAAAAACGCTACAACGGCAAAGGTGTCACCAAAGCTGTGGAAAACGTGGAGAGAGAGATCGGAGAAGTCATCGTGGGGGCAGATGCCCTTGACCAGTGGACCCTCGATCGGACACTCATTGCCCTTGACGGCACGAAAAACAAAGAGAAGCTGGGGGCAAACGCGATCCTTGGAGTGAGCCTCGCCGCGGCCAAAGCCTGTGCCGTGGAACTGGGTGTGCCGCTCTATCGCTATCTGGGCGGAGTGGGCGCCAGAAGGCTTCCGGTTCCCATGATGAACATACTCAACGGCGGAGCGCACGCGGACAACAACGTGGACATCCAGGAGTTTATGGTTATGCCTCTGGCCGCGCCCAGTTTCCGGGAAGGGCTCCGAATGGGCGCTGAAGTGTTTCATTCACTCAAGGCCGTCCTGAAGGGCAAAAAACTTAACACCGCGGTAGGCGATGAAGGCGGATTCGCCCCTGACCTCAAGTCCAACGAAGAGGCCCTGGAAGTGATACTCCAGGCCATCAAGAAGGCCGGATACGAGCCGGGCAAAGATATCTACATAGCCCTGGATTCCGCTGCCAGCTCCTTCTACGCAGACGGGATCTATGACCTGGCCGCGGAAGGCTCCAAGAAAAACGCGGCCGAGATGGTCGATTTTTACGTGGATCTGGTCGATCGCTATCCCATAGTCTCCATCGAGGACGGGCTCGACGAAAATGATTGGGACGGCTGGAAACTCCTGACCGAGAAGCTCGGTGATCGGATCCAAATAGTAGGCGACGACATCTTCGTCACCAACATAGAGCTGCTGAAAAAGGGAATCGACCTGGGGGTGTCCAACTCCATTTTGATCAAACTCAACCAGATCGGAACGCTCACCGAAACACTGCAAGCGGTCGATATGGCCACCGCGGCCGGATACACATCCGTGGTCTCCCATAGAAGCGGAGAGACCGAAGACACCACAATCGCAGACCTGGTGGTAGCGCTCGGCACAGGACAAATCAAGACCGGCTCCGCATCAAGAACAGACCGTATCTGTAAATATAACCAACTACTCCGAATAGAAGAGGAACTCGGCGCAAACGCCACCTACGGCGCCCCGGAACTCCTGAGAAGGTAGCGAAGAGGGAAGAGGGAAGAGGGAAGAGGGAAGTGAAGAACTTGCCGGGGGGACCCTTTTTGCAAAAAGGGTCCCCCCGGCGCCCCCCTCCAAAAACTCTATATTGGGCTTTCTATCCCTGGCCCTGCCAGGGATAGAAAGCGAGCAATTTTGGCCTTGCTGCTCATGCTCCTTCTCCGTCAGGGGAAGAGCAATGATAATCGCTGTTGCCAGAAAATCTCCTCGCATGGCCTTGAAATCTCAGCATCTACAATCAGGCTGGGGTGTGCTGTACTTGGTGAGGACGATCTGCCAGAGTTGGTTGTCCCGTGAGCGGAACGCGCCGGCACAGGAAAGCAGATAGTATTCCCACATTCGTTTGAACCGCTCGTCAAATCCGGATTTCAGTTGGGGCCAGGCTTTCCGGAAGTTATCATGCCATGCCATGAGTGTCTTGTCGTAGTGGGGGCCCATATTGTGCCAGTCTTCCATTACGAACAGGCCTTCGATGGCTTCGCCGATTTGAGTGGCGCTGGGAAGCACGGCCTCAGGGAATATGTATTTGTTTATCCATGGATCGACGTTTGTCATGGACTCGTTCCCGCCGATTGTGTGCAAGAGGAAGATCCCGTCCTCTTTGAGACAGCGATGGGCAACCTGCATAAAAGTTCTGTAGTTCTTCTTGCCCACGTGCTCGAACATGCCTACCGAGACAATCTTGTCATATGTGCCTTCGAGGTCACGATAGTCGCAATGAAGGATCTCCACCGGCAGGCTTGCGCAGAATTCTGTCGCGAATCGGATCTGCTCTCGGGATATGTTCACGCCGACTACTCTGCAACCGTGCTTCTCGGCCATGTATTTGGCCAGCCCCCCCCAACCGGACCCGATGTCCAGAACACGATCTTCCGGATTGATGCACAGCTTCCTGCAAATGAGGTCCAGCTTGTTGATCTGGGCCTGGTTCAGATCATCCGTGCCCTTGAAGTATGCGCAGCTATATTGGATGTAAGGGTCCAGGAACGCCTTGAACAGGGCATTGTCGAGATCGTAATGAGTCTGTGCCACCTTGCGTGACAGCCTCTTGGACTGCCTGTTGAAAAGGAACGCCTGGACAAGGGGGACGATCAGTTTCACACTTCCCTTGACCTTATCCACTACCTTGGCCTTGAGGATACGGCACATGAACTCATCAATGCTCTCGCAGTCCCACCAGCCGTCCATATAGGCTTCGCCCAGGCCAAGGTTTTTTTCGCTGAGGATCCTGGCGTACATCCGGTCGTCGTTGACTTGAATGTCCCACGGATTCGGGCCGTCGATGGAGACGCCGGCTAGAGAGAACATTTCCTGAACAATCTGCTTCGGTCTTATCATAATGTCCCCCTGCCCGGTGGCTCATGATGGTATTCACATCTGAGGCCGTGTATGTCCCTGTGAAAAGCTTACCATAATGAGAGGCAACGCGCAATTTCGTTCGAGACGTATCAGAAGGTCAGGGACAGTTGAGCAGGGCGCTCTTGCGCGGAAACCTTCATTTCAACGCCTGCCGGCACGCGGGTTGGAGAACGTAGGGCGGCGGCTTTTCCCACACCGGGTCATCGTATCGGTCGTGACACGGCAGACAGGGCGCTATGCTCAGGATTCTCTTGATCTCTTGTCCGTTGAACGGCCGGGCCGGCTTGTGTGAGGCGCCCTGAAGAACCTTGCCGTTGGTGTCCACCATAGCGTCGATAGGGAACGAAATCTTAAGCCCCGATGCTTTAGAGTCGTAGATCGGTTCCAGCTTGAAATTGCCAAGTGAAGCCGGTTTCACACCGGGACGCCGGTTGTCCGGACGGGCCTGTGCCGCGTTCCAGCGCCAAGCGCTGGTCGTACGACCAAGTTGCGATGTCCCGGTCCGTCGGTGGACCGAATGGTTCCGGCGTTCGGTGGGACTGGGCCAGACGGTGTTTGCCGGCACATTCTCAAGCTTCAACGAAGCGTTGGCTCGCGCCAGTCGGCCTTCTCCGAGACCCAGGGCTTTGGGGTCCAGGTGACAGTCCACGCAGCGGGGGACTTCGGTGCGAGTGGTGTGAGGATGAGTCGGTCCCATTGCAATGGAATTATTCCCGTTTTTCAGCTTCATTATCTTGGAATCATATGGCGCGATAACCTTTCCTTGAGAGTCTATCACCGTGTTCCAGACCTGGCATCCGGGGACGAGTATTCCTACCTTGCCTCTTGAGTTGATTCCGTAGATATTCCGGGCGAATCGCAGGTGCCCTCGGGCTTCAGCCCATCGGCCGGGGGTCTTTTTTCCGGAGATATGATCCTTGCCTTTGAAACCGAAATCGAGCAGTTGGTGACAGCCGAAGCACTGGGGGCTCCACGCGCTGTGACACGAATCGCAATCCATCCGCTCGTGGCCGCGAATGCGGTGAGCGTTCTTCTTGCCGGTGATCACGGTGACCGGATGTTCCTTGCCGTCGAGCTTGCCGGTAAGAACAAATCCTTTCTCAGTCTTCCTCACATGGGGCAGCGGTTGTCCTTTGGAGGTCTGGAGGATGATCGAACCGTCCGGCGGCTTCACATGCGGCGAACTACGGATCAGCGCCTGGACCAGAGGATCCTCTTTCTTCACTTCCATTGTCTTTGGAGGCGCGGCATATGTGCCGTGGCAGTCTTCGCACCTGATCTCTATCTGATCTTTCATGTGACCGTAGATTTTGCCGTCTCCCATTGTGTCCCGGCCTGTGTGGCAGTCAATACACGCCATGCCCTTTTCATGGTGAATGTCAGGGACAAGGTTGAGCACGAATCTGCCGTCGCTCAGTGTCCGGTCGTTGAGCCCGCCACGCACAAAGGGAGTTCCGTACTGGGCGCTCTCCATCTGTCCGTGATAGTTTAAGCCTACCCGAGCGCTCCTGTTGTGGCATGCTCTGCATCGTTCATCCGGAATGAGATTGGTAATAGTGTGGGTTGTGGGGTGGCCTGTTTCTTCTCGATTTATGGTCGGATCACCACCTCGATACTTCCCATCTTTTCCATAGGGGGCATGACATGCGGGGCATCCCTGCAGGCGCCCCATGGTCTTTCTGTGTCTGGGACTCCACAAGTGGCAAGCTGCGCAGAATTTCCTGAAATGGCTTTCGGAAAGATTGAATTGGCCCCCGGTGGAATATTCTTCCGGGATGGCTCGCAGCCTGGTCTTTCCATCGGAGACCGATCTGATCGCGAACTTTGGACTGCTGTCTTTTTCCAGGCCCCACTGGAACCTGAGTACACTAATTATGCCGGCGTTTGTGGCCATAAGGGATCTTGGAACAGTGTCAACTCGATTCAAGATCGGATGTTCTCTATCCGAGTGGCAGGCCCCCGCTGCGGGTTTCCTGCCACCACAGCTCACCGGGGCCAGGTCGAGCCGCGCGGGATTGCGACCGCCGCGCAGGCCCACGTGCGCGCCCTTGACCGTGAGGTCGGGACCGTTTCCTCCATGACAACTCACGCAGCCGAACACTGCATTGGGATGTGACGCGGAAAGGTCTTCGATCCCAAAGTGGCAAGTCATGCAACGTTCGGGCCCCGTCTTTCCGCCAAACGCACGGATTTCAATTACTTGGGGATCTCGATTTCTGAGAGACTCCAGTTCCGACGAGATTGCTTTGATCTTTTCAAGCGCCTTGGTCTTGGCCAGTTGGGTTTCCAGACGCTGTACAGCGAGGTCAATACCTTTGCGTTGATAGGTCTTCCATTCGGGCGAACGTGAACGGTACTCTACCAGGATCAAGGCAGCCACCAATGCCGAGGCAGCCACCAGTACAGATACCTCGAAAGCGCGGGCATGGATCGTCATAGGACGTATCCCCAGACGGTTAGAGCCACCGCGATCACGCAGATCCCGAGAAACAGAGATGTTAAGGCATTCTTGGCAATGGAGGTGTTTCGCGGGAAGAACGGAACAAAGGCCACTATCAACAGCATGGCCGCAGGTATGACTATCCCGGCAATCAGAGCGGAAATGTGAAGAAGCATGAATTGGATGCCCACAAAGATCCAGGGCGCCTTGATGTCCTCCGAAGGCATGCCGACCATATCCGCGGGGCCGTTCAGCGGCGCGTCTACCAGGCCGGCAAGCAGGCACACTGCGGCAAAGCTTGTTATTGCAGCAAGCCCTTCCTTGCGAACAAGATCAGGATCGCTTCTTGTTCTCATCTCTTGTCGCCCACTACTTTCACGAATCCTGGTAGCGGGTTATCATGTAATGATCCCACTGCTCTACGAACTCCGTCACCACGGTTTTCAGCGGATCTCCCGTCGACTCGGCCTCTCTCCCGAGCATGGCCCAAAGCCTGTCGAGTTTAGGAAAGACATCTTCAGTGAGTGTCAACACAAGCGTGTTGCCGCAGGAGCAATGGCGGTACATCATGGTGAAAGGCTTTTTCATAACATCTGCGCAATCTTCCATCATATGAGCCTTAGGGTAGGTGTGACGCACATAAGAGGACAATCGGCGGTAGGAGCGCCCACACACCCGACATTCCTTGGGAAATAGCTTGTCGTTTTCCTCCAGAGAGGCCAGCAGCTTCAGGAATTCGAGAAAACGCGCATGATATTGAACATCATCACATCTTTGAGATGAGCCGCGATACACCATTGGCTCTCCGTAAACTCAGGGAATTCAGTGGGCCGACGCTCAAGTTCCTGCGTGGCCCCTTGCTCACATGTCCGCCGGGAACAGCAAGGACTTTCGGATTCTCGGGCCGTTCACTTTAACACTGGACAACCCCTGGATACCCCAGCAAACAACAGACCGTAATTCAACCATATTAGCACATCTCGTCAAGATGTCACGAACTCTCAAAGTGCAAATACCACCCGGGCGCTAATCCTTGACAACTCGGAAGCCGACAGTGCGGTAATACCCTTTGGGCGAAGCTTTGTGACGATTGGCCACTCGCCTGGACGATTCGGGCGAGGCCCACGAGCCGCCCCTGATGACCTTTGTTTCCCCGAGAGCGGGCCCAACGGGATTGGATTCGGGGCTGTTCTTGTAGAAGTCCGCCGCGTACCAGTCCGAACACCAGTCCCACACATTGCCGATCATTCCCGTGACCCCGCGGACACCGGGAGTGGCCATTCTCACATTGGCACTTTCTTTGCGGGAAAGTACGGAAAGGAAATCACCAGGGGGATAGGGTGTGGTCAGTGCGGCCGCCTTCTCCCATTCAGCCGCAGAGGGAAGGCGCGCCCCGGCCCACATGGCGTAATCAGCGGCCCCGGTCCACGAAACGCATACCATGGGCTTGTCCGAACAGCCCTTCTTGGGACGAAACGCCTTGCCGACAAGGTGTATCGGGCAGTGGGGGTAATCCAGCTTCGCTCTGTCAAACCCGTCTTTGGTTCTGTTCCCTTTGGCGTTCAAGAAATCACAATATTGTTGGACGGTTACTTCATGCTTGGAAACATGGAAATCCTTGACGAATACGCGGTGGCGGGGGTGTTCATCAATCCTTCCCTCTCCCTCCGGACTCCCCATGTCAAAGGGACCCGCCGGGATATGAACCATACCCCGATATTTGCCGCTGCCCGGTCTCAGACCTGCGCCGTCCGCCGCGGGCGTCGGGATATCGGGCTTCTCAACTCGTACACCCGTCGGAGGCAACGGCGCGCCCAACCCGTTCGGGCACCGGGGCAATGTAGGACAGTCGGGATCGGCAGCGGCAGGCCTCTCGCCCGCGGCGACGGGCCCCGCGTTCTTTGATGCGGCAAAGCAGTCCACAGCCATGACCGGACCGATTACGCACAACATTGCCACGAATGCCATGCGCAGAGTCCGCATCACAGCACTCCATTGCGCGCAGTGTGACATGTCATTTCCAAGTTGCTGATTCATCGTTCCCAAGCTGCTCGATCTACTCGCTATGGTTCGACCGGGACACCGGAAATACACCGCCCAGCCGTGCTACTATGATGAAGCGCGTCAGCCGCGTAGTCAAGGCCCCATTGATCGAAGAGGTGTGGAACTACCATAGTGGTAGCCAAAGAAAATATCCGATTACTCTATGCCCTCGCGATGCTCCACTTTGCTCCTGTTTTGTGGCAGGATCAGTTGACCGATAAAACGGAAAATGGGCCTGCGCGTGAATCACGAACTTATCAGGAAAATCGGGCGAGTCATCGCTGAAAAGGTGCTTCCACAACTTGCCGGGGAAATCATCGGCTTTGAGAAGGCCGAAGAGCCGGACCTTGACAAGGCTTACCGGATGGCTGTTCAGGCTGTGGTGGAAACTCTGCTCGCCCCCGGACGGCATGTCGAGCGCGCCGCGGCCGACTCACCACAGCGCGCGATTGATCCAATCGTTCTCGGGGAGATCGGTCTGCTTTCGCCGGAAGAGGTCGGCTCACTGTACGAGTACCTCCGAGGGTTCAAGCTGAAGAACGGACCGGGAACCCGGCCGGAACTGGTCCCCAGCGTGTGCGGTAAGCGGAATCAGGGGCTGTTCTACACGCCGGACCTGATTGTGACCCATATCGTGAGTCGAGCATTGGATGCGCTCGAAATATCAAATCCCGTGGACTATTTGCGCGTCCGTATCCTCGATCCTGCCGTGGGAACCGGGATCTTTCTGGCCGAGGCATTGGATCAGGTTTCCTCGCGCGTGCTCTCTTTGAGCGCACCAGGAGAGATCGCGTCCCCACGTACGAAGGAGGAGATCGGGCCGCGGATGAAAGCCGAACCCGGGCGGGCCGGAACCGACTTCCAACCTGACGAGCAAACAGCCGTCAGGATTCATGTCCTCGAGCACTGCCTTTACGGGGTGGACCTGGATCCCATTGCCGTAGCGATCGCCCGCTCTGTTCTCTTGAACCGGGTAATGGGGGATGAATCAAGTGTCGTTCCCCGGATCCAACCCAAGGTTCGGGTAGGGAACGCTCTTATGGGCACAGGACGCGCAGATCCGACGGGCCTGTCAAGAGGGGAAGAGGACCGCAAACACGCTGCACTATACTCTGGCAAACGCTCTGAGATCGCCAACCCCGGGCAATGGTCCGAATCAAACAAAATACTTCACTGGCCCTTGGAATTCCCTGAGATCTTTTCTCGGAATCGGCCCGGTTTTGATCTGGTCATCGGAAATCCTCCGTATGAGATCGTTTCAGTAAAGGAATCCGGAATCCAGGAGCGGCGACGGGAACAGGCATACTACAGAAAGGTCCACAAGACCTGTCATGGGAAGATCAACACGTATCGCCTTATGCTGGAGCGGGGCCTGGATTTACTGAGAGACCGCGGTACGCTTGGGTTCATAGTGCCCGCTACCCTGTTGGCTGATTCCACTGCCCGCAAGCTCAGGGAAATGATACTGAGACGATCGCAGGTTTTGGACGCGGTAGTCATACCTGAGAAGGCCAGAGTCTTTGAGGGAGTCACGCAGGCTTATTTGATTCTGCTCACTCGAAAGGGAAAGCCTACGGATAGCATGGCGCCGGTGGTTTGGGACGGTCGAGGAGCCATTCCAGTGCATAGCGGTATAGAGGTCGGTCGTCGGTTGATCGAGCGCATGGACAACAGGATACCGACCCTGGGTTCCTCTGAGGAAAAGGCTCTCCTGGAATCCTTGACGCTTCACCCACCCCTAGGCGGAGATTCACAAAGCCCAGGCGTAGCGCGCGTTCACCAGGGAGAGATCAACCTTACGGTACACCGGGAATTCATAACCGAGCAACGAACCGCATTCCCCCTTGTCAGGGGCGAGCACGTTTTCCCGTTCAATCTGATGCATCCGTCGTCGAGGCACGACCGGTTGGACTGGGTTGTGCCGGCTTTTGCGGAACAAGCGCACGCCGGAGCACAGGTTGAGATGAATCTTGGCGCCAAATCAGGGGTACGGTCCGGAACCGGCTCAAGAGGGCGACCGTGGGAGGAAAAGCGTATCGTCCTGGGCCGCGTGGTGAACATGGACACTTATCGAAGGCTCAAGGCAGCCGCTGTTCCTTCAGGTTTCTTCCTGGGAGACATGACAAACTTCCTGACTGATATCAATGTTCCTTTCAACTATTTGCTCGGTCTGCTCAACTCGTCTCTCCTGAATTGGCGTATCAAGCTCACCAGCACCAACAATTACCTTTCCGCGGCGGAGATCCTGGCGCTTCCCATGCCTCGACCGCGGCGCGAAGGCGCCGTGAGCCCGGAATCAGGGGGCGCGCGAGAAAGATTCAATGGGCTGGCCGACACCCCGCAGACTGTGGGAGGTTGCGTACAGAGCCTAAGACAAGCTCTGGGCGCCGCGCGAGAAGAGGAGTTCTCGGGACTCCTCTCCATGATGGTAGAATGGACCGTGGAATCCATAGTGGATGATTGCCGCATTAGGAATGGCAACCCGGACCCGGACTTTTGTAGACTCCTGGACGCGGCGGTTTTGTTGCTCTATGGGGTGGAAGACTGGTCCGTTGTTTTGGACAAGTAGCGCGGAATAGCCTTTCAAGCGCGTCAATCGCGGGACGCCCTTAAAAATCTCGATTCAACAACTGGTAGTTATATAGCGCTTCTCAGAAATAACGTCGGATTCCCAGAAACGAGGCCCTTTCGTCTCGATAGAGATTGCTTCGTTGCGAGCGTAGCGAAGCAATCCCTTTTGCGCCCTCGCAATGACACTTTACCTTCCCGTCATTGCGAGGAGTGAAACGACGTGGCAATCTCGATATCCGTGAGAACTTTCGGAGGAATCTGAAACTACTTACGAGAGCCACCATAGCATGAAAACTCCGGCCCCAAGCCGGCTCGGAGTCCCGAAGGGACGACAGATCGCGAGTGCGTAATGGTTCTGTCGTCCCTTCGGGACTCAGGTGTTCTGCAATGGCCCTTACCCGGCGATGAATCCCCGGGCTACTTTCTGACGCCCCTTCAGGGCTACGGTCTTTCGAGAAAGAAGCGAGAAAGAAGGGGCACGCCAATGAGTCAATCCGTGATTACTTTTGAGAACCGATATAGCCTCGACGTATCAAATCGTAACAGTGTTCGTATTCCTCCCCTGCCCGAGGTCAACTGAGGTTTCTAAGGGCGTCCCCCCTTTTCTGCTCTTCTGGTTGCCCTCGTGGCGCTTTTTGTCTTGCATTCATGAAACGAGCATGCCACTATGCACGTTTAATTCGCACATCCCCTTTTGTCGGGTCGTCCCGTAAAAAGGACGTCGGCGGGGATGGAGGACTAACCCGAAAAGGAGAGAAAGAAAGTGTCAAATGTCACGATGAAGCAGTTGCTCGAGGCAGGTGTGCATTTCGGTCATCAAACTCGGCGATGGAACCCGAAAATGAAAGAGTACATTTTTGGGGCTCGCAACGGCATCTACATCATTGATCTTCAGAAGACGGTGAGATTGTTCAGAGTCGCATACAGCTTTGTCAGGGAGACCGTGGCATCCGGGCAGGGTGTGCTGTTTGTGGGAACCAAGAAACAAGCGCAGGATTCCATCTATGAGGAGGCGAGCCGCTGCGGGCAATTCTACGTGAACCAGCGTTGGCTCGGGGGAATGCTCACCAATTTCAGTACCATCAAGAAGAGCATAGATCGCCTCAACGAAATTGCGGGTATCCTGGAGAACCCCGAGGAGACCAACTTGACCAAGAGGGAGCTTGTCGGGTTGGGCCGCGTGCATGATAAGCTCTACAAGAATCTTTCCGGTATTCGCGAAATGCGAAAGCCACCGGGCGCTGTATTTATCGTGGATCCCAAGAAGGAAAACATCGGAGTCAAAGAGGCCAACAAACTGGGGATACCCATCGTGGCCATTGTGGACTCCAACTGCGATCCGGACGAAATTGACTACGTAATACCAGGTAATGACGACGCAATTCGTGCCATTCGCCTCTTTTCCGCCCGGGTCGCGGACGCGTGCGTGGAAGGACAAGAGATGTACGAGGCCTCGTTGAAAGAAGACCTTGAAGTAAAGATGGCGGCCGAAGGCGCGGCTGAGGCTCCAGAGGTCCAGGCGCAGACTGAGGGGTCGGTGGAGGTGGTTACACGGGAAGAGGCCGAAGCCACCGAAGCTGAAGCCCCGGAAGAGCCCCCTGTCGAAACATCTGACAGAGCATCAGTAGAAGCTCCGGAGGAAGCGCCGGCCCAGGAAAGTGACGAACAGCCCGTCGCGGAGACTGAGGAATCCCCCGTAGACGCGTCAGCCGACGCTCCGGCCGAAGACCCGGGAACGGGCGAGGTTGAAGCGCAGAAAAGTGAAGATCCGGAAAAACAACCGGACCAATCCTGAACTTGAAGGGAATGAGACACACTGACCGGCGATAGGAGACTGCCGATGGAAATAACGGCGAAAATGGTGAAGGATCTGAGGGACAAAACAGGCCTTGGAATGATGGACTGCAAGAACGCACTCGTAGAAACAAAGGGAGATACTGAAAAGGCAGTGGACTATCTTCGAAAGAAAGGGGCGCTCAAAGCAGCCAAACGGGAAGGCCGAGCCACCGCGGAAGGTCGTGTTGGATCGTACATTCATATGACCGGAAAAATCGGCGTGATGGTGGAACTCAACTGCGAAAGCGATTTCGTGGCCAAGACCGACGAATTCGTCGAACTGGTCAAGGATCTGTGTATGCACGTTGCCGCATCCGCCCCCGCTTGGGTTTCGGCCGAAGATGTTCCCGAAGATGTCATTGCCAAGGAGAAGGACATCTACATGACGCAGGCCAAGGAAGCAGGCAAGCCTGAAAAGATTCTTGAAAAGATCGCAGATGGAAAGCTGAAAAAGTTCTTCTCGGAGAATTGCTTCCTGGAACAGCCTTTTGTCAAGGACACGGACAAAACCATAGACCAGCTGGTCAAGGAAAAAATCGCAAAGCTGGGCGAGAATATGACCGTGAGCCGCTTTGTCCGCTTTGAGGTCGGAAAACAATGACTCTCCGCCCCACTTGAGGCTCTGGGAATATCCGACGATTGTGTCCCGCAGGCCGGTCGAATTCTTCCCATGCCTCAAAATGGAGGCACAATGAAACACAAGAACGGCCGCGGGCCTGGTGGGTTACGGCCGTACGGCGCGGAGCATGCGTCGCCTTCTTGGATAGTGGGTCTGATACCAATGCGCAATCAAGAGAGTGAGATCGGTTTCTTGGGTGCCACTGCTGGCTTGCCCAGCAGTGCTCTTTATCACTTGTTTGAACGCGCATTGGTATGAGGCGGCATTCGCCGGACTTGCCAACGCATCCATTTTCATGAGAACTTTGTTGACGCGACCAACAGCCCCAGAGCCACGAGGATAGGACATGTCCCCAGGGTACCGCCGCGCACTGCTCAAGATCTCAGGGGAAGCCCTGGCAGGTGGTAAACCCCACCCTTGGGATCCCGAAAAGACTTTGTGGATTGCTGAACAGATCGCCCTGGCACGGGCGGACGGCCGCGATCTGGGGGTGGTGATCGGCGCCGGCAACATACTACGCGGGAAGGACGCCGAGTCTCTGAGGGTCCCACATCTGGTGGGAGACCAGATCGGCATGATAGCAACGGTCTTGAACGCCATGACATTGGTCTCTGTCCTGGAATCGTTGGGAGTGCCGGCACGAACACTGTCCGCATTTCCGGTAGGCTGTTTCGTGGAACCGTTTGAAAACCGCAAGGCCTTGGGTTATCTTGATCAAGGGAATGTGTTGGTCTTCGCGGGAGGCACAGGCAACCCCTGTTTCACTACCGACTCGGCCGCGGCGCTCCGAGCCGTGGAGATCCAGGCCGAGGTCTTGGTCAAGTGCACCCAGGTGAACGGTGTTTATGACAAGGACCCAAAGGAACACTCGGACGCTGTGTTCTTTGAATCCATAAGCCCGGCGGAGGTGCTGGAACGGCGTCTTGAAGTAATCGATGCCTCGGCTGTGGATATCCTGGGCAGGAACAGAATACCGGCTATTGTTCTCAACCTCCACCAGGAAGGCAATATTCGCAGGGCTCTCGCGGGCGAGAAGGTCGGGACAACAATACAGTAGCTTAAGGAAAACCGAGCCGGGAACCCAGCCGGGTTCTGTATGGGTACCCTGAACCGGGGTCGGCAAGGAATCCTGAACGAGGAAGTCTTCCAAAGGTTTCCGGGGAGGAAGCTGTGATCGACGAAGTGCACGATGAAATGAAGGCCGGGATGGACAAGGCAGTCAAGGCCTTACAGAGGGATCTCCAGAGAGTCCGAACAGGCAGGGCTTCCTTGGCTCTGTTGGACGGCATAATGGTGGATTACTATGGAACTCCGACTCCCATAAACCAATTGGCTACCCTTTCCATTCCAGAGGCTCGACAGATCTTAATACAGCCCTGGGATTCCCAGGGGCTCCCGGAAATCGAGAGGGCGATTCTCAAATCGGAGCTGGGCCTCAATCCCATGAACGACGGCAAGATTATTCGGATCGTGCTTCCGTCGCTGACCGCTGAACGGCGTAAGGAATTGGTGAAGATCGTCAGGAAGATGGGTGAGGATTTCAAAGTGCAGGTGCGCAATCACAGACGAGACGCCAACGACATGGCAAAGGAACTCAAAAAGGAGAAAGAGATCTCCGAAGACGAAATGCACAAGGGACAAGACAGGGTGCAAAAGACTACGGACGAGTTCATCGCCAAAGTGGACGCGGTAATGGAAGACAAAGAGGCGGAAATTATGGAAATTTGATTTGCTGTTGCGGAATATGCTCGATTTTGTGGCTTCTTGCGAACATTTGGTCGAACGGTCCCACCAGTTCCATTAACTTGCTGATCTGCCGGAGTATCCAGATAGAGCCATAGCGATCCGGGTTTGGAATCCCGTCAAACCCTGTCCATGTTCAGGAGAACCCTTTTGGACTCACCTTCAGATAGACCTCCGGATTGGCCTGGTCACGTTGCAATAATCATGGACGGCAACGGCCGGTGGGCCAAGAGTCGCAGCATGCCGCGTCTCGAAGGCCATCGGCAGGGGGCCAAAGCCGTGAGAAGGGTCGTGGAATTCAGTCGGCGAAACAGTATAGAAGTCCTGACGTTGTACGCGTTTTCCACGGAGAATTGGAAAAGGCCCGGCAAAGAAGTGTCAGGTCTAATGACGCTTCTGTCTCAATACCTTGATTCAGAGCTGGAAGAAATCCATAAAAACGACATCCGCGTGAGGACCATCGGCGATCTGAGCAAGCTTCCGGCCCGCCTGGCAAAAAAGATAGACGCTGCCAAGGAAATCACGGCCGAAAACAAGTCCATGACCCTCAATATTGCTCTTTCCTACGGTGGACGGCAGGACATACTCTCGGCCGCGCTCAAGATGGCCGAAGCCCTCAGAAACGGGAGATTGGCCGACGCGGATGTTAACGAAGAAACTTTCTCGGGTTTTCTCGATACAGCCGATCTGCCTGATCCCGATCTCCTCATACGCACGGGCGGAGAGGTCCGTATGAGCAATTTTCTTCTATGGCAGTCCGCGTACACCGAGTTTTACTTTACGTCCACCCTGTGGCCTGATTTCCAGGACCAGGACTTCAGGGACGCTGTGGACACCTATTGCTCGCGGCAGCGACGATACGGCATGATCTCCGAACAGGTAGTGGCCAAGGAGTCAGATCAGCAATGATGAGAGACCGACTCATAACAGCGGCCGTGCTCGCTGCGATAATTCTCCCGCTCCTGTTTTGGGGCAGAACCGCGGGCATCGCGATTCTGGTTGCAATGGCGTGTACACTGGCCCTGTGGGAGCTGTGCACAAACATGCCGGGGCTGAAGGGCTCGCACAGTGTGTGGCTTGCTATTGGTTTGGGCCTCGTGATTGTGGCCCTGTTCTACCTATTGCCGTTCACAAGTCTGCTGCTGGTGCCGGCTTTGCTGCCGCTTGTCGTGCTGATCATTCACCTGCTGTTGTATGATGTGATTGAGAACACCGTAGAATCCGCATCACAGATGGTGTTCGCTCTAGGCTACGTGGTCGTCCCCCTATGCCATGCCATCCTGATGCGCCGCCTGGATATGGGCGTCACATTGGTGTTGTACATACTCATAGTGGTTTGTCTGGGTGACACAGGGGCCTACTTCAGCGGAAAATACCTCGGCAAACACCCGCTGGCGCCGAAGATCAGTCCCTCAAAGACTGTGGAAGGACTTGGGGGCGTTGTCGCGGGAGGCCTCCTGGGTATGGTCTTTATGAAAACGGTTGTGCCGGACCTGCCCGGGTACGAGGTCCTACTGCCCCTGACCTTGGCCCTGGTGGTCGCGGGACCGGTGGGTGACCTGATCGCGTCCGCACTCAAGAGGCGACTGGAAATCAAGGATTTCGGCACGGCCATCCGCGGGCACGGAGGCCTGATGGATCGGGCTGACAGCCTTATAGTCGCTTTTCCAACAGGTTACTATTTCCTGATTCTTACCGGACACTTCATCCCGAAATGAAAAGCATATCCATCCTCGGTTCAACGGGATCCATAGGATCACAGACTCTCGACATAGTGCGCCTCCATCCGGACTTGTTTCGGGTTGAGGCCCTGGCCGCGGGAACCAGTGTAGATTTGCTGGAACGACAGGTGAGGGAGTTTCGACCCACTGTGGTCTCGTGCGCGGGCGAGGACGCTGCCCTCCAATTGGGGAAGCGACTGACCGACTATGGAGACCCTGTTTCGATCCATCATTCGGACAAGGGACTGGAAACAGTCGCCACGGCTCCGGAAACCCAACTCGTGGTCGGGGGCCTGCCCGGAAGCGCGGGACTCGCGTCAACATTCGCGGCGGTCAAGTCCGGTAAAGACGTAGCGCTCGCAACCAAGGAAGTCCTGGTGATGGCGGGCGCTCTCTTTATGGAAACCGTAGCGCGCTCTAAAGTGAACCTTTTGCCCGTGGATTCGGAACAGTCCGCGATATTTCAATGCCTCCAGGGAAACAGAGACGCTAATGTCAAAAGGATAATCCTGACCGCATCAGGAGGCCCTTTCCGTGATATGTCCGAATCCGACATGGCTCGTGTTACCCGGGATCAAGCGTTAGCCCACCCTCGCTGGAAGATGGGCCCCAAAGTCACTGTGGATTCAGCCACCCTCATGAACAAAGGCCTGGAAGTGATCGAGGCCAGATGGCTCTTTGATGTGCCGGCCTCCCGAATAGAAGTGGTGATCCACCCACAGAGCATCGTTCATTCAATGGTCGAGTTTGATGACGGATCCATTATGGCTCAGCTCGGGGCCACTGACATGCGAATTCCCATCAGCTATGCAATGGCCTACCCCGATCGCATAGAATCAGGAACCGATCCCATCAGTTTTCCTGAATTGGGTTCCCTCGATTTCCAGGAACCCGAAATGAAAAAATTCCCGCTCCTCAAAGCCGCCTACGACTGCCTCAAAACAGATGAAAACGCAGCCCCCATCATCCTCAACGCAGCGGATGAGGTCGCGGTGGAACTGTTCCTCACCCAAAAGATCCCCTTCAATGACATTCCCCGTATAGTCCTGGAAGCATTGAACAAAATTGTCGGCACCCCGGTTCATACGTTGGAAGAGATCGTGAACCTTCATGAAGAAGTGGTCCAAAGAATCAAGCGGGACTGGCGAAGGTGATCGAAGACGCCGTCATTGTGTGCCTCAGTTTAACTCTCATAATAACCATCGGTTATCTTCAGTTGTTACGAAATTACTTGATTTTTTCAGCCTACCCTAATATGCAGTGAAATCAATCGCTCCAGCAACACCCTTGGAGCGTTGAGGGAGGCAATAACAACATGTCACGGAGATCAGTATCGCCTTTGGTTTTTGTTTTGGCCACGTTGATTCTCTTCCCGATCCAGGCGTTCAGCCAGGGGGAGGTGCTGGAATTCTACTGCCAATCTTGTGGATACCGTGCTCAGTTTGTCCAGGGATCGGACGCGTCGGATATGGCAAAGAATGTCCAGCACATAGTCGTCGTGTGCGAGCGGACGGGTCAGATAAGAAATGTGAAGATACCCCTTGATCCCACGTCGCGAGTAATCAACGAGCCGTTGGCTGCAAAGCAGTTGGGGTCGGGTAGCTCGAAGCTTCTCGGTATCAGACTTCCCAAGTTTGTCGTTCCGGGCAACACGTGCGTTTTGTTCCCGGTAGCGGCCTATCTGGATGCCAATATCTGTCCGGTGGACGGACAACCGGGCTTTCAGGCCGCTATCGTCGGTTCTTACTAGACTGCACGACGGAAATGCGCGGGCGGTCTACCTAGCTCCCCCTGATACCAACTTACATGCCTGAAAACACAGGCACAACGAAACATAAAAGTCCTTTCCACTGTTCGGTAGTCCGTGGCTTCGCCTCGGACAGGCGTGTAAAGAGCGCGCACGCTGCGCAATAATTTGGAGGGGAGACTCATCTCCCCTCCAAGCCCAATGCTGTTGACTTAAGGAGAACTGGCTGTTTTTCATGGATAATAACTTAGA
>CAZGNL010000109.1:0-18232 GCA_964527475.1 uncultured Syntrophaceae bacterium
ACGTGACATGACGGCTGTCGGTAGCATGACGTTGAAATGCCTGCCCGGCTAGGGCCTCTCCTCCAAGTCCATGCGCATCGTGCGCGTTTCTTGGAGCACCCTGTCCGAGGCGAAGCCACGGACCAGTGAACAACGGAAAGGACTTTCATACTTCGTTGTCGCTTTTTTGCGATGATAGTTTATACCGGAAAGCGTCATGAACACCATCACCCCAACTGCAACCGAAGAGATCAGGTTTCCCTTGAGACACCTCTACTTTTACCTGACCGACGGGTGCAACCTTCGTTGCCGTCACTGCTGGATGGAACCGAGGTATCAAGTCAAGGGCGGTTCGCCTCCTGTGCTGGACGTGGATCTTTTTCGGTCGATCGTGGATCAGGCCGGCTCTCTGGGCGTCGCCGCCATAAAGCTGACTGGAGGTGAACCTCTTATCCATCCCGGGATCGGCGATATCCTGGAGTGTGTCGCGAAAGCCGGTCTCAGTCTGGCAATGGAAACCAACGGGATGTACTGCACTCCCGAATTCACTCGAAGAATTATGGCTTGCGAGCGGCCCTTTGTTGCGGTGAGCCTGGACGGAGCTGAGCCGGACATCCACGACTGGATGCGAGGAGTTGGAGGCGCTTTCCGTGGGGCTGTTCAGGGCATCCGTAATCTCGTCGGGGCAGGATTGAGGCCTCAGGTTATAATGTCCGTAGTCCGCAAGAACAAGGATCAGATGGAGAGGTTGGTTCGACTCGCGGAGACGCTCGGGGCCGGTTCGGTCAAGTTTAACGTGGTCCAGCCAACATCCAGAGGTGAGAGAATGCACGAGGCCGGGGAGACGCTCTCAATCAAGGAACTTGTTGAGTTGGGACAATGGGTGGAGACTGACCTGTCAAGATCAACCGGTCTGAGAATCGCTTACAGTCATCCCCTGGCGTTTCGCCCCCTGAGCCGGATGTTCCACCCGGAGACGGGCGACGGGTGTCACGTTTGCGCCATCTTCGGCATCCTCGGTATTCTGGCGGACGGTTCCTATGCGCTGTGTGGAATAGGTCAGGCTCTTCCGGATATGGTGTTCGGTCACGCGGCCGAGGACAGCCTTGAGGATGTATGGAACAATTCTCCGGTCCTGAATCAGCTCAGGGAAGGGTTGCCAAGCGCTCTTCAAGGGATCTGCGGGGAATGCCTGATGCGGGGAATATGCCTTGGAAGCTGCGTAGCGCAGAACTACTATCGCAGCAAGAGTCTGTGGGCCCCTTACTGGTACTGCGATGAGGCGGACAAGGAAGGTCTGTTTCCGGAGAGTCGGAAAATACCACGAACGAGAGTAGTTGGAAAGGCAGTCGGCTGACCCGCGCTTGAACCGGCTCAAAAACTGGTTTCCCAAAGGTGATGCGATGGAATACATCAAACCTGAAATCATTGAAATCGACACCGGCATGGCCGGAGGACAGGCGTGCACGACTGGACCCACCAATTACAGCACAGGATGTCAGCCCGGACCCCTGAATTCGGCTGTCTGCGACAGAGGGGTCTGGTACGGCTCAGGTCCTGATTGTCGCCCCGGAGGACAACCCCAGAGCGGTAATTGTGCATGGGGCTTCACTGGAGCATGCTCGGGCGGCTTCTTTGGATGATGGCGCCCACGCTCCGCGGCTGAGCGACATAGCGAGAACAGCTTTGAGATCCACAGATCTTGGAAATGAGTCGTACATGATGACGCTGGGCCCCGGCTTTTCCTGGCGCCTGACCGGAACCCCGGGGACCGAGGCTTGGCTGCGGAAGATGGCGACGACGATGATGCTCGAGCCCGGGGCCGAGGATGCCGACGCGAGGATGACGTTCGTGCGTGGCTTGAGTCGGAAGGGCTGGACATTCCGGCGGAAGAACACGGTCGCGTTGCTCGACGCATTCCCGGTTGAGGGGGTTCCGCGGGGTGAGTGGGGATATTGGAACTCTGGTTCACTGAAACTTTGGTACCAACGCGGGATGGGTGACGTAGTCTGTGAGATCAAGAATACGAAGCGCGGCAGCCGGGAGATGTTGGCAATGTGGCATTCCATATACGCTGTACATTGCAGACTGGCCTATCTCGGAGGGATCCCTCTGCACGCTGCACTGGTGGAACGGGACGGAATAGGGGTATTGTTGGTCGCGGGGGAAGGCACCGGCAAATCAACCTGTTGTCGCCGCATACCTCATCCCTGGGTGGCTCGATCCGACGACGGCGCAGTGGTTGTGCCGGTCAAAACAGAAGCTTATATGACTCACCCTTTCCCAACATGGAGCCAAGTCATTTCGGGGAGTTCCGACCAAACCTGGAACGTTCAGAACGGGGTCCCCCTCGGCGCAATATTCTTTCTCGAACAAGCGGATCAAGACGAGGTCATTCCCGTGGGCCAAGGCACGGCCGCGGTCATGATCAATGAGTCGGCCTCCTACTTGTGTCGGCTGGGATGGAAAAAACGGGGTCCCGTTCTTGACATCCCGCTCATGGAAAAGCTGTTTGACAATGCCTGCCGGTTGGCCCGAGCGCTCCCGGCCTTTGTCCTCCGGGCAACCCTGACCGGATGTTTCTGGGAAGAAATGGAAAGGGCTCTGCCGAGTTCTACTGTTCCCGGTTCTTAGAAAACCATTCGCCGCCGTGCCGGAGTTCGTCCCATGAACACATGGTCGCACGATCACGATTCAGAATCCAAACCTGCCCGTCTTGACGGCCTGGAACGAGTGTTCTATCGCGGACCCAGTATGTACCCGACACTTCAACCCACTGATGTCCTCCACGTCAGAGCCTACGAGGGCCGAGAAATTCGACGCGGAGATGTGATTGTGTTCGCGTGTCCGGGGAGTTCAGCGGCGGTTGCACACCGAGTCGTCACCCTGGACCCCCGTGGACTTGGAACCATGGGCGACAACAACGATGCAGCGGATACCTGTTTCGTGACCGCCCGTGACGTGAAAGGGCAAGTGGAGTATGCTCAAAGGGGGCGCAAACTCCGGCGGATCTACGGTGGGCGGCTTGGACGCTTCACTGGGGCCGCCATGAGGCTGCGCAAGGCATGCCACAGCCGTTTTAGGGCACTTGGCTCGCCTGTCTACCATTGGCTGGCTCAATCCGGTGTTCTAAGGAAATGCTCACCGGGTCTGCTGAGGCCCAAGGTTGTCCGTTTCGATCGACAAGGCGCGACAGAGCTTCAGTTGTGTCTGGGCAAACGCTCAATAGGCCGCCTGCCGCCGGACAGGGATCGCTGGCAAATAAGATATCCTTACAGGCTGTTCGTTGATGAGGCGGATCTGGGCAATGGCGCGGCCCTGGCCCGCACGCGCTCTCGGAATAGTTTGCCATGAGTCCACGCGATCCGAATCCGTCACGCCGGCGAACCCCGTTGTTTTCCACATATAGCGCTTCTCAAAAGTAATGTCGGATTCCCAGGCGCACAGTTGAAACGAAGTCCTCTCATTTCGATGGAGATTGCTTCGGTCTTACGCCCTCGCAATGACACTTGACCTTGCCGTCATTGCGAGGAGTGAAACGACGAAGCAATCTCAGTTTCCGTGACAACTTTCGAGAACTACCATAACCGAAAGTTATTTTGACCTGGGACGATGAGGCACGGCCTCATGTGTGAAAACCACACACACTTCTCTGTTGCACGTGTGGAAACCACACGCGGTAAGGCCCGAAGATTACGTGTTTTTCAATGAATTCTGAAAGTGGTGAGCGGTTTCGACGCATTTTTCCGGGTTGCATGTCCTGTGTCTATGATTTTCTCGGGTGGACTTCTTGCCAAAAACCCTGGTAAGAATAGCACGATAGGCTTGCGGGTCCCGGAGGCGCGATGTTGGCACGAAACTTGCTAATAATATTGAAAGCGCACAGATATTGTACCCGAGTTTGGCAGCGAGTTCCCAAAGGAGATTGATATGGGGTTCCGATTCCGAGAGAAATTCAGACTTTATGGACCCGAACTAATCCTGGAAGCCCTGGAAGATCGGATCGTGCTCGACGCGTCGATTGATCCGTCGGTCCAGGAGAACCAGGACGATGTTGGCGCGGATCCCGGAATCCAGACCGATGCCGGCAGCGGGGACGACGCGACCTCAGACGGGGGGGACGCCGATGAGTCGATTTTGGAGCAGGACCTCAGGGTGGTTCTGGTTTCCAACGCAATCGACGAGATAGAGGGCGTGTCCGGCGCGGTGGTGGATAACACTGAAATCATCATCTACGATTCGCGACTGGACAGCCTTAAGACGATCAACGCCATGCTCGATGAGCTTGTGGAGTCCGCGGGCCGCGAGATCGGGACACTGGCAATCGTGGGACACGGCGATGAAGGACTAGTGCAGATCGGCGCGGATCAGATCGGCCAGGACAATATTGCCAAGTTCACGGCCGAGTGGGAAGCGTTGGGCGCCAATCTCTCCGAAGACGGGCAGATCCAGTTGTACGGATGCTCGGTGGCAGGTGATTCATCCGGGGAGGCGCTGATCGATCAGATAGCCGTTTACACGGGCGCGGATGTGTTCGCGAGTTCCGACGACACCGGCGGGAAGACCGGAAACTGGGACCTTGAATATTCCACTCGATCAGGATCCGTCTCGGAGCCCCTTCTTGACGCGGCCCTTCTTTCCGACGTGGGGTCGGAGTTCAGCTTTCCCGGCAGGTCCCCGCTGGACGACCCGGCCACCTACGACACCTATACGGGCCAGCTTGACTCAAGCGACGGTTTTTCAGTGGTGCGAACCGGAAGTTACGCGGATGTGTGGACCTTCACCTTGACTGAAGAGACTGCCGTAAGTCTCGGGATGCAGACGCATTACCCCGGAGATAGCGGCGACCCGAATTACGTGGACTGCTACCTGTTCCTATACTCCGGCTTGACTCCCGACGCGAGTAACGAGATAACCCACAACGACGACTGGGGTGGGGGCACGCAACTGCCGGAAGCAGATGCGTACGACTCCATCATACAGGTAACTCTCGGCGCCGGCGCGTACTCAATAGAGACAACTACGTACGGGAACGCCGATGCGGGACCTTACGATCTGCTCATGGCCTTTGATACGCCGCCCGACCCTCTTAAGGTATTGTTTCCCGGCACGCCTCCGTTGAACAATCCTGACAATTACGTCAGCCTGACCGGCGCCCTTGAAATAACCGACAATTCCTCAGTAGTCAGGTCCGGGCGTTATGCCGATGACTGGTCGTTCACCCTGACTGAATCGGCCCGGGTCAGCATCGGAATGCAGACTCTACATCCTCAGGATTCGGGTAATCCGGACTACGTGGACAGCTATCTGCACCTGTTTTCCGGGTTGGTTCCTGTGGCCGGTAATCTTATAACCTATAACGATGACTGGGGAGGCGGAGATGCATGGCCTGCCGATACGCTTGACGCCTATATTCAGTCGTACACCCTGGGGCCCGGGGATTACTCGGTGGAAAACACCAGCTATTCAGCAGGAGATGTGGGAGATTATAAATACGCGATTTACTTTAACTATGCTCCGGATGCCAACCCCATAGCCGATCCCCCGGCCGAGACCGAAGACTTCGGGACGACCGATTATGACGTTAGTGGGAGCTTTACCGATGCCGCGGGAGATACGCTGACGTATGAACTGGGCGCCCCAACGTACCACGACGGTCTCCAACTGGACGGTCTGACCATTGACGCGAACACGGGAGTGGTCACATTCACCAGTCACCAGGACTCGTACGGTTCAGTGGATATCCCGGTACGGGCCTATGACGGAGCTTTCTATTCCGATTTCAGCACGCTCGCGTTTACCGTGACTCCGGTCAATGATTCGCCCATCGCGGACGACCAGTCGATTACCGTGGATGAGGACGATTCCATCACATTCAGGGTCTGGGGACATGACCCGGATCAGCCCGACGAGGCTGATGTGAGCTTCGACTGGACGGCCACCACGAACGGCACGTTGACGACTGACGGCGTCGTTCATCACGACGGGAACGGCGACTATTACCAGGAGTTCACGTACGAGCCCGACGATGACTATTTTGGGGCGGACAGCTTTGATTTCACTTTCACCACTCCAGCGCCCGGCACATTCACCGACGGTCAGGGCGAGGCTGTGGGTACGGACACCAACAGCTCGCGCTATACCAGATTCATAGAGTTCGGCGATGTGGACAATGACGGAGACCTGGACATGGTATCCTCAATTAAAGGGGGAATAAACCGGGTCTACTTGAATGACGGCGACGGCGGCTTTGATGATGCGCTCGAGGATTTTGGGTCCAACGCATCGCGGTCGGTCCAACTGGCCGACATCAACAGCGATGGTTGGCTTGACGCGGTGGAGGCGGACTCAAGCGGCAGCAGCGCCCGTTACTATCTGAACGACGGAGAGACAGCTGGCGTGTGGCAGGGCTTCGCAAGCGGACAGGGCTTCGGGACCTCCACGGATTACGCGTATTCGGTTGCCGTAGGTGATGTGAACAATGACGGGTGGCTCGATGTAGTCACAGGAAATAGATCCACCACAACCAAGCTGTACCTCAATCAGGGAGAGAGCGGAGGCGTCTGGCAGGGATTCTCGGGCGCTGCCGACATCGGCTCTGAAACAGTAACCACATATGAAGTGAAGCTTGCCGACGTTGATGACAACGGTTGGCTCGATGTGGTCACGGGGAACGACGAGGTCAACCGTCTCTATCTCAATGACGGCACCGGGGGATTCACAACCGGAGCCGGGACGGCCATCGGTTCGGACAACGACAACACGAGATCCATCGAAGTGGGCGACGTGGACGGCGACGGATGGCTGGATGTGGTGGCAGGCAATGACAACGCGACAAACAAACTCTATCTGAATGACGGCGCAGGGGGATTCGCCTCGGCCCCGGGTACTGCAATCGGATCCGACACTGACCACACGTACGGAATCAAGCTCGCGGACATTAACCACGACGGACGGCCCGACGTGATCTCCGGCAACCAAGGCAGCAGCGGCGAAATCAACAGAATCTACCTCAATGACGGCGTAGGGGGCTTTACCACCGGACAGGGAACAGCGCTCGGTTCCGACGTGGACCGGACTTACTCTGTGGAAGTGGGCGACGTCAACGGCGATGGGTGGCTTGACATTATGGCCGGCAACAGGGGCGCGGTGGAGAGGCTCTACCTGAACCTGACCACGCCTGAGACCTCGGACCCGGCCACGGTAACGATCACGGTGGATCCGGTTCACGACTGGCCGATCGCTGATTCCGATACGATCTGGGTGGTGGTGAATGACCCGAGGACCTTCCAGGTTTTCGCTCACGATGCCGACATGCCCGATGTGGGCCTCGTCGCCATTGAGGTGAGGTCCGGTTACGACGTCCAGCACGGCGTATTGACACCGGACGGGGGCGTGGTGGACCTTGGCGGCGGTGACTATTCTCGAACCTTTATATACACGCCCGGCGCGGATTACTGGGGCGCGGACAGTTTTGAGTTTACGTTTACCACACCTTCCGGCGCTTGGAGAGGCTTTGTGACCGACGGGGGGACGGCCATCGGCGCAGCTTCGGACGCGTATGACACTCGCGACCTGGAGCTGGTTGACGTAGACCAGGACGGCACATATGATTTCCTGGTAACGGCCAACTCTGACGACTTCTCCGGAGACCCCAATCTGATCTACGCAATCAATCCCGATGGGACATTCGAAGACGGCGTTCGATTGACCAATGCTTCGGGAGATCACAGCCTCGATTCCTATAAGGTCGTCACGGGCGACATGAACGGTGACGGGTATGTTGACTTGATCTTTGGCAATCAGGGCGATAACGCCACCATCCATTTCTGGGATGAGTCAACGGGCCAGTACGAGGCCGGAGTTGAAGTTGCCGACACATCGGGAGATTATGCCGCGGCCATCGATGTGGGCGATGTGGATAATGACGGCGACATCGATATCGTGATCGGCGGGGCTGACATCCACTACGTGTTCGGCAATCACGGGGACGGGACATTTGAGGCCGTGAGCAAGTTCGGGGAATACGGTTCACTAGGTTCCACGAGCGCTCTTGTCCTGGCCGATCTGGACAATGACGGATGGCTGGACGTGATGACAGGAAAATGGAATAGCCGACCCATCGTTTACTGGAATGACGGAAATGGAGAATATAGTAACGATACCCGTCTCGTGTGGAACAGAAATCCGGTGGATTTCGCGGTTGGAGATGTAGATCTCGATGGTGACCTTGACATTGTTATGGGTAGCTACAGCACGTCAAACCCGAACGGCCGCAACATGTTGTACAGCAACGACGGTGACCGTACCTTTACGAATATCTATATTGACAGTGGTGTTCGGGAGCGGACCGGCAGCGTCAGCCTCGGGGACGTAGACGGAGACGGGTACCTTGACTTGATAGAAACAAACAATAGCGAGCCTGACACGTACCGCTTGTATGATTCGTCAACCGGGAGATTCAACTCAACAGAAGTTGAATTCGGCGGAGGAGCCGATACCAACACCTACGGCGGCGTGGCGGGAGACGTGGATGGTGACGGCGACATCGACTACATAGCAGGTTTTCTGAACGGGCAAAATGTCTTGTATGAAAACCTCGGGTTCGACGTTGGAACAACAAACAAGGTGGTCAGTGATCCCGCGACAGTCACAATTCAGGTTGGGCTGCTCAAGAACGGTACCTTCAAAGATAATTATGAAAACTGGGACATGGAAGAGGCTGGTTGGGAGGGGGAGCAGGAGCAGGAAGTGCAAGCCGGCACATTTGCTATTGTGTCGGGTGGGACGACGGTTGAAGAGTGGACCGCGCCCGGGGCCAACGCGCTTTACGATTACCGCGATGGAAATATGCAGGATCAGTATTCGTGGGAGCTGCCTTACACCATACCGGGAGCGGACCCGACCATAGCTCTTCATACGAACAACGCCCCTATGCACACATGGTTGAGCCAGGTTATTTACATTCCCGACATCCGTGGTCTGGTGGATGTGGAACTATCCTGGGATATGGCCTACTGGAACCACTATATAGATCCGGACACAGGCGCTGGGGCGTTTGACCACGGCACTCAGCATGTGGCCGTATATGTTTATCAGGTCGATGATCCTACACCGCAGCCGCTCTGGATATCTACAACGGGCGACGATAAGTCGATTGTGCTCGACGCTATGCGGAATTTCTCGGCCGACATACCAAGTGATCTGATCGGCGAGAAAGTGCGAGTTGTCGTGGAAGTGTCCTCGCTTCGGCACTTCTTCGAGGTAGCTGTCGATGACATCCGCATCGTCCCAACATGGTCCGGCTCGGCAACAGACCCTGAGCAGCCGGATGCGCCGGATTTGCGGTCTCAGTATGGACCGGACGACGGTTTACTCGATACCCACGGGGCAGGCGGTGTTCCGATCCCCTTGTTTACGGTGGACGCGGACAGTGCTATGGACCGAATAACAGGTGACACCGCATCCGATTCGGCCGGCGGTGATTCCCTGATGACTTCCACGGTCGCTCCCATGGATCTTTCCGTAATGAGTGCCCTGGAAGACGCGGTCGCAGCGGTCAATACCGGAACACCGGAAACAGCGGTGCAGCCCTCTGCAGAGACTTCCCAACCCCAATCATCGGACGGAGTTCAAGCTGCTGTTTCGCCCGATGGTGCAACGGACACCGGGCAAGGTTCGGCGCCACAGGAAGATACCACTACCGGAAGCGCCCCGGCCGCACAGTCTCCGGATCTGTTATCCGCATTGTTGAACCCGGAGCAATCCCAACAGGATCAGCCCCCCGCGCCTGACGCCTCCAACCCTGTCGAGCCGCAGACCCCCACCGCGCTGATCTTTGACCTGGAGCATGTCAGCGCGACTCACGTGTTGGCTTTGGCCACGCCGTTGGACTCGGGAACTCAGCAGACAACGGAAGCGGAGCGCCTGGCAGCCAAGTTGACGACCGGTGAGTCTTTGACCTTCAGCCTTGACACGGTCCGGCTCACGGAAATCTTTACTTGAACCTCACTCGATTGCGACATATATTACCCGTGAAGGGCTCACCGGTGCAGCTGCCTCAAGAGTCAATTTCGCACACCGGTCGTGCTGCCCGGATGATGCCTTCCACGGTGGACAGTCAGTAACGTATTGGAATTACGAGGGCATAGCATGCTACGCCCGTACGACTGTGACCCACCATGCCTTGCCGCTATTTTCACGGTTCATTGTGCCTTTTTTCGGGCATGGCCGTTCCTATGAAAATGGATTCGCTGGGAAGTCCCCCGATTTCAGGGTTAGACCGACTATCCAAGAGGGCGACGCATGCGTCGCCCCTACGCGCGGGACCCGGGGCCTTGCCGCCATTTTCATACTTTGTTGTGCCTCTGTTCTTAGGCATGTAAGGTACCAAAGACATGGCACGCCTCCCGAAATTCCGGGTCGATCTCACAGCCACCATTCACAAAGAGAATGACGGAAAAACCCGTGTCGTTCTGAGGGATCCTGTTTCAGAGAAGTACTATCGCCTGTCCGAATACGAATTCACGTTTTTAAGGACGCTTGACGGAACCAGGACCGTTGAGCAGGCGGTGGAGAAGCTGGCAAATGCCGGCGCCTACTATTCCGCGGCCGACGCTCACAACATCACCGCAAAGTCGGGGCAGATGGGGCTCGTGCTCGGGACCAAATTCGGTTCGGCCACGCGCATGATGGAACTCAAGGAGCAAATGGACAAGGCCAAGCGAACCCGGTTCTTTTCCAGTGTCTACTTTCTATTCATTCCGGTCTTGAACCCGGACCGGTTCCTCGATAGGACACTATGGCTCTTCAACTTGATCGCCAATAAGTGGACCGGAATATTGGCGGCCGTTGCCGCGCCGGGAGCCGTGTACCTGCTCGTTGCCGGGATGCCCAGGATTCAGACGGAATATCTGTTCTTCTTCAATTTGAACAACCTTGTCTTCCTGTGGGTTACCATAGCCCTGACGAAACTCGTTCACGAATTCTCCCATGCGTACGTGGCCAAGCGATTCGGGTTGATCGTGCCCGAGATGGGCGTGGCGTTTCTGATATTCTTCCCGTGCCTCTACTGCAATACGACGGAGGCCTGGCAGCTGGCGGACCGCAAGCAGCGGGCGACTATCAGCGCGGCCGGGATCATCGCCGAGGCCGTGCTGGCGGTGTTGGCGGTCTACATATGGTATTTCTCAAAGCCGGGCCTTGTCAACTCGTTGGCATTCTACCTGATGGCGGTTTCGTTCATATCGACCGTTCTTTTCAATGCGAACCCGCTTCTGAAATTCGACGGATACTTCATTCTGGTTGATTTCCTGGGCATGCCGAATCTAGCCGCGAATTCATTAAAACAGGTCAAGTATCTTTTCCTGAACAGGGTGATGGGCAACTCACTCGTACCAAGTCCGGCCCGGAGCAGAAGGGACAGGATCGTTTTCACGACCTATGGATTCAGCGCGTTCGCGTATAGGATTGTGCTGTACACCGGGATTGTTGTGGGCGTTTATTACCGTTTTGACAAGTTTCTGGGAATAGTGCTGGCATTATTGGCCGTCTGCCTCTTCATTGTGAGGCCGATTTGGCTGGGAATCGGGTCCTTGATCAAGAACAGAGGGCAATTTCGTCCCAGGCTCTCGGGCCTTGCGGTTTTTTCCGTAATTGCGGCCGCCATATTGATTCCGCTATTCGTGCCCTGGTCCGCCCGGTCACTATATCCGTGCTTTCTCGGCTCACAAAAAATCCGGAAACTCGCTGTGCCGATGCACACGTTCGTGAGAACCGTCTCGATCCGGGACGGATCCATCGTGCGAAAAGGGGAAATCCTTTTCGATCTCGACACTTCCGAGCTTGCTTTGAGGCTGCGTCAGAAGAGGATCGAGCGCGACATCATCAGGCGAGAAATCCGGATGTTCCTGGTAGATTCGGAATTGATGGCCAAAGCCGAACGTAAAGAGGTCGAACTTCAGCAAGTGAAAGAAGAAATCAAGCTGCTGAAAGACCGGTTAGAGTTGGCTGAGAGCAGCATGACTGCTCCTTTTGATGGAGCAGTGACAAGCCTGGACTACCGTTTGCAAGAAGGTTTTCAGCCCGGAGAGGGAGTTGTGGTAGGAGAGATGCAATCTCTGAGACATTGCGTGGTTAACGCCCTGGTACCTGCTGCCGACATCCACGGCCTTCATGAAGGGCAGGCGGTGGAAATATGGTTCCCCGTGGGAACCGGGAAATCGTTCAAGATGAAGATCGATTCCATAAAACCCTACAGTGAGACCGATCTACAAGATTCTCCGTTTTCCAGTCGGTTGGGAGGAGAACTTGCGACGGAGGTTAAAGGAGAGAGGCAAAAGGACGCTCCCCTGGAAGCTCAATACCATTGCTCCGTTGACATGCTCATCGACAACAACGCGATACCCCTGGGAATGACCGGACGCCTCGCAGTGTCGTTCCCGCCACGCAGCATTGTCACAAGGCTGGTGGACAAGGTGGTCAAGATTTTCAACCGAGAATCCCTATTGTGACGGTGGAGGTTTTATGCCGCGGGACGATATTGTCGAACCGCAAGCTATCGGGAAAGCGCAAGCTTCCGAGCCCCAGCCGGAAGAGCCGAAGGACCCGAAACAGAGCGCCCTGGCCATGGGACTCGAGTTCTCGAAGAAATCGCTCCAGGCGGAATCCCTGGACACACTCTTCTTTATCCTTACCAACGATATCAGACTGCTGGTGGAGTTTGATCGCGCGCTGCTGATCACTCACATGGGTGGAGAATCCAAGTTCGTTGCGGCCGGCAATCAGCCTGGTCTCAAAACAAAATCCAAATTCTACAAAGAAGTGACCAGGCTTGGAAGTCTTCTGAAGAATGTGGACAGGGCGATCCTGCTGTCGGCAAAGGGTGATTCCGATCAGTTGTCGGACGAAGATTTCCCCCGAGAAGCGAGAGATCGGTTGTTGGCGCACATGGATTCCGGGAACTGCTCATTTCTTCTGTGTGTGCCGTTGCAGCACAATGAGGGAATCGTCGGACATCTCCTTCTGGAGTTCCACGAAGGGAGTGTTCCCAATAACATCGAGATCCTGACCCTCCTGAGCGTGGTCCCATCGTTCGCATCGGCCCTCGCCGAAAAATGGCTGGTCCGACGCAAACCGGATGCCTTTTCGCGGCTTTTCCCGGACTCAGGCCCCGGAAAGCGGGCAAAGAAGATCATCCGCATGGTCTGCCTCGCCGGTGTCTTGTCCCTGGCAATCGTTTTCCTGTTCTTCCTCTACCCGATCAACTACACGGTTGGTGGTGAGGCCGAGATAGTCCCCAAGGACAGAAATCTCGCCTTTGTCAGGATCGACGGCGTCGTGGACCGGATCAACGTGACGGAAGGCGCCAAAGTTCAGAAAGGTCAGGTTCTGGCAACACTCGACAGGAAGGAACTTGACCACGAGATCCAGACCACTCGTAGGCAATTGCGAATATTCAGCAAGGAGATAACGCTCCTGATGAGAGAATCGGATGAGGAACCTTCAAAACTTGCTGAGAGCAAATTGGTCGAACTCAAGCGGCAGAGCGCACTCGCGGAACTGAATTACCTGAAATGGAAGTCTCGGTTCCTGTCTGTCAAATCCCCTGTGTCGGGAATAGTGGGAACAAAGGAGGTGGCCAGTCTCGTCGGGAAGAGATTTCAGGCCGGCGAGCCATTTTGCGAGATAACAATCCCCGACGATCTTAAGGTCGTCATCTATGTGCCTGAGGACAGGATAAGCCTGGTACAAAAAGGGCAACCGGCCTTCGTTTACCTCAACAGCGAGCCCAGAAAGCCGTACCATCTCAAGGTAGAGGCGATAGCTCCCATAGCCGAAGTCCAGCAACGGTTCGGAAGTGTCTATCGAGTCAGTGTCCGCTTTTCGACCGCGCCTGAAAATGCGAGAGTTGGAATGAAGGGCATCGGAAAAATCGAAACAGGGGAAACAAAGCTCTATTCTGTCGTAGTCCAACGATTCATGACACGATGGAATCAGTTCTCATTGCGTTTTTGAGGGAGTGGGACCGCGATCCCTAAGCTTCCCGGCATGAGGTCCGCGGCCGGTATCAATCAGGGGGGTGGGGTTCGTTGTAGCTGGTCCCCATCTCAGCTTGAAGTTCGGCCAGAGTGGCGTTTGCCTCGCCGACCGCGTTGGTTCTCTCTATTTGCTGCCGCAGCAGGGCTGCTTCCGCCTTCATGACGGCCAGCTTGGTTTCTATGGAGTTGTCATGTCGCTTCTGCTTCTCTCGCAGATGCCTCCGCCGCCAAGCCACAGAATCGTCGGCGTTTTTCAGACCGCCCACTGCTTCGAAGTACGTCAACGCGGCGACACGTACTTCCGATGCGATTGCCAGTGCTACGGATCCCATTTCCTTGTAAGTCTTAGCGGCAGTCGATTTTGCGCCCTTGTGGTCATCCAGCTTGCTTAGCCAACTCAGCAGGTCGAAGTCCACGAGCACGCCGACTTCACGCCAGTCTTTGTTGAGGTAATACTTGCTGTTGATTCGGTTGAATTTCCAGAAGCCTTTGACCGTAGGAAGGAGCTTGACCATCGTCCGTTTCAGATCGTTCACGGAGTTGAAATAGTTGAGCCCGGCCTCATATGCCTCAGGCCTGCTCTTGACCCCCGTCATTTCCATTTCGGACAGCTTTGCCCTGTAGCAGGGTGGCGCCACCTTCCCCACTACGCGGAATCCTCCGTCGACGCAATAGTCCGGGGAGAGTTGCATAGCCGTGGCAAGGATGTTTCTCTGTTTTTCCAGTTTGTGGACAAGCCGGGACCGTTGCTTTCGCGCGGTGATCAGCGCTTCCTGAGTCAACTCATAGTCGCTGGACGTCGTGAGCGGTTTTTCGCGGCGAGCCTGTTCCGTTCTGGATGCGATTTCGGAGCGAAGCCGGGTCAGCCTGCGTGCCAGGCGCACGGATTCCTGCAAGCTGAGCATCCGGTAGAATGCGCCATCCACCTTCTCGATCAGCTTCTGAACCTTCCTGACTCTCTGATAGTGACTCTTCATGCGGTCGTTCTTGGCGCTGCGAGCCTTGTATAAGGCGCCGGCCGCGTCAGTAGGACTCCAACTCATTTCCATCTCGTATTCCAACTTTGTACGCTCCGTCGCGCCGCCCCAGTTGTTCACCGTAGGCCCTCCGCCCGGCACCGGGTTTCGTCCCTCCCGTCCCATAGATTCGGAATAGGTATACGCCTGGTTGTCCCGCTCGTTGAGTTGTCCTGTCAGGGTCAAGTCGGGAAGCAGTGCCTTGCGTTTGCTGGACTCATCACGCCCCTTGGCGGCCTCTGCCAATAGAGCCGCCTGAAGATCGAGACTGTTTCTCAGGGCAATGGACCTGCAATCCTCAAGCGTAAGGTCTCTCTTGCCGAGCCAGGTCGTGGCGGGCCTGGCTCGGTAATCCATCAGGACCCGGGCAGCATTGGCCCGAGCAAACTGAACATGGTCACGATCTGCAAAAGGGCCTACAGCTGCCGACCGTACGGTTCCCGGGGCGTTTGTCGCGGACCGCAGGTAGCTTGTCCAATGCCGTGCGCACGATGACAGGAACACGACACCGCACGCAGCCAGCGCGATCAGAGCGCAGGTTCTCAGACTCACTTGTGATATTGCTTCGCCATTAAACAAGTAAAATCTCGGGGCCTACGATGGGGGATGCGTATGTCCGAGGCAAAGCCACGGACTACTGAACAACGGAAAGCACTTTCATACTTCGTTGTGCCTTTGTTTCTAGGCATGTAAGTTGGCTTGAAGGGGGCATCTCGGTAGACCTCACCGCATCGGCTCAACTGAGCCGGCCGATCCCACCGGCAGTTCCCCGCTCGAGTTGTCGATTAGAACGTACACCTTCCGGGTAACGGATTTTGGGTCAATATTCTTCGCGACCTTGTCCACCGTACCTACGAACCGTTTCCCCAGCGAATTCCGGAACGTGACCCGGGCTCCTTTGGGGAACTCGGACAAAAGCTTCTCCGGGATGTTCGCCACCGCATAGACCTTTGCCACATCCATGATCGTGAAGAGCTTTTCCAGATTCTTCACGGTTTCATGGGGCTGTTTGTGAATTTCGATCAGGTATCCTGTGAAGGGGGCCTTGACGGTGCAGTCCTGAAGATTCAGAAGCGCAACCTCCAGGTCCAGCCTGGCCTCCTCGATGTTCTGTTGGGCAACTTCCACAGCGGCACGGGCTCTTATCAGGTCCAGGCGAGCGGTCGCGTCCAGGGACATGAGATCTTTCTGGATCTGCAACTCGGCCTCGGCCTTTGCCAAACCGATTTCCAGGCGTTTGACCTTTGCTCTTGCCTTCTTGGCCGTGAACGCGTAACGCTCAGGGGATATCTTGACGACCACCCTCCCCTTCTCAACCCGGTCTCCTTCCGCGAAGCCGACTGTTTGGACTATGCCCTCAACTTCCGCGCCGACACCCGCGGATCGGTACGGATGTATCAGGGTGGCCTTGACCCTTGTCACGGGTCGGCTTGACTTTGTTGAGTCTTCCAAGTCCGTGCCCTCGGGGGATACATTTTCACCGACAGGTTGTCTCAAATCGGAATCGTCAGGATTGACGGCCGGCGAACGGCCACTGGACGCAAAGGAAAGCGCCAGACAGGTAACCACGAGGAAAACCACACTTGTTAGCGAGTTCAGCGACATCCTTTTCAACAAACCCACGAATTGCGCCGTCGCGGGCGACAATGGTCCGCGGCTCTCTCACACTCGGCAGGTCCCAATCCATCAGCCTTGCTTCATGTCCAACCGTCACCGGCTCAGGGAACCTAACAACGATTCACCAGGATTCATTCCACCCATGCGTCATGACACGGCGACGCTTCGCAGGTAACGATCCGGCAAGTCATATCTGCTCGGCTCAGGCGGAACATTAGGACCAATCTTCAGCGCAACACACTATAAGATATTGGAACAATAACTTAATTTGGCCGGCAAAGTCAAGCGAAAGATCGGCAGAAAAGGTAACCATTCGCTTACGAGCGGCCGACGGGAACGACCACGTTCCTGCGTTCAACGGATGGTAAGAGGGCGCACACACAGGTGCGCCCCTTTACTTTGTCCCACAACTGGTCTGGGCTCGGACGTAGGGGCAGACCCCGGTTCGGAGTCCGGGGCAGGCTCTATGTGTCTGCCATCACTTTCGCCCCCCGGAAACTGAATATTTGCGGGCCCGGGCATTTTTTGCTTGACATTGTTGAACGCCGTTCGATATTCTAACACTGATCAAGGCTGGAATGAACCGGGAGCAACTGTGACGGGTCGTGAAGAAATGAAGAAGCTGAGCTCAGTTCTGGCAAGACGTCGGCAAGAGGAGCGCCAAGAGAGAAAGGATCGCATCCTGGAGGCTGCCAAGATTGTCTTTTTTCGAGGGGGCTACTTGGGCGCTACTGTCCGAGACATAGCCCTTGAGGCGGAGCTGTCCACCGGTCTGATATATCATTACTTTGCCGGAAAGGACGCAGTCTATGGAAAAGTGTGTGAAGAGGCTTTCGGGGTCCTCCTGGATGTGATGAAATCGACAGACCTGGACGGACTGAGCGTGGAGGAAGACCTCACCACTTTGACCAAGGCGTACGTGAGATTCTATACTGACTACCCGGAGCTTTTCGAGATTCTGTCCTTTAGGGATATGGGCTTCAAGAGAGTGGGGCTTCCCGAGGAAATCTCGCGAAGACTTGATAGTCTTTCCTTTCAAGCCGTGTCAATGCTAAATGATGTGATCCTGAAGGGAATGGAGAAGAAATCTATTTCCAAAGTCGACAACCCATGGGAAATGACCATAGGACTGTGGTCCATGATTGAGGGCATCATCTTCAACCACAAGAGAGGGTACCTCGACACGTTCGGTCTGGATCTCGATCAGTTGGTGGAGCGGCAACTCATGATCCTGTTTGACGGAATTAGAGTGCGCTGATTTTTTTTCGCCGCCGGTTGAACACTGTTCGAGACCGGAACACCGGTCAACCCAAGGAGGTCCAAATGAATTCTCGTCATCCTCACAGCCAACTCGAGGAACCACACTCTGCCACGGCGTGCCTATTGTGGTTCTTGGTAACCGTTCTCCGCGAACCGTGCAAGCTCCCGGAATTACGTATGGGGAGGTTTGGAGGGGGAGCTACTGGGCGTATAGAGGTTCTCAAAAGTAATCACGGATTGACCCATTGGCGTGCCCCTTCTTTCTTGAAAGACCGTAGCCCTGAAAGGGCGTCGGAAAATAGCCCGGCGATTCATCGCCGG
>CAZGNL010000110.1:0-18135 GCA_964527475.1 uncultured Syntrophaceae bacterium
CAACGGCAAGGACTTTCATGCTTCGTTGTCGCTCTCTTGCGATGTAAGTTGGTATTAGGCATGGCCGTTAGGCGCTAAGTATTTCGTCAGAGCGTTGACGAGCCCTTCGATCGTATATTCGGACGCTTCAACATGGACCGGTAGGCCGTTTGCCTTCATAGTTCGGGAGGTTATGGGCCCGATGGACGCGAGGGTTATTCCTTCCAAGAGGCGGTTCAGGTCCGCGTGGCCCAGGATCTCCAGGAAATGGGTGACAGTGGAAGATGATGTGAATGTAACAGCGTGTACCTGTTTCTCTTCCAGCATTCCTCGGATTTCGGCCACATCAATATCATCAGGGAGCACGGTCCTGTACACAGGGACCACATCAACCTCCCCGCCCTTTTCAGTGATTCCGTTGGGGAGGATATCCCTTGCCTTTTCAGCCCTGGGGATAAGAATCCGCTTTCCACGAACATCCTCATCCGAGAGCTGAGCCAGCACACCCTCGGCCTTGAACTCCTTGGCGAGCAGATCCACCTTGATTCCCTGTTTGCGTACCGACTCGGCAGTAACAGGGCCTATTGCGCCGATCCGTGGGCCGGCCATGTCGCGGATGTCTTCCTTGACCTCAAAGTATCGCTGAAAGAACCGTTCCACTCCATTGACTGATGTGAAGATCACCCAATCGTAAGACGCTATTGCGGCTATGGAATTGTCCAGCGGAGCGAGATCTTCGGGTGGAACAATTTGGATTGTGGGGAACAGGATCGGCTCTCCTCCCAGTTCCAGGATTCTTTCCGCCATCTTCCTGGACTGAGCACGACTGCGTGTTATGAGGATGCGCTTACCGAACAGGGGCTTCTTTTCAAACCATCCGAGGCTGTCGCTCAAAGTTATCACGGATCCCACGAGCAGCACAGCGGGCGGCCTGATTCCTTTTCGCTTGGCCGCCTCTGGAATCTCCTTGAGCGTGGAAACCAGTGACTCCTGTTTGGGAGTGGTTCCCCAGCGAATGAGAGCGGCCGGCGTGCTGCCCGGCTTTCCGCTATTGATCAGAGATTCTGATATGTTGTCGATGTTCTTGACTCCCATGAGGAAGACCAGGGTGCCAGGATTACGTGCGAGTACGTCCCAATCCAGGGCCGACTCCTCTTTAGTGGGGTCCTCGTGTCCAGTGACAAATGTGACCATTGACGCATGATCCCGATGTGTTACGGGAATCCCGGCATATGCGGGCGCTGCAACGGCAGAAGTAACCCCAGGGACCACCTCGAACAAGATTCCGGCCTTTGCGAGATCCTCGGCTTCCTCCCCTCCCCTGCCGAAAACGTATGGGTCACCGCCTTTGACTCGCGCTATGTTCTTGCCTTCACGGGCCTTGGTCACCAGAATGGTGTTGATGTCCGGTTGCTCAACCGTGTGGTTCCTTCCCTTTTTCCCAACGTAGATCAGCTCAGCGTCGGACCGGGCCTCAGCGATGATCTGAGGATCGGCAAGATAGTCATAGACCAGCACGTCAGCAGTGCGAATCTTCTCAAGGCCCTTAACCGTTATCAGGCCCGGGTCCCCCGGTCCTGCTCCGATGAGGAACACAGTGCCCGGGACCCCAGAGTGGGCTTCACTTTTCCTGACATTCATTTACAACCCTCCGCACGCGCTTGAACAGTCTATGCACCGGCAATCGGTCCCGGGGCCCAATCATCACCGAGGACCCCCTGAAGGATTTCGTCCGCTCCCCTTCCGATGAGCGTATTGGCAAGCTCTGTGCCCGCGCGATCATCTGCGTGATCCACCACCACTTGGGTTCGGATCATCGGCTCTCCCTCGGGGTGAACTACGGCCGCTACGATCTCAGCGCTCTGCCCCGCCAGGGACGCGTGCGCGGCCAGGGGAACCTGGCAACCTCCGCCCATGCGATAAAGGAACGCTCGTTCGATCCCGATGCAGACTGCGGTCAAAGGATGGTTCAATTCGCTCACTATGCCTTCCACTTCAGGGTCATTCTCGCGAGTCTCGATTCCCATTGCTCCCTGCCCTATCGCGGGGATGATTAAATCCCGCGGAATATACTCGGTGATGCGGTCGGTCAGACCCATGCGCTTGATACCCGCGGCCGCGAGGATCACTCCCGCGAGGTCCTCGGTTTCGGATTTTCGGACCCGGGTGTCCACGTTTCCTCGGATGGGAGTGACTTCCAGGTGTGGGAATCTATTCAAAAGAAAGGCTTTCCTCCTGAGGCTTGAAGTGCCGATCCGGTCCCCGGGTCCAAGGTCAGCCAGAGATCTGCCGTCCTTGGAGACGAATACATCGCGCGGATCTTCGCGCTCCAGCACTGCCGCCAATCTGAGACCATCGGGCAGTGCCGTGGGCAGATCCTTCATGGAGTGCACGGCCAGGTCCACTCTGCGGTCCAGGAGCGCCTCTTCAATCTCTTTGGTAAACAGACCCTTGCCTCCGATCAGGGCCAGGGGCGTATCGAGTATCTTGTCACCCCGGGTCTTGATCGTCATCAGTTCCACCCGGATCTCCGGATGCTCTTCTTGTATTGCCCCGGCCACATGACGTGCCTGCCAGAGTGCAAGTGCGCTGCCGCGGGTTCCTATGGTTAGTTTCATTATTCCAGGGGTTCTTCTTTCTCGGGGTTGGTGGGGGCAGCGGGTCCGTTGAGCTTGAACATGCGCTGGGCAATATCGAGGTACAGGTTGCTCCTGGCTGTTGCCCCGGTGTGCTTCAGAAAAACTATGGGATCGTGGGCAATCTTGTTGATGATGGAGCGGGTTATCTGCTCCACGGCTTCTCGGTGATCATCGGTCATCTCTGCGAGCTTGCCGTTGAGTCTTCCCAATTCTCCGGCACGGATCTCTTCCAGTTTGTTGAGCAGGGCGACTATTGTGGGCGCGGATTCCAACGAGCGGGTCCAGTCCATGAATTTAGCGACCTCATCTACCACGATCGCCTCGCCCCGGATAGCCTCCTGACGGCGCTCTCCCACGTTTTCCTGGACCACAAGTTGCAAGTCGTCGATATTGTAGAGATAAACTCCGTCCACCTCGTGGACCACAGGTTCAACATCCCTCGGGATCGCAATGTCGATCAGGAAAACCGGTCGAAACCGCCTCTGTTTCATGACCGTCTTCATGGCGCGGGCACAGATCAAGGGTTCAGGGCTTCCCGTGGAAGTAATCACCACATCCGCGCCGACCAAGGCCTCTTCAAGCTCATTCATAGGGATGGCTGATCCACGAAGTTCACTAGCGAGAGAGGCCGCATTGTCAAAGGTTCGGTTGACCACCACAATCGGTTCTTCAACTTGATTCAACAGGTGCCTTGCCGCCAACTCGGCCATCTCCCCGGCGCCGACGAGAAGTACCCTTTTGTCCTTCAGATTTCCCAGAATCTTCACGGCCAGTTCTACCGCCACATAGGCCACTGAAACGGCTGCCATGCCTATGCCGGTTTCCGTGCGAATCCTCTTGGCTGTAAAAAAAGCCCTGTGCATCAGGCGATTGAGTATGGGGCCTGTGGTCAGGGCATTTGTGGCTCGCCTGAAAGCTTCCTTCACCTGTCCAACTATTTGGGGTTCGCCGACAACCATGGAGTCAAGGCTTGACGCCACGCGAAACAGATGCCGCACAGCGTCCGTACCTTGCTTCACGTGGAGAAAACCCTGAAACGCGTCCGCGTGAAGTCCGTGAATACGACCTATCATATCCACAAGCTTTTCAGCGGCTTGGGAGACATTGTCGGCCGTAACCAGGACCTCGGCCCTGTTGCAGGTAGACAGGATTATGGCCTCTTCTACACCCTCTATATCGAGCATGGCCCGCGTCACGGCGCCGCTCTCATCTCCGGGAAAAGTAATTCTCTCACGAATCTCCACCGGAGCGGTAGAATGATTCAGTCCTATGACCAGTATTTCCATGCTCATGTCACAAATTGTTGGACGGCCGTCTGCTCGGTCTTGAATGCGTGATGCCCTCCCAGAATGGCGCTCACGCCCAGGAAGGTAAACATGACCAACGCAAAGCCTATGATTGCCAGCACCGCGGCACGCTTGCCGCGCCAACCCATAACCACCCGCTGATGAACCATGGCCGCGTACGCAAACCAGGTTATGAGGCTCCAGGTCTCCTTGGGATCCCAACTCCAGAAGAACCCCCAGGCACTGCCTGCCCAGAGTGCACCAGAGATAATCCCCAGGGTGAGCAAGAAGAAACCGAACGACAGACCACGGCGATTGATCGCATCCAACATCTCCAGAGATGGAAGGAGCTTGTGAAATCTGCCGAGCCGTCGAGCCTTGATAAGCTTCTCTTGGAGCAAGTACATGGCGCCGCTAATCGCCATCATGGCAAAGACTCCGTTGCCTGCAATCGCAAGTACAACGTGCAGGGGAAGCCACCAACTCCTCAGGATCGGTACCACGGGAGCGTCGATCTGATGAGACAGGGTCCCGGCGAGCAGCATGAGAACAGCGGCCATCGGAGTTGCAATGGAACCGAATATTGGACTCGGATCACGATATCTGACAATAAAGAAAAGCGCGATTATCAACCACGCGAAGAATGAAAGAGCGTCAAAGTGCGTGGCCAGAGGAAAGAAGCCTGAGAAGATGGCTCGATGCAAAATAGACAGGGAATGCACGGCAAACCCGAGAACCGCCAGCCAGAATCCTATGACCGCCCGCGCTCCGGATGACAACAGCAGGAAGAGCAAGTATCCCACCGCGGAAGCCAAATACAGTGCCAAGGCAATCTTGAAGAAAGTCAGGTCCATGGGGCGATCCTATCCGTCCATCTCAGTTTTCGCTGTCTTCATGACCTTTTCCGCGTCGATCCGGTTGGGAAGGATTTCGGTCAATATCTCCAACGCGCTTTCCCGATCATTCGCTTCAAGAGCGGACAACAGATCTGAATCCACTATTCTCATGAAGAGTCTTTTGTTCTCATCCGACGATGTGCCGGCGCTCAGCACCTGTTTCCTCAACTCTGCCATAATCCTGGTCATTTCAGCGTATTCAGGGCCGTATTGATCTTCCAGCTCTTCCCGAATTCGCCTCGCCAATGCCGGAGACGAGCCGCCGGTGCTGATCGAGATAACAAGGTCGCCTCTACTCACTACTGCCGGCACTATGAAAGTACACAGTTCAGGCACATCAGCGATGTTGCACGGGATTCTTCTCTTAACCGCCGCGGCATGAATCTTCAGGTTGACATCCCGCTTGTCGGTGGCCCCGAAAACAAGGGCTGCTTCAGGCCGTGCGTCAAGAAGCGATTCGTCAAACGGCTCAGGAATCCACTGGATGCGTCCGTCATTTGCGAGTTCTTCCAGTTCCTCTTCCAGGTTCGGGGCGATGACAAGAACCTCAGCGCCGGATTCCAGTAATCCCGTGACTTTGCGCAAAGCGACCCGGCCTCCGCCTATCACAAAGACCGGCCTCTTCTCGATGTCAACTATAAGGGGGTATGGCCTCAATAATCACTCCAAAAGAAACGACATTCTACCTAATCCGTGGTCCAGCGTCAACCTGCGGGAACCATTAGGCTCTTCAGATCGGAAGACCAGGCTGCAAGATGTTCAAGGATCATTCATCTTCGCTGATTTTGAGCACCAGCAACCCGTTGTTCTCAAAAACAATAGGAAATGCGTTGCGGTCAAGGGCTGCAAAATGGGATCCCGATTTTGCAAGCCCGCGAACATAGGTGTCAAAGGGTTCAAAGTGTATGGAGCCCCCCGACGCGGGCTTCGGAGGGAAATCTTCCCTTCTGACGACCAGATAGTCGACATTGTTGGCTCTGCTAAACCGCCGAATCTCTTCAGGATCTGAAGCATAGTACGCTCTGAAGAAATCGAACGACCTTTTCTTGATCATCTTCCAGTATGTGCGATACCAGGTGTGGGACAGTTCATACGTGACAAGAGCGCTCCTTCTTCCAAAGGTTACAACGTTATCCATGATGTCGGGCGGTCCGGCCGACAGACTCGATCGGGGCACGGTTCTGAAAAAGCGATATAGAGATTCGTGCTCAGAGTAGTCGAAGAGCCCTACGTTCACAAGCGTAACCGGACCGACCACAACCGCGGCAGAGACTATCAATACAGCGATGAGCCTTTTGCGTACGGAAGTGTCTATCAATATCCTCAGACCTATGGCAATGAGTACACAGTAGAATATGGTAAAGGAATATTCCATGTACCGTCTTGGAAGGAAAAGCCTGAACAGAGAAACGTATGCGGCCACGTACATCATCACTGACGCGGACAACAAGTACGCGAACGTTCCGAGCCGGGCAAACGGGACCATATCGGGCCGGCGGCGCCACACCCTGACGCTGTAAATGAACCCCAGGGAACCGAAGACCGCCACAATTACCGAGACGGGAATTCCCCACTCATGAAAAGGCAATATGCGTTCAAAAGGGCGAACCAGCTCCAGAAAGATTGATGGGACCGGTACAATGCCGTACCGGCCGGCAGCAGTATATTCGATCTTACCTGCCATGTCCGACCATGTGACCAGATCGCCGAAACTCGTGTCCTGGAGGACCACGTACTTGAGCGCCATCAGCACTGCGGCAGCAGCCACAGGTATGTTGACCAAAAACGCATGCCTGACGGATTCCGAACCTGCCCCGGTGTCTGAACCGGCCCATGTATCGCCTCTTGGGCGCCGGATCAGTAACGGCAGGTAGTTCTTTGCAAAAAACAGCCCGTGGGTCACCAGGCACAGGACCATGATGTAAGGATTGAAGAGCGATTGCACAAATATCATTGTTCCCGCGGCCCACAGATTGCCTACGGTCATGAAAAACAGATATCCGGTCAGAAGTGGAAACGCGAAACCTCTGGAAAGACCACCGGAAATTCTGTCGAGAAAACCAGCGCAGAGGAACAGCGTGCAAGCGAGCAGAATGCCCGTAAGGTTATCTTTCAAGGCCCGGCCCAGCCCGAAAAGGAACCCCGCGGTAACAAGGAAGATCAACCCACTGACAATCTTAGAGAACTGAACCGGATTCATCAGCGGTGAAGCAGCGTAATACAGGAACTTCACCCCCCACGGCACGTAGTTTCGAGCATATCGCACCAAAGGGTCGTCCGGAAACAGTCCCGGGTCCTGCCACTGCTGCATCCAAAAGATTTGCTGCCGGACATCGTCATTGATGGAATATTCGTTTGTCAAGGCCGCGTGGTGAGCCCAACAATAGACAATCAGAGCAGAAACCAGAACGAACAGGAGAGACAGCTTCCAATTACGAGACTCCATACGTATGAGAAATCCTCCTCCTCGCTCTGCACATCCGCAACACTACTTAGCTTGTTCGTTGGAAATTGATGGTCCGCGCGGCTTCCGACTGTGCAGCATCTTGCTCGTCCACTCTGGTTATTCGGTAGCCTTGTTCCGTGACCAGCTTCTGCATGAGAATCTCAGGCTTCTCCACGCGTTGCGCTTTGAGAAACTCCATCGCGGCTCGTTTTTCATGGTAGCGCTTGAATATCAGGAAAGCGAGTCCAAATCCACCCACACCTACTCCCACATCGTCTACCTGCCCGGCAAAAGGAGTGAAGTCCGGGACAACATCTATAGGGGACACTATGTAGATCATTGTCAAACAGAACAGCACGCCTGAACTCACGTACGCCATAGCCCTTTCCCAGTCGAAGACTATCCAGAGCAGTCCCAATGAACCCAACAGCCAGAGCCAAGCCCAGAGTCTGTTGGATTCAACCTCTTCGTTCACCTTTCGATCAACTTTTCGGGGGGGTGATTCGCCTTGCCAAAGCGTCTCATAAAACCAGGTTGCAAACTTCTTGATGTACCCTTGTCTGCTGATCTCCTCAGCAGCCGCACGAGTCATCGCCGGGCGGTCAACCGAGTAATATGCGCAGCTGAGGTTGAGTGCATTGAGCAATACGATTATCAGGGCGGCTATTCTAAAGGGGTTCTTGTATGAGCTTAACTTCCAGATATTCTCGGGAAATCCAGGGGCCAGACTCACCAACCTGTACCGGACCGTCGGCTGAGAAACCTGAGGAGGGTTGCGTCTGATGACTGGAACGGGATCCGAGTCCGTAGAATTGGGGACGGTCAACGACACCTCTGCAAATGAATCCGACAAACGGGCCATTTGGTCACGATCCAACTCTCCAGATGCGCGCAACGCTTCAAGGGCCACCCGGAACTGCTCTTCCGACAAGCCATATCGATCCGCTATGTCCTTGCCGGACAACCCCTGCCTGATGTGGTGGAGAATATCTCGCAATTCGGTTCCATCGCTGTTCATGGGCTATCCCCTACGAATCCAAGATCTTATTGTGTACCACCTAATTCCCGAACAGGGCAACCGCGGAGATAGTCAGATCAAATGGACGGTCAGAAGAACTTATTGGGATCATTAAGAAATGCCTTATAGAATTCGTAGTGACTTGTCTGCTCGTACGGGATGGTGGATACTGGAGAAGCGTCAAAACTCAGAATTCCGGCCCCAGGACATCTCAAAATAATCGGCGAATGGCTTGCGATTATGAACTGCTTCTTTCCGTTTTCTGTTGAGGCCATGAGCCACCGAACAAACTCTACCTGATTCCAGGGAGATAGCGCGGCCTCCGGCTCATCGAAAAGATAAAGCCCGTCCAGGTCGCAATTGTAGCTCTTGAAGAACGAGAGGAAAGACTCGCCGTGGGAAAGCGCGTTCAGCGAGCGTCCACCGTAGAACTGAACTCTGCCGGGGTCAGCCTGAAACACGTCATCCAGTGATGCCGCGTAGTTGAGAAAGACCTCGGCCCGGAAATGAAAGCCATAGGGATGGCGCGGGCGGCTGGTCAGGGAAATATAGTTGGCCAGGGCTGTTTCGTAAGGATTGGCGTGAGATCGATGCACCTTGCTGCCACCCCAGGGGAGAAAGCCGCATTTTCGAGCAAGGGCATCCAGCAGCGCTGACTTGCCTGTGCCGTTATCACCGGCAAGGAAGGTCACAGGGGTCTGGATCTCGATCCGGGGTGTCTCAGCCAGAGCGGGGATATTGAAAGGAAACGCGTCGTGCGCGGGAAATCTGTCACTATGAATATCTATGGATCTCAAATACATGACGAAATCTTCACCTTGATCAGCGCCGAACCATAGTGGCTCGGTGTGGATTCGTAGGCCCGCCGAGGCCTACAGCTTGAACATGCCCGTGTCCAGCAACGCTCCGAACATGTCTTCGGCCTTGGCAAAACCCTTGAATTCTTTGCTGTATTCATCCTCCGTCTTGAATCCTACTTCTACAAACTTATTGATATTGATAAAGAATGCCAACTGGATAGTCGGGACCTGCTCGCCCGCGGAATCCCTATTCTTGTCTATGTGAAGGTTGATAATGTCTATCTGAGGAACATCCGCTACCTTTTCTTCCTTATCCTGGAGACGGAGCCTTTCTTGCAGGTTCTTGGTGGCCACCCAGTCCTTGGAGAGAATCATGGCCACGTCCAGATCGTATTCGACATCTCCGCCGCCAACGCAGTTGTGCATGGTGGGTCTGGCAAAGTAGGTGGTGGAGTATTCATCGTAAGACGGTGGTTTTTCGTCGAGCTTGCAGCCTTCCTTATCCATAGACGATATGGCGATGACCGGACATGCAAGCTGCAGACTCAGGTCGGACAGCTGAGCCGAGGCTTCATTGACCTGCCCTCGGATGTCTTCGTACTGCTTCTTGAGGGGAATCTTTTGAAGATAGTCGAAGAATATGGCTATGTCGTTGGACCGGTACTCGTGCATAATATTGTAGGCTTGGGCCTTTATTCGATCTATGGTGTCCTGCCGTCCCGCTTCAATGATAAACAGATTGTTGCTGTAAGCCGTGGAACGATCAATGACTTTGTTCACTAGAGCGTGACGCCGTGACTCGACCGGTGACACCTCAGTGAGCAGTTTCACCGGGTTAATGTAGCAATCCTTGCCGAGGAGTCGGGCGGCCAAGGTGCGCTGGGTCTGCTCCCAGGTATAGAAGAGCACAGGGAATTTGTTTCTTTCCGCAAGTCGCGCGGCAAGGTCCAGACCCAAGGTGGTCTTCCCCCTCCTGGGCGGGCCGGCAAGCCCATAGTAGAACCCTTTTCTAACACCGGACAGGACTCGTTCCAATCGATCATAGGGTTTGATGGAGAATCCGAGGATTGTGTTCTCCGCATCCTTCTCTTGGTTCGTCAGGTCCCGTATTTCGATGATCGTCTCCCTGAGCGGGGTGACGCGTCTGCTGGCCGATTGCTTCTGGAGCTCCACCAGGGTCTGAATAATCCGGCCGCTGAAGTCCACGAAATCCTCGTCCTTGTACTGCCCCTGTCGTTTTGAATATGAAGCCAAGACCTGTGACAGCTTGAGCATTCGATCTCTGGTGCTCCGATCCTTCAGAATATTTATGTAGGCCATCACCTGGTCGGGCTCCGGGGCCGTGCTCTCCTCTATTGTCTGGAGCGCCTGCCCTACTTCCGGTGTGAACCACTCCTTGCCCTTGAGAGCGTTGTCTATTGTTATCCAGTCGATCACCTGGTCCGGCGCCTGGCTCATTTCATAGACCGTCTTGAAAATAATCCGGAAATTGGAATCACTGAAAAGTTCCGACCTGAGTCCATCCCCAGTCACCCGGGAGAAGAGAAAGCGGTCCCCAAGCAACGCGTTCAAGACCCTGGATTCGATCTCCTTTGACATGACTGAAATTACCTCCGGCGAGTCAGGGATGTTTCCCGATGTCTTCCACTTTAGGACAACCGCCGCGTTTTGACAACAGCAAGGCGTATGCGGACGATCCCCATCAATACTCCGGCCCGAACCTGAAGACAGGCAATTCTCGTCCGACCGCGTCTGCCGTCGCGTCCCGGCAAGACCAGGATCTTTCCGGGATCGTGGGACCGCGAGCGCACTACATATTCTAGCAGGAAAAAGTCTTTCAATGAAGCGCTTCTGTTGTCTCCATCGCAGTACCCTGATGTAGTCCGGCTTTCAGGCCGTTTTCGGGTGGGAGTCAGCGGCAATATCGGGACTCGCTCAGCACACTATAACAGCTCTCGAAAGTTCTCACGGATTCGCAGGCTGGAAAGCCTGCGCCATCAGGAAGAAGTTCCGGAGGAATCCGAAACTAACTACGACCACCATAGTATGAAAACTCCAGCCCCAAGCCGGCTCGGAGTCCCGAAGGGACGAAAGAAGCGAGAAAGAAGGGGCATGCCAATGAGTCAATCCGTGATTACTTTTGAGAAGCGCTATAGTTCACAGATTCGGTTTCGTACTGACCGAATCCAAACGGGTCATTGCGAGAGCAGCGAAGCAATCTCTCTCTCGCCAACCATGGAGATTGCTGCGGGCTCACGCCCTCGCAATGACAATTGCCCCTCGGCGGGCCCCGGGCATAGGGGAGTCCCGCGGCGCTTTCCGCAGGCGGCAGGGCGATTTTGTGACGGCCCCTCAGTCTTCGGTGAACTTCCACTTACAGATTCGATCGGTAGGATGGGGATCAGGCGGCGCGTGGATGCATTCCACGCTGATTCCCGGATCTATCGCCCGGGCGAAACTGGTGAATTCTCCGCGGTGCATCTCCTTGCACGCGTACTCTCCCAGGCCGCGCTTTTTCCGCGCCTCTTGGGTAGGGCATTCCGGTACCGAAATGATGACCCGGTCGGCCGTCCGGTCGATTTCGTACCCCACGAGAATGGACCATGGAAAGTATCCCAAAGCCTTGACGAATCCGGCCAGCCCCTTCTCGTGTATTCCGAATCTCTCGACTATGTCCCGCGCAGCCAGACCCGCGACCTTGTCCCACACGCGTTCGTTGAGATGGTCTGCCTGTTTTGTTCCGTGTTCCTCTTCCTCGTAGATGTACCAGAACGCGTCAACAATGCGGTATTGTCGCATGAGGAAATCAACGTATTCCCTCAAGTCTTCCTTGCTCATATCATCGAATTTCATAAGCTCTCCACTATCCCGGGATGTCGGTGAGGAGAGGCGCTCGCCGACGAGCGCTGCCCTGTCGCCGAATTCCGGTGGAATATCCGGCATGTGACAATTCCATGCGTACTCTCAAGCTTCACAGCCCGGCTCTGATTTCCTCCAATCGTTTCTGCGTGTCCGGCATCATTCGAAACCACCGGCTCAACTGCTCGCACGCATATTCAGGGCAGTGAGCGCAGTTCTGAAGTCCCCTTTCCATGCAGCACTCCCTGATGTTGCAGTTCCCACAGTGCTTGAACAGGCGCCCGGCCGTGGTAAGGCATCCGTCACAGTTGATGTCCGTGGCCTCAAGACCCGGCATGAATTGCCGTGACCATTGATCCGCAACTTTGGCCCTGGCCCGGTCATCGTCATTGAGTGTGGCCACGTACGTGGGGCACTGATCACACTGCAAACCACAATAAGCTGTCATGCTCTCCATGTGTCGATCCTCTCCTTCCGCGATCTCTCGTAACCGAAAAACAGTCATCCAGGCAGCCGAATCCCTCGAGGGCGGATTACGCTGCTCCCTTAATCCTCCAATCCTCGTCTCCGCCGGCAAAAGTAACGGACTTCACCGGCCGATCCGGAACCATCTACTCTCTTGGAACGACTTGCACCTTCATCATAATTCCACCGTATCCCGAGCATTCAACACCCACGTCGGGACACCTCACATTCTTCATGAAATGGAATTGGTTCGGGTCCAATGCCTCACTCAGGCGCTCATTGATAAGCGCAACAGGGACGACCAACTGTGACACCGCGTACACGCACAGCCTCTTCGGACACAGCTTGCTTATGAAATTGCCGTCCACATCCAGGACGAATCTATCGCCGACAACGTACCCGGAATTGCAGTGTCTCGATTCCACAACTGTGGCCTCAATGGAGTACTGAGCAGCCGCTTTGGAGACGTTATTCAGGTGACGTATCCTGGGGTCTCCCTCTTCGAATCTCTCAAGATCCGAAGCGCTGTACCCAACTCGTTCACCAAACTTCTTTATTACGCCTGATTCCGACATGGTCCCTCCTGTGGAAAAGAGGATCCACTCTCCCGAGTGAATGTGTGAAGAAACTGGCAGTGTGCGTCGGGTCTCGCCGGTCCCTTGAATCAACCGACCGGCCAGTCTAGTCCCGGCCGAGTCAATAGGCCGCTCCGCGCTTTCCGGCATCAGACCATTTGAGCGAATATGGACGCCTTCAACGCGGCCCCAATCTTTACAAATGCTTCCGGATCCCTGGACGCCTTGTAAAGAACAAGGGACCCTTCAATTGAGCTGATGATCAAATGACTCAAGGACTCAGTGTCCGTCTCAGCTCGCAGTTTGCCCAGCGACTTTGCTTCCTGGAGAACCTCCACCAACAGATCATGCCAGGCGGAAAAGAATCTATTGGCTGCCTCAGCAAGCACCCTGTTCTTGTCACCCAGCTCCTGGGCGATGTTCCCGAACAGTCAGCTTGCTTTGCCCGCCCTGGCCGCGTAGTATCCCACAATGCCGTCTATCATCAGTTCAATTCTTCTCAGGGGATCGGCTTCATCCTCCATAAGCGTTCTGAAGAACGGGATATAGCTCTTCGTGGAATCGTCAATCGCGGCGCAGGCCAGTTCTTGCTTGCTGTCAAAGTAAAAATAGAGGTTGCCCTTTGTTACGCCCGATTCCCTGCAAATGTCGTCAATGCTGGTATTGCCGTAACCCTGATCTCGGAACAGCCGCCTGGATGCACGGACAATTCTCTTTTTGGTTGCCTCTCCCTTTTCGCCCACGCTCGCCTCACGTTGTAGACTAGTCAGTCTAGTTTGTAGAGGGACGCCCAAAGATTGTCAACACCTTTCTTGGTTACAATAGTCCGATGCGATCTGTGTACCTGATGGTAACCAGAGAGCAGGTAAGGCGCCGGCTCTGCCGGGGGGCGCCTCAACTAGATTGTGGCGAGTTCACTGGAGACCAGGATTCCACTACGGTTACGGCCCACCAGGGTCCGTCGCTTCGACCCAGCAACGCGTGCCAGTACCATGACGAGACATCGGTCCAAGCTTTTCCCGAGTTGTCATGGATCCGTTCCAGCACTCTGACGGTGTCGTGGCCACGAGTAGCCTCGAAACAACCCCAGGCAAATCCGTCCGCATCGAGACGAAGTGGAAGCGGTCGAATTGAGTACCCCGACCCTTTGTAGCAATCGCTCGCGGGGTGGAGCTTCCTGGTGGGCTTTGTGACCCAGCGGATGAGTACGGATCGATGTCCATCCGTGAATTTGGCGGTTCTGCCTGGAAAAGCCGTATCAAAGCGCGTTTCCCGTTTGGACAAATCCACTTGTCTCAGTGGAAGACTTGCCAATTGCGTGGGCCAACCTGAGAAGGCAAGCTCAGTGGCCATCGAAGACGAGACCTCGGGAAAGAGGGGCCGGACCGCGGCCAGTATACAGATCGCTATGAAAGGAATGATTTCGCGCATGGCGCAGCGCCTCCAATTCGGTGTGAAACCTGGATTATGAGCATGCTGGTGGTCGCAAAGACTACCAGTCCGACAGCGTCGTGGCTCCAGGCAGGCATGGTGACGATTCCGCTTTCCATCTGAAACAGAGTCGCGGTTCTCAGGGCATTGCCCACGACTACGGCCGACAGCGACGCAAGGGATAAGAGGACGGTCCTAAACGAGCTCAGCCTGAGAAAGTAGGCCATCGTAAAGGCAAGGTAGCAACCGACCCACAGCATCTTTATGCCGCTGCACGGCGCATCTATGGAAATCAACTCCTGGCCCCAACGGAGGCAGGTCCCGTCACGCACCACCGCAAGGCCGCTCATCTGAAGCAATGGAACGGCCAGGGCTCCACTGACGACTCTCATTGGGTACCCCACGTAGAACTGAAGGGATGAGAACACGGGCAGGGACATGAGAAACAGCCCCCATAATGCAGGATGCAAAGGGGAGCATCCGAGCAGACGACATGTCGTGACTGCGACCGCGGTGACCGCAATGATTGCCCGCGGAAGTGGAGACAGCGCTGAGTACGTGACCAAATATATCGCCATAAGGATTGATGGGAGTATCAGGCCGCGACCGCTCAAAGTGTGCTCGTTCCGATTTAGCGCAAGAAATCCCAGAGCCGTGGCCAAGGCCAACAGACCCCAGGGTTCATCCGAGCCGTCCCACAGGCGAATCAAGTACCATCTCCAGACCGGCTGGAATGCTGCGACTTGAAGCAACAGGAGTAAGAGCCTGCTGGTCAGACGACTTGGCATCGGCCCCTCCTCCTGTGTACTGCAAAGAGAATGCTCAACAGAGCTACAGCTATCAATGCCCATGTCTCCGGCTCAGGCACGGTGGGAACTTCGCCTGGTGTGGCAGGCGTCAACCCGGCGTTCGAGTATTGTTGCTGAGTTTCCAGCACTACCGCGCCGGTCACAGGGGTTACCAGTCGGTACTGCGCGGCAATCTGAACCGCCTTCTGAAAGTCTGCCTGGTTTCTTGAGTCAGTGAGCCCCAGAACCCGCTCGTGCGCCCAGAGTCTGACCAGGTGATCGCTGGTCTTGTGGGCGTGTTCGGGCAAGTCTTTTTCAGTTCCGTGATTTGCCTCCCTGTTGGGAACAATACGGGTGGAGTTTGGGCGCCATCTGGAAAACAACCGTTCCAGATCGGTCTGCAACTTGCCGAACCGCGCGACGGAGCGAACACTGTTGATTCCTTCCAGTTTTTCAAGAATGCGGTTCGGCCCTGGTATGGCCGTTACCTCGTTCAGCAATGGGTTGCCAGGGCGTCGCTCCCAGCACTGCCTGAGCGCGTGTATTGTCGACACCTCCAGCGGTTGCGGGCCATGGACCCACACAATTGCGCTGTGTGCGCGTTCCGCGGCCATGAACCACGCCCTGGTCAGCGCAGGGACATTGTCGCATCCACCTTGAAACGATTTCCTGGAGAGACTCTTGGTCACCTTGTCTAGGACTTCATCGTCTCGGGCTCTGGTTGGTTTGAGAACCTCGACAGGTTGGTCTGATGCCAGTATCAAAGCCAATTCAATCCCATCGGGAAGGGTCTTGAGAGCCCCGAGTATCTCGTCGCGATGCATGCTCATGGGCTGGGAACCGTCCACCACCAGGACTACCCTGGTGGGCGCGGTGATCGGTTTTTCTTCCAGAGTCTGTGTCACAAGAGCACCTGATTCCACAGTCTTGTCAAGCGCCCACGAGACAACAACATCAGGCGGGCGAGCCGTTTCGATTGAACAGCCCGGGTCCGACAGTTCCGAATCAGCCGGCATTCCACGGATAGCGAAAACACTGAAGGAAGGTCGTTCCTGCCTCAATGACTTGTGTTTGGAAGTGAGCAAGTTTCTGGATTCGATCCAGACGGAATGCTTTGTTGCAGCAGCCATGCTGAAATTGCGCTCTGTAAAGTGCGGCAACCGTAGGAAGCTGCGCTTCTTGTTGGGAATAGCGAGAGGAATGGAGATACCCAGCCTCACCTTCATTGTCTCTCCGCCCGGCAGCACGGGAAAACACTGAAGGAGCACACGGTCCGGGCCGGTGGTGGTCACTAGAACCGGATCTCGTCTCTTTCGGACCACCTTGCTGTAGGCTTTGCGAACCTTGCCTCGGGCCGCGAAGGCTGCTTCTCGTTCCTCTCCCTCAATCCAGAGTGTCAGCCGCGAGACCACACCGCCCGGGGGAAGCACAATCTGGGCCCTTGCTTCTCGCATAAGGGATGAATCGTTCCTGAACACCATTGTCCATTCCATGTAGGCCAGAGCCGCATCAGCGTCCACAGATCCGTCAAGTCTGGAGCTCTCCAGGAAGAGTCCTCTCACTCGCCCTGCAACCTGATTTCCTCCCAGCCCCATGTCCGGGTTCCACTCCCCGAAAGGGCGCATAGCCTTGATGAATTCTTGAGGAGGGGGTACGGAATTGTACGGATTGCCTGTGACGCGATAGTAGAGTTTCCTCGCGTCCCTGGGCGCAATCGGATTGCCACGAAAGACCCCGAGACTGACCAGGTCCGTGGCCAATCCTGTCCTCCGATAGCAGGAACGAAGGATCACTTCTTCATCGCCAATGGCCCTCAGGAGCCTGATTCCCCTCATGCTGGTCTCATGAGTCGGCGAGGATGCCCACTTCATAGCGACTCGAGTGGCTGTTACCGGCAGATCCAGGACAATGATGACCAGCAACGCAGCGATCAGCCCCCACTTGTTCCCTGGGACGCGGGAACCGGTCTCCCCCGGATCTCGTGTTCGGATGTACTTCCGACCGCGCACCGCGGCAAGAAAGGAAAACAGAGGGGCCATTGGAAGGAAACCGATTCCCCATATGACCGCCAACATTGCCAAAGGCAGGAGTGGTACAAACAGCAGGGAATAGTAAAGGGAGACTCCAATGGCAATGCCGTTTGCAACCCCCAGCACCTTGATGCTCGGCCCGACTCCACCCCGCGCAAAGATCCAGACCAGCAAGTTGGCCAGGGGAACAAATGCCACCGCAAGCAAGTGGGGAATTGTGGGAATAGGATCAAAGAACTCTGCCGCACACATATGCGTTGAAAACTCCAGGACAACAACCAGCAATGGAAGCACCACTCCAAATCCAAGGAAGATGAATCCCGGCTTTGATGCGGATTCCAGGGCCGGGATACCATCAGGTCGGCTGTCATGCCAAAATCGCTTCATTTTCCGCTCCTTCCTTTCAGTGATCAGATGAAAAAGAATCTGATCTGACGGTGTGCCGTGAGGCTGTTCGCTCAATTTCGAACCCAAGGGGACCGCCTGTTGGTTGAGTATCGCGGAGCCCTGTGCAGCCTTGATGGAGCGAATGAGAAGTTGCTTTGAAGATTCTGTGCAGGATCTGTGCAAGAGAGGAAAAGCCCCCTGATGGAGGCGCGCGTGTCAATTTGTCACGTGGGGCACAGTTTCGCCGCGATTCCGCGTGATTTGTGATATCAATTGCGGTAACAGTTCAGCGGAACGAAGTTCATATTTCTTGCAGATCTTCGCACCCTTGCTCCAGTCCGGTTGGAGCAGAGTTCGAGCATAAGAAAAGCCTTAATGAGGACCCTCTAAGGAAGCAACCATCTTTGGCGGCCGCGATCAGTTCTTCATGAAGCTCCCAAGCCTGTCGGCCCGTCAAAATGGGAGTTTTTGGGAGGGGGTCCCGGGGGAGGCGTTTTTGCAAAAACGCCTCCCCCGGTGAACTCTTGCCAATTACG
>CAZGNL010000111.1:0-18069 GCA_964527475.1 uncultured Syntrophaceae bacterium
CGGCGCCCTCTGAGGCCGGGAGTACCGGTCGGGGGCAACGGGCTTGGGGCGCCGGGCCGCGGGCAGATCTCGGGGGAGTCCCTTGAGCACTTTCTTTACAACATTGATGGGTATGGCGAAGCCGATCCCCATGTAACCTCCGCTGCGAGAGAGAATAGCGGTATTCATGCCGACCACTTCACCATCAATGTTCACGAGCGGCCCCCCGGAGTTTCCCGGATTGATGGCCGCGTCGGTCTGGATGAATTCCTCGTGGTCCAAGATGCCCATATCGTGACGGCCCTTCGCGCTCACTATGCCCGCTGTCACGGTCTTCATCAGGCCGAATGGATTTCCTATGGCAAGGACCCAGTCTCCCACCTGTAAGCTTTTCGAGTCCCCGAATTTTACGTGCGGAAAACGCTTTCCGTCGATCTTTATCACAGCGATGTCGCTCCTGGGTTCCACTCCGATCACGCGTGCGCGGTATTTCTCCTTTCCCTTGAGCGTCACCAGAATTTCGTCCGCGCCCTTTATCACATGTCTGTTGGTCAACACGTACCCGCGCGGATCGAATATGAACCCGGAACCCGCGCCTTCCCGACGATACTGCCGGGTCCCTTCTCTGAACTGGAAGAATTGCCGAAAGAAGTCGTCACCAAAGAATTGGCGGAATGGATGGTTCTGGTAAAAAGGATTCATTTCCGGCCTGAGAGTGCGGGCCGTGACGATCCGCACCGTGGATACATTGACCACAGCCGGCTTCACCTTTTTCGATACCGCTCTGAAGGCATGCTGAAAATTTCGTAAACCGGCTACGGGGCCGCCGACATCACGGCAAAACCCCGGAGACGTGGGAAAGGCCGCAACAAGGAGCAGGGCCGCAGTGATAGGGACCCATCGCGAGAGAAACGGGTATTTGAAGTGTTTTTCATAGGTTGGTGAAGTTGATCTTTCCAATGACATAGACTCCTTCGGGGCTGTTGAATTCATCGTGGGCCGACCGAAATAGTAAGCCTCTCCCGCCAAGGGAGAGCGGACTCCACGTCCCCCTTCGAGCATCCCCCATCGTAGGCCCCGAGATCTTACTCGTTAAATGGCGAAGCGGTATCATACCCGCGTAAGCCGACTTTCATGGTTCGTTGTGCCTTCCCAAGACATGTCGGTTGGAATAAGACGAGGACTTTCCGCATATTGTTTCGGTCAGTCGGACTCTTCGTCCGATTCAGGCGCGGAATCGGGTCCTTGCCCCTTTTTTGATGGGAAGCCGATTTTGCCGCATCCGAAGTCGGGGGTCCTACACACACCGAGATTAGCAATGACCTTCTGGGTGAAAGTTCGGCCGCTGGAATCCCACTCTTGAACCATGGTTTCAAGGATAGGTTCGTGATTCTTGTCGAACCGGACCTTGCCCCTTGGGCCGTCAATCTCCATTGCTTCTATGATTGGGATCATTTCTTTTGGGTCATGGTTTACCTGCGTGGTTTTCTGCACAGCCTCGGTGATCACCGCTGCCACGTCGTACCCCTCTGCCGCCTTGGCTGCGTCGGCGACCTCATGCCCCAGTTGCTCCTTGATTCTGTCAATCAGTTTTCCGGGATTCCTGATGGTAGTTAGTGTTCTCACGCGTCCTGTGAGTTTGCCGATCTGCTGGAGGCCGTGGGGGAAGCCGGTCAGAGATTCGGGGCCGATTACGGGCGCGTCCAGCGCGGGATCTTCGCTGCGCAGAGCCTCAAAAAACGCAACCGCAGAGTTTCCGCTGAAAGAAGCGAAAACGAAATCCGGTCTCGATTTCCTTATCTTGCTTAACAGTCCGACAATGTCCTCGGGGTCGCGTTCCGACATGACGCGGTCCACAAACTTGCCGCCGGCCTTCTCGAAAGCGTGAGCGAAAAAGTCTGCTCGCTCATTTCCTTGAACGTCGTCGTCCCCTGTCATGAACAATTTCAGACCCAGGTTCCTGACGGCCCACGCAGCCAGAGGTTGAGCCGCCTGATAGTTGTTAGGCCCCAATCTGAAGCATCCGGGCAGACACATCTCGCCGGCTACGAGCCGGATTGACGGATTGGTAACAAAGAGAATCACATCTGAGCCGGCCACCGCGTGAACTGCCTTTTCCGCACCCTCCAGTGAAACGGGCCCTACCAGGAATTCAACTCTTTGGTTCATCACCAGGGATGTAAGCGCTTCCAGAGTTTTTCCCTTGTCAGGGCCGGTATCCTTTCTCAATATCTCCAGGCGCGGGGTTTGAGCTTGTTTTTCTTTGAGGAACAGCTCGAAGCCTGCAAAAAGGGACTGGGAAGCCTCTACAAGCGGGCCCTCGCTCGGCAATGCGAATCCCACCTTCACCGGCCCGGAGCTTTGCGGCTCAGCGTGTACGATTCCTCCGAAAAACGCGGCTGCAACCGCGCTGCCCTGTACAATGAAGGCGCGGCGCGAAATCTGCGAGATCTTTTGATGACGAAGATCCGCCCCTGTCCGGCTCGAACGGGTCGCCCGGGACACGGGGATTCCGCTGCCGGACGCGTTGTCACTGTGTTCCGGATGTTTGTGGTCCAAGGGATTTTCAGCCTTCCCCAACGATTTCATGTTGAAGTCCATATTGTTTCGACGCATCCTACCCTAATGGGCAAATGGTGTAAAGGCGGCTGTTGGGCCGTTGGGATTGAGTTGAAAATATGAGCGCCGCAAGGAATAGCGAAGGACGCAAAACCTGTCTTGTCACGGATTCTAACGAGAATGGGGAGGGAGAGGCTCGACCGCTCCGGGACCCGGCAAGGGAAGGGGGGTGATTGGCTGAGATTTCGGAAAAGGTGGCGGAGGGGGCGCGTTCTGCTCCAGGTTCCGGCGCAGGTCCCTCAATCCATCGGTGACGGTGTTGACCAGGTCTCTATTCTCGTCCAGAAACTGTCGAATACCCCCTACAGTCTGTTGGAGCTCCTTCAAAGTATTCGATGAACCTTCCGCGAGGCCCCTGGCGAGCGGCGCGACCACGTTTTGCGAAACGTCCTTGCCGGCCTGCAGCATCTTGTTACGAACATCAGGTCCCTTGGTGTCCTTCAGGATGGCGTCCATTTGGCCCTTAAGAGCGCCCTTTGTGATGAAATACAGTTTCCTGGAGAGAATCTCGGAATCCTCCTCCAGTTTGCTGTCAGGGGTCTCTTTCAAGGTCTGCTTGACCGTGTTCGCCACAGATGATGCGGCCCCTTTGACTATGGGCCCGGCTATCTCCGCCGCCTTCGGACCCTGGAAATAGCTCACGGAAGCTGACATGAGCTTCACCAATCCATAGCCCGCCAGGACAAACAGAACCACCGCGCCAATTGTGCTGAGAACCTTGGACATGAGAATACGTTGAGAATCCCCACGGATCGTGGGACCCGTGGGGTTATTGTGGTAAGTCGGCGTCGAACCTTACCGAATGGGGCGACCCCAGGAGTTCGCGTACTGCGAGGTGGGGGGGGGCACGACCTTTCCGTATCTTTTCATGGGCCTGTACTTCTTGACCGGCCCTTTTGTCGGCACAATCTCCTTGCGCATGCGGCAAATCTTGCAGCTCGCAGGAAGGAACGAATCCTGAGAACACTTCACGATCGCTATCTCCGCCGCATGAGAGGGCGTGGGTCCGGCACCAAGGTACAGCGCGCCACGTACATTCTTTGCGGTTGCCACGAAGATCCAGCCCGCGTTGGCGGCCGGAGCTACGAACATCACGCAAATCACTACAGCCAGAAGGAAAATCAGTTTTCGACTCATCTCATACCTCCACTTGAATCAATATTACACGATATCTTGAGCGGTTGTCCACACCTAGGACAGAATTGAGTGTAAAAAGTTCCCGCTCGCTGAGAAAACATGTTTCCAGTCCGGTCTCGAGCCGGGTCTACTTTCCAAATGCGACTTCTGCCGGGCCCCGGCCCCGGGGGTTGCAACTCAGCCCGGAACCTGAACCCGGCCGGGCTCAAAGCCCGGCAACTACGGCCCCATCGCTTCCTAGGTTTCCGGGGGCCTGAATGAAGGCTGACGCGTAACCTCGAGAACGCCGCGCCATAGAGTTCCATCCGGATCCACCTGTTTGCGTTGGGCCACAGAGCGGGTAACAGGGATGTTGACAAACTCGTCGTTCACCAGGCCGATCAGCAGCCGGGTCTTGCCCGCCATACCGGAATGAACCGCATTCTGCGCAAGGAAACCGCAGAACACCGCATCTTCGGCCGTTGGAGGAACCGAACGGATCAGGTAGCTCGGATCAATATACTTGAGGTTCATCTCTCTTCTTTTTGATTTGAAATGGTCTATGATCCGGCGCTTGAGGTATAGACCGACGTCTCCCAGCTTGGGATTGCCCGAATCATCTTTCGCCGTGCCGCCGCAGTATTCCTGTCCTGCTCCTTCGGCCACCACGATGACCGCGTGCTTCTTCTTGTCGAGCCGTTTTTCCAAAGCTTCCAACAATCCGTGCGGACCGTCCATGTCAAACCGTGATTCGGGTATGAGCACGTAATTGGCATGTTTCTTGGCCAGTGCCGCGCTGGCCGCCACAAAACCTGAGTATCGGCCCATAAGTTTTACCAGACCAACGCCGTTGGGCGCGCCAAGGGCTTCAACGTGCGCGGAGCCGATGGCCTGGGAGGCCATACTCACTGCCGTGTAGAACCCGAACGAACGCGAAACCATGTTGATATCGTTGTCAATAGTCTTGGGGATGACTACTACCCCGATTTGCTCGTTCCTTCCGTCCATCTCGTCCACAATTGTGCCGGCGGCTCTCAGTGTCCCGTCACCGCCGATCATGAACAGCAATCCCACGTTCATTCGGTCAAGCGAGTCCACAATCTCAGACGGGCTCTGACGGCCGCGTGATGAAGCGAGAATCGTGCCCCCCAGTTCGTGGATCTCGGACACGCTTGCTTCGGTAAGTTCCATCGCTGGATGGCCGTACCGGGGAATGAAGCCCTGCAAGCCGTACCTGATCCCGATAATGTCGTGGACCCCATAGGAATGCACGAGCGTGAGCACCAACGAACGTATCACGTTGTTTAGCCCGGGGCAGAGTCCCCCACACGTGACCACCGCGGCCTTGAGTTTGCTCGGATCGAAGAAGATTCTTCGGCGCGGTCCAGCCCTTTCAAGGGACACGGGTTCATCTCCACGACTCATGACTTCCCTGAGCCGGTCCAAAGACGTGTTCAGAATAACCCGTTCATCATCCTCGACAAAAAGGCCGTGATCCATTGGAGAATCGATTCCCGGACGTCCCAGGGAACTCGTGGTCGCACCCATTGTCTCTCCGCTTTCCGCAAAAATTGTACGCCTTCGCTTTAAGCGAAGCTCATTGGTAACCGTTCACCGTGAACGGCTACGGTTCTAATGCATGGGCATTTACCTGCAAATAGATGAGCCGGGATGACCCTGACGCTTCGCGTTGCACCGACTATTTCGGCGACGCATGCGTAGCCCCTACGGCCGGGACCTACGACTTTGCGGACCTTTTCATGCTTCGTTGTGCCTTTGTTTCTAGGCATGTAAGTTGATATCACACGTTGAACCTGAAAAGAATTATATCTGCGTCTTTGACCTTGTAGTCCCTGCCCTCCAGCCGCAGTTTGCCGGCTTCTTTGGCGGCTTTCTCCGAACCTAATGACTTGAAATCGTCGAATGCGGTTACTTCCGCTCGGATGAACCCCCTCTCCATGTCTGTGTGTACAGTGCCCGCGGCATTGGCCGCGGTCAATCCTTCGCTAAGTGGCCATGCCCTGACCTCCTGGTCGGACGTTGTGAAGAAGACAATGAGCCGAAGAAGCTCGAAAGAGGTCCGTACTATTCTTTCCTTTGCGCCCTCTTCCAATTCCAATTCAGCCAGAAACTCCAGGGCATCCTCCGGATCCAATCTGGCGATTTCGGCCTCCGTGTCCGCGTAGAGCCAATCAACAGCCACATGCGGCTGTCCTTCCATGCCGGCCTTGACTTGCTCCAACATGGAACGCACTTCTTCGGCTGAGCTTTTGTCATCAGTGTTGACGAGAACCAACTGAGGTTTGGAGGAAAGGAACGAGAATCCCCTGAGTATTTCCGATTCCAACGCTGAAGGGAGCAGACGAAGAGGCTTTCCATCCCCCAGGACCGCTTCGGCCTCCTCCAGCACACGCAATTCCTCAGCAAGTTCTTTGCGTCCTTTCTTGACATCCTTCTTGAGGCGGTCAATTCGCCTTTCAACGATGGCCAGGTCGGACAGAATCATCTCCTCCTCAACTGCCGCAAACTCCTTCAGAGGTTGTGCCGGGCCCAACACGGGTGAATCGAAAAACCTCACACAGTGGACGAGCGCGTCCAGAGGCCGGATGTGCTGGATGACCCTTTCTCCTATGTCACGTCCCGGTTTTCCTTCTCCTGTCAGGCCGGCGATGTCCAGGTATTGTACGTGGACCGGCGTCACTTTCCCTGGTTTGTAGTGTTCCGTCAGGAAGTCGAGCCGCTCGTCTTCGACCATGACTACACCCAGGCCGGGTTCTTGGCGGCCCTTTCCGTCCCCTGATTCCAACCCCCCGGTAAGAGCCCGAAATACCGTGCTCTTACCACTTCCCGGCAAGCCGACGATTCCCAGCTTCAATGTTCTCCATCCTCTCTTGCCCATGATTGGGCTGAAGCGCACGTTTGAATGCTCATATAGCAGTTCTCGAAATTATTCGTGGATTGGTTTCAACCATTGGCACTCTGGCGCTTCACATTCGCTCCCCTTGGCTTCGCCTCGGTATGGAGCGTAAAGAGCGCATAGTGCGCATGGGTTTGGAGGGGAGGCCCTAGCCGGGCAAGCATTTGAACGTCATGCTACCGACAGTTGTCATGTCACGTAAGCTGTTCGGGGTCCGCTCAATCGCCCCACGCGCAGTGGCTCCCCTCCAATCCACCCCATCGTTGTTCCGATATTTGTGGCAAGTTCCACAGGCTGGTCATTCCGAGAGAAATTTTGAGAACCCCTATGGTGATTCTCAAAACGCAACAACGGGTTCCCATGAGCCCAGGTGGATAGGACCAACCAACCCCCGCATCGGCGGGCCAAGTTGGCGGAGCGTGGCGTACGTGCACCATTCGGTCGCGCCCGATGGTCACAGTCTTCGCATATGGGATCTTGAATCCAATAAATCGTGGTGTCAAGGGATGGTCTGAGCGGCCTGCTGTTGTGCCTTCGACCCGGGTTGGTCTCAACAAGCCGGCCCTGGTGCCAATGAAACGGATTGGTTCGAACTGGACGCGCCCGCGGCGCCGGTTCATCGCGGTTGCGTGAACCTTATATATAGCAGAACCTTGTCCCTGCTCTTTTTTGAAACAATGGGTGGGTTGATGTCCGCTCCCGCGCCGGATTCCACTGCGCCGTAGTTGATGAGTTCGGTGGTAAGGTCTCCGTAGGCCCGAGCTGGAATCATCACCCGAAGAACTTTCCCGCCGATACCGCCGTGAGTTCGTTCCACCACCAGTTTGCCCTCAATATTGGGTAGCATTCTCTTCAACGATGCCACGGCTCGGTCGATGCGCGTACTCTCCACGGTCAGATTATCCGCGCCGATTCTGTCCGCGATTGTGCTGAATCCCGAGCTTGCCACCGGCTTGATATTTTCATGAAAGTTGTTTCTCGGGATGGAAGAGTGGAGGACGGGAGTGGAAGAATGGGTTCGAGGTCCCGCGGCAAGCCGATCCGCTCCGGGCATTTTCTTGGTTGACAGGATGCCCGGTTTGGCCGCCATCGGTGCCTCATGGGTAATCGACCGCGTCTCAAAGGGAAGAGATCGCATCAATTCTCCGTTATGGTAAAAAGTCAGGAAGGCAAAAACAATCAATGCCAGGGCGGTCACTCCGGCAGGGAGCGGAAGGGGGAACGCGCCGGAAAACAGGTCTCTGAAATAATTTAGGAAAGGAGGAGAAGATCTATCGAGTCTCAAGGCAAGTTGGGGCAGGAAATCGTCCGGTGGGTCAACCCTGTCTAGGAAGGAAAGGGCCTGGACTGTCCGGCCGTAGAGCGTAAATTCGTCACTGCAATTGTGACATTGACTGAGGTGCTCACGGAATCGGTCCGCGGTCTCCGAGTCGACCTCGTCGTCATTCACTTCCACAAACAACTCCCTAACAAGCTCACATTCTTTCATGACAAGACCTTCTTCAGTTTTTCTTTCACTACCATTCTTGCCCGATGCAAGCGGGATTTGGTAGTCCCTTCCGGGAGATCCAGGATCTTGGCAATCTCATCGTAAGAAAAACCCTCTATGTCACGAAGTAAAACGATTGCCTTATGATCCGGTTCAAGCTCGTCTATGGCATCCTGGACGATCCTCTGCATCTGTTTGCCGGCAAGCAGGGCCTCCGGATTGGTTGAATGATCAGGGATAGTCCGCTGCCAATCTCCTCTGTCATCGTCATCATCCGAGGACCCGCGATTCGCAAAGTAACCTCTCCTCTTGAGGTACTTGAATCTATTCTTGCCTCGGTTTGTCGCAATCTGGAACAACCACGTTGAGAACTTCGCGTCCCCGCGGAACTTTTTCAGATTCTGGTAAGCCGCCAGGAAGATCTCTTGAGCAAGATCACTGGCCTCTTCCGAATCTCCGACGAACCTGTAAGCCAAGTTATAGATTCTCTGGTAGTATTTCTTGACCAGCAGGTCAAACGCATCGCGGTCGCCCTTTACGCAATCCTCAACTGCTTCTCTGTCGTCGTCGGTTTCGGGCCTGAAAGCGAAGACAAAGAATAAACTTACGATGTTCAGACACATGCAGTTGAGAATTGTTTCAGATATGTGATGCACCAGCCGGCTTTTCTTCTCCGTCGGAGATCCTAGAAAAATAGGGAAATATGCGAGGGAAGTCAAGCATTATGCTCGCAGCGACGCAACTCGTCAGTTACGCGGGGCAGATCGTCTCCTGGGGGATGTCATTGCGAGGAGAGAAACGACGAAGCAATCCCTATATTCAGCGCGCAGGAGATTGCTTCGCCACGCTCGCAATGACATCTGCCGGGAGCCCCCCGAATGACTGAGGAGTTACGCAGCGGCGCAATCCTTCAGTTCCGTCGCACTTTGGCTTGAATTCGTCGTCCCAAAGATGTTAAATGAGTATCTTTGTACGTATGATACACGCAGACCGTAACGGTTCATTTAGGAGGAGATCAATGAAGTTCTCCAGGCGGGTAACTGAAACACCCCCCTACCTTTTCCATCTGATCGATGAAAAGAAGAAAGCGGCCCAGGAAAGAGGAATGGATGTCATTTCCTTGGCTATCGGAGACCCGGACCGCCCCACACCCGATTTTATCCTTGATCTCATGGATGAGGAGATTCGGGACCCTAAAAATCACGCGTACCCCGGTTACAAGGGGGAACCTGATTTCTGTGAAGCGGTTGCCGCATGGTTCGCCAAGCGTTTCAGGGTCCAACTTGATCCGGGCTGTGAGGTTATGGCCACCATCGGGGCCAAAGACGCGGTTTCGCACCTGCCACAGGCCTTTCTGGACCCGGGGGATTGCGCCCTGGTCACTGATCCGGGGTACCCCGTCTATGAGACGGCAATAGGCTTTGCCGGCGCGGACGTAATCCGTATTCCGCTCACAGAGCAGGACCGCTTCCTTCCAAACCTGGGTGCAATAGACCCGGGTTCCGCGGACAAAGCCAAATTCATGTTCGTCAACTACCCCAACAATCCCACTGCTGCGGTAGCAGACAGGAGTTTCTTGGAAGAACTGGTGGAATTCGCAAAGAAACACGATCTGGTGATCCTTGCCGACAACGCGTACTCGGAAGTATACTTCGAGGAAGAGGATCGTCCCATGAGCATCATGGAAATTGCCGGGGCACGGGATACGGCAATCGAGGTCCATTCCTTTTCCAAGACGTTCAATATGACCGGATGGCGCATCGGGTTCGTCGTGGGAGGAAAGGAACTGATAGACGCGTTCCTCACTTTGAAGTCGAACTTTGATTCCGGCGTATTCATGGCTGTGCAGAGAGTCGCGGCCCGGGCGCTTCATCATCCTCAGGCCGAGCCTTTCAAAGACCAGAGAACCGCTCTATTCAAGCGCCGACGGGATCGTATCGCGGCAGCGCTCCTTGAGGCCGGTTACCGGGTCGAGGTCCCCAGGGCCAGTTACTATTTCTGGGTCCCCATCCCAGAGCCTTACGAATCGTCCGTGGAATTCTCCGCTGATCTCCTTGACAAACAGGGGGTCGCAGTCACTCCGGGTGTCGGTTACGGGCCGAGCGGCGAGAAGTTCTTCAGAATATCCATGACCGCGCCCGATGACAGGATTGACGAAGCAATGGAAAGACTGAAGGCTTTTTCAAAGGAAATGCAATGAAGGCAACACTGCTGCTGGTCGACGGCACGATCTTCAGGGGGATCTCAATGGGATCTCCCGGGGAGATGGTCGGGCAGGTTGTTTTCCACACGGGAATTACCGGCTACCAGGAGATCCTGACGGATCCATCCTATAGGGGGCAGATCGTCACCATGACCTACCCCCACATAGGCAACACGGGCGTCAATTCCGAAGACAACGAGTCGGTGCGACCCTTCCTTGCGGGTTTCGTAGTTCGGGAATACTGTCCGCATCCCAGCAATTGGAGAAAAGACGCGGACCTGGAAGATTTTCTCCGGGAACATGGGGTTGTCGGGATACAGGGAATAGATACGAGAAAATTAACGCGCAATCTCAGAGAGACCGGGGCAAAGAAAGGGATCATCTCCACCGAAGATCATGACAGAGAGAGCCTACTCAAAAAGGTAAAGGATCACCCTGAAATAGACGGCCGGGATCTTGTCAAGGAAGTCACCTGCTCAGATCCCTATGACTGGGAAGAGGGGACCTGGAAATGGAACGAGATCCCGCAAAAGCCACAGGGCCGATTCCGGGTTGCGGCCTATGATTTCGGCATCAAAGAGAACATTCTCAGACTGCTGGTTGATGTGGGCGCCAAGGTGAGAGTCTTTCCAGCCTCTGCAACCGATAGGGAAATCCTCGAATATGATCCTGACGGAGTGTTCCTCTCCAACGGTCCCGGGGACCCCGAGGGCGTTCCGTACGCGGCGGAGAGCGTCCGGAATCTGATCGGAAAGAAGCCCATATTCGGGATATGCCTGGGACATCAGATCCTGGGGCTGGCGCTGGGAGGCAAGACGTTCAAGCTGGCTTTCGGCCACCACGGGGCAAATCACCCGGTTCGCAGACTTGAGACGGGACAGGTGGAGATCACTTCGCAAAACCACAATTTCGCGGTGGATCCGGAAAGCGTGAAATCGGAGTGTGACGTCACCCACATAAACCTCAACGACCAGACCCTTGAAGGCATGGTCCATAAGAAATACCCACTCCTTTCAATACAATACCATCCCGAAGCATCCCCGGGACCACACGACTCCACCTACCTCTTCGGCCGTTTCAAGAGACTCATTGACGAGCCTTGAAGAGCCCTGCCTGTTCGCGAAGGCGCCGGCCTCAAGTAGGGGAGGCCGAGCCTGGGAACGAGAGGAAAGGACTTTTATGCTTCGTTGTCGCTCGCTTGCGATGGGAGTTTACCTGGAAATAGATGACCCGGGATGACCCTGACGGTCCGCCTTGCACCAACTATTTCGGCGACGCATGCGTAGCCCCTACGGCCGGGACCCACGACTTTGCGGACATTTTCATACTTCGTTGTCCCTTATCAGAGGTGACCGTTGGTATCAAAGGGGGGTTGGGGGGATTTTGCCTCTGTGGGCATAGGAATCGGATTTGAAATATCGGTAAACTTTTTTGGACAGTTGCTCTATATGTGGCGAAACTCAGGCCCTGTGGGTCCTGGTAGAGGAACTATGTGGCCCTAGCGGTCCACGGCTTCAACTCCTTTGATCGCCCGGAGGGCCTTAACTATGCGGTCAAGATGGGCCAGATCCTTGACGTATACGGAGAAGGTGGCCCTGGCTTTATCACCGTCCACTGTTACAAGAGAGGCCTCGGCGATGCTTGAATCATTGGAAGAAAATACGCCGCTCATGGTGGCGAGCAGCCCTGTTCTGTCCTTGGCCTCGACTCTCAACCTTGCCAGGCGAGGCAGCGGTTGCTCCTCATCCCAGGTGACCTCGATCATTCTTTTCGGGTCTCCAACGTGAAGGTTGGAGCAGTCGGTCTTGTGAACGGTCACTCCCCGGCCCCGGGTGATGAAGCCGGTGATAAGGTCGCCCGGAAGCGGGTTGCAGCATTTGGCAAAGTTCACCATGATGTTGGACAACCCCTGAACGTTGACGCCGCTCTTGGCGATCGTCCTCGCCTTCTTGACGACTTTCTCTACTGCCAGTGCGGCTTTTGCCTTTTCTCTCTCTTCCGTGGGAACAAGCTTTGTTATCAAGACCTTGGGAGAAATTCGGCCGTACCCGATGGCCGCGAATAGATCTTCTTCGGTCTTCAGGCTGAAATCCTCTGCGATCTTGATTATCTCGCCCTCCTTCTCAACTTTGTTGAGGTCGAGTTTCCATTTTCGCAGTTCCCGTTCCGTGGTTTCCCTGCCAACCTCTAAAGCGCGGTCCCGTTCCTGGGAAAGAACGAAGTGACGAATCTTTGTCCTTGCACGGCCGGTCTTGACGTACTTGAGCCAGTCTTTGCTGGGGCTCTGGTGGGCAGATGTAACGATCTCCACCATATCACCGGTTCGTAGCTCGTATTTGAGGGGAACCATCTTGCCGTTCACACGGGCGCCCACGCACCGGTACCCAACCTCGGTGTGAATGGCGTACGCGAAATCGAGAATGGTGGAACTTTTGGGAAATTCTTTCACTTCGCCTTTTGGCGTGAATACATGGACTTCGTCCGGATAGAGATCTATCTTGACATTTTCCAGGAATTCCCGTGGATCTTCCAGATCCTTCTGCCATTCCATGAGTTGGCGTAACCACTGGATGACTTTAGTGTCTTCGCGGTCAACCACCTTTCCCTCTTTGTACGACCAATGCGCGGCGATCCCCTGTTCCGAGATCAGGTCCATTTCGTGGGTACGGATCTGGATTTCGATTCTTCCCCCTTCGGGTCCCATCACTGTTGTGTGCAACGATCGGTACCCGTTGGGCTTGGGCATGGCAATGTAATCCTTGAACCGACGTGGGACCGGATTCCAAATATCATGGATCATTCCCAGCACCGCGTAGCACTGGCCGACGTCGTTTAGGATAATGCGAAACGCGGTAATGTCATGGACCTGGTCGAATTCAACGTTCTGAGTGACCATCTTGCGATGGATGCTGTAAATATCTTTGGTCCTACCCTTGATCGTCGCGCGGATCTTGAACTTCTCCAGTTTGTCGCGGATTACTGAGAGCACGTTTTCCCGAAATGCTTCCTTTTCCATCAGAGATTCTTGAAGGCGTTCTTCAACTGAATCATAGGTTTCAGGGTCCAAATACTTGAACGCGAGATTCTCCAGCTCCGTGCGTACCCAGAAGATCCCAATCCTACGAGCCAGGGGCGCGTAGATGTCCATAGTCTCCTGAGCAATCCTCTTACGGGCCTCGGGAGGTAGAGGCGCCAGCGTTCTCATGTTGTGGAGACGGTCGGCCAACTTGACCAGGAGCACCCTGATATCGCGGCTTATGGCCAAAATCATCTTGCGAAAGTTTTCCGCGTGCCGTTCTTCCTTGGACTGGAACTCCATCTTACTGATCTTGGTGACTCCGTCCACAAGGTCGGCTATCTCCTTGCCGAACAGCCCTTCAATGTCCTCCGAGGTGGTGAGTGTGTCTTCGACCGTGTCGTGGAGCAGGCCCGTGGCTACCGAGGCCTCGTCGAGCTTCATATCCGCGAGTATGCCGGCCACGGCCACAGGATGCACGAGATAGGGGTCCCCGGACCGGCGCTTCTGTTTTGCGTGGACCTTAGCTGAATAGACGTACGCTGCGTTGAGCAGACCCAGGTCCGCGCCCGGGTGATAGGACTTCACCTGGTCCTGGACCTCGTTGAAACGGACCACTTTTTGCTTACGGCTGCTCATCTGCCTTCACCGGGTTTGTTATGATCGACTCGAAGGAAAACACGCTCCAATATTGCACAATTATCGGCCGGGTTCGATAGTTCTGACTCAATACCCGGGTTCAGGTTCCGGGGTTAAGAGAACCCGCCAAACATCTGATTGCACCGATTGTGACACTGAGGGGGCAATCGACAAGAGAAAACACCTCACCTTGAACCCTTTTTCCCCTTTTTGCCCCTTTTGCCTCTTTTGCTGCGCCCACTACTTTTTTCCCCACGCTTCCTGAAGAGCAGCTTCAACGGAGATCCTCCAAAATCAAACCTCTCTCTGAGTCTGTTCTCAAGGAAACGCTTATAGGAAAAGTGAAGAGATTCCGGATAATTGCAGAATAACGCGAAAGTAGGTGGAGAAGATCGAACTTGGGTCAGGTAATAGATCTTGATGCGCTTGCTCTTGTGATGCGTGCCCGGAGGATGAGATCGAATAATTTCTCCGAGCAGTTCGTTCAACTCCGCTGTGGGAATTCTCTTTCGATACTGTGCCGCAAGCTCTTGCACCAGCCCGAAGATCTTTGGGGCCCTCGTCCCCTTCAACGCGGAGACGGTCAGAATGGGCGCATGATCCAGGTACTTCAAATTAGTGCGGACAATGTCCACGTAGTGGGCGTGGGTCTTGTTGTCTTTCGGGATCAAGTCCCATTTGTTCAGCAGCAGAATGATTGCTCGACCCCTTTCAAACGCGTACCCGGCTATACGCGCGTCCTGTTCCGTGACAGGCTCTCGGGCATCCATCACCAGCAGGACTATTTCCGCTCGATCTATGCTCCGGAAGGCCTTGATAACGCTGTATCGTTCCAGTCGGTCCACTATTCTGGCACGTCGCCTTATTCCCGCGGTATCTATGAAGAGATATTCCTTCCCGTAGTTACGAACGATAGTGTCGATCGAATCCCGTGTGGTTCCCGGTTCAGGGTTGGCCACAAGCCGTTCCTCGCCCAGCAGAAGGTTGATCAGCGTCGACTTCCCCCCATTGGGGCGTCCCACGACGGCCAATCTTATCACGGGCCCGGATTCAGGCGCGCCCTGGTGCGCGCTTGAGAGCGAGGTAGGAAGCTCTCGCTCCACAGCGTCGAGCAATTCGCCCATGCCGTATCCGGTCATCGCGCTGACAGGAAAGATTTGCTCGATTCCAAGCGCGCAAAAATCCACAGCAAGGTCTTCCTGCTTCTCGGAGTCGATCTTGTTGACCGTATAGATAACCTTTTTTTCGGTCTGGTCCAAAGTCCGGACTATCTCCTGATCGGAGGGTGTCATCCCGACCTTGCCGTCACCAAGAAAGATAATCAGATCCGCCTGTTCTATGGCAACTTCGGTCTGGGTCCGCATTTGGACGAGCATCACGTCATCCGTTGTCGGTTCGAACCCCCCTGTGTCCACGATTGCACAAGACTTGTCACCCACATCGGTTTCCGCGTAGTTCCGATCCCTGGTCAGACCAGGAGTGTCCTCCACGAGGGCCTTGCGATACCCCACCATTCTGTTGAACATGGTGGACTTTCCAACATTCGGTCTTCCAACCAAGGCTATCAGGGCTTTCGAAAAACCTTTTCCCATGGTCCAACTAATACCAATTTCCATGCCTAAATAAAAGGTACAATGAAAAATGAAAATGCCGGAAAAGCGCCAAGCCCGGGGCGTAGGGGCTACGCACGGGTCGGGCAACGACAAGAGGATGGACTGAGACAGTGCCGACTGCAAGCGGCCATTTGGAATATCGGCTGCGGTTGTGAAGTACCTCTTGTTCCTTCGGAACCCGGACGCGGTGGCGTCTGGGCCACCCACTTCCCAACGCATCAATTGTCAGAAGATTTCACTGAGTTCCCGAAAAGCGATCAATCACACACGAAAACACGATTCTTTCTTGGTTCAGATATGTGGTCACCACACCTATTATTAGTGATATCCACAACTTGTCGCCTCCGTTGAACGTCCGTTCCCGTGGATTCATCTGAACGAGCTTAAGCAAAAGGATCAGCCTAATCCAGGCTTGTGTGTATAGCCTTGTAATTTCGCCCCCTTTGTGGTATTCTTTCACGTCAAGTTCCCAGGAGTCTCTCGAAACGGAAGCAATGATGAAGGTCTCTCAAAGGTTCTCCATAGCCATAGTACTGACCGTTGTCACGGCTCTGATCTTTGGATGCGCTTCGGCCTTGAAATCGACGAAGCCCTCTGCTGAAACAGAACAGGCGTCCAAAGGCGTGGCCTCCCCCGATACGCACAAAAGCGGTGAGGCGCCCCCGGCAACTGAGGAGAAGAGAGAACCCAGTCCGATTCCACCTCCTCCAAAATACGAGCCACCTCCTCCTCCGGACGGGAAAAAGGCCCTGACAGGGGCGATAGATTTGCGAAAGAAAGAGATTGTTAACGCGTCTGCTCTGAAATTCGCAAAGAACATCAAGGGGGTGAAACACATAAAGACTTGTTTTTCAAAACTTTACGGAGGGTGGTACCTGCTTCTGTATGTGGAGAAGAAGAAAAAGATTGCCCTGCAGCAGTATGTCTGGAACGAGAAATCAAAGGAGTGGGAGGTCATCTATTACCATAAAGAACTGCCCCCCGATACTCTTGATTTTCATCTCAAAGGTGAAGTGGCTGACGAGAAATGCTTCTTGCTGAAGTGATTGGATGTGCAGGCCCCACCAGATCCTAAACTTGGATTTTCGTGCTTTCCCGCAAACTCCCCAGCCTGAGCAAACGCACTACGAAACATAGGAATGCCCCGCGTACTAGTAGGTTATGGTGGTAGGGCGTAGCATGTAGGCTGTCTCAAAGCTTGCAGCGCTTCATCAATCCCGCGCACAACGCTGCATGGGACATGCTCGGCCAAAATGCCGAGGTGTCATTTTGTCCCTTCGTGCGGTTCACCAAACAAATCGGCATTGTGGAGCTTGCCGGCCTTCCGGAGCATTTGGACGATCCTGCGCCTGGTGAACTCAGTGAGGTCTTCCCTGAATCGGACCGACCGGCCCAGGCCCGACAGGCGCCAGGGATAGGTCAATGTGAAGGAGGTCCCCACCGGCCAGACGCGATGGGAAGCCCCAATGAGGATGAGGTCTTCTACCAGCGCTCTCACCCCGGAGCTCTTGTAGCTTTCCACCGAGCCTATCAAGATCCGGTCCTGCCGGTTCCTACGGTCAATCACGAGTTCCGGGTATTCTTCTTCAAATTGCTGAATGGAGTCAGGAAGCTCCCTGTCCAGTTCCTTTCCACGATAATAGTAACGAGAAAATGCGAAGTGTCCGATTTCGGTCTCAGGGTCCGATGTCAGCAAGTGTGAGGCCACGGCCAGATCCACCACGCGATGGTAGTGGATACGGTACTTGTCATCCGCGGAAAGCCTGTCTATGGGATGAATTTCGGACGCGCTGTTCACTTCCCGGACCTGGGGCGGTGAAAACTTCGCCTTTCCACCGGATCGAGCTTATCCATTATCGGCGTGACAATAGGACACGTAATAGGACTCAAAAGGGCCAGCGGAATGTCCAGCACCAGGGCCAGACCGTCCTCAACCCATCTCATCACATGGGGTTCGATCCCAAAGGGTTTGAGGTCCCCCCATTCGCCCCAAGAGTAGCCGCTCCAGGACGAGGTTCTTTTGTAGGCCGTGCCCCCATTGACCAGGTTGGGTACCGACGCAAGACCGACAATCAACACGACCGCAAGGGTCACCCTGATGATTTTCATTGAATTGATTCCTCCCATATCCTATGCTGACCCTTTATCCTAACACTCATTATCGGCCGAAGCAATCGGCCCCCGGTGTACTTCACTCATGACAGCGGACCGCGCTCACTTAGGCTCCAGGTTGCTCTACCAATACCGGTCTCTTGCGCTTCCCGTGCTGGGGATGCTGGTGGGGTTGTTGGCAGGACTGGGCGCGGTCGGCTTTCGATGGCTGATCGAATTTTTCCAAACGCTGATCTATTCCGATTCAGGTGATCTGGCCGCGGTCCTTGCCGGGCTTCCCTGGTACCACGTGGTTCTGGGCCCCGCGGTGGGCGGGGCCCAGAACCACGTGGTACCAGGGAAGCCCGGCAAGGACCGCGGCCAGAT
>CAZGNL010000112.1:0-17707 GCA_964527475.1 uncultured Syntrophaceae bacterium
ATGAACCGATCCCATTCTTGCTTCTGGGCTCACAGACCCTGTTAATGGCCGCCAGCGTAAGATACTGGCCTACATCCAAAGACGGGCCGGTAACCGTGGCATAGGAATTAATCAAAGGAATGAGGCCGATCTCCAATGCCTGTTGATGCAGGGCCGCGGGCAATCCAAACTCAAGATGGGACGCCTTCACCGGAGCATCGGGCCCACTGACTCCAGTACACTTCTCAAAGATCTGTTCCGGGGTTCCTAAGTAGACCTGCTGGACCTTCTTGGATTTGCCGTCGATCCGTTTTGTCTGCGTAAAGTAGTAATACACGCCGCCTCTGATCTTCTTCTGTAGGTATGCCATACAGAGGCATATATACTGAACAATAAGCCCATGTCAGGCACAACCTGCATAATATGTTAGAGGCACAGCCAACATCCCGGTTTCTCTCCTTATCTCAAACCGTTACACTCCTTGTGAGCTTGAAAAATGGAAACTCGGTTCAAATACGGCCCCCGGGCTTTTCAGTTGACAGTTTGCGCTGGTTTCAGTAACGTGCATGTGGAATAGACGAAGAAACAGCAACCCAACACATCTCATCCCCAAAAGGCGGAATTCAATGGCAGGACAGATTACAATCTCTATGTGGCTTTTCGTTTTGCTGATCGGCATTGCCGCCATAGCAGTGCTCGACCGGATATTGATCCCCAGCACCCGCTGGTTCTTGCGGCGGCGGGTCTACCGGGTTATTGAAGAGATCGGCACCCGGCTTGACATTGAGATCCGACCATTCCAGTTGACCAAAAGGCAGGTCCTTATTGACCGGCTGGCTTATGATCCCAAGGTCCTCGAAGCAATACAGAACTACGCCCGAGAGTACGACATGCCTCTGGAAGTAGTGCAGAACAATGTCAGGAACTATGCCCGGGAAATAGTGCCTTCTTTTAACGCGTATTTCTATTTTCGAATCGGATACTGGATTGCCAAGAAAATTGCACGGCTTCTTTACCGGGTGCGAGTAGGGCTTCTGCAAGATGAGCAATACAAGACTATCAGCCCGGATTCCACCGTGGTGTTTGCCATGAATCACCGATCAAACATGGACTACATCTTGGTAGCATTCCTGGCCGCGGAACGGACAACCCTTTCCTACGCTGTGGGCGAATGGGCCAAGGTCTGGCCACTACATATGTTGATCCGCTTCATGGGCGCCTTTTTTGTCCGTCGCAACTCCGGCGATCCCCTATACCGACGGGTCCTGGAACGATACATTCACATGGCAACCCAGGAGGGAGTCTGCCAGGCTGTCTTTCTCGAAGGCGGCCTCAGTCGTGACGGCAAACTACGGGCACCCAAACTTGGACTGATGGACTACATGTTGCGCGGATTTGATCCTGACAATGATCGAGATATTGTGTTTATCCCGGTCGGTATTAACTATGATCGCACTGTTGAGGATCGGAGCCTACTGCGCGCCCTTGATCCCACAGTCGAAAAACGGAGTATGTGGTTTGTTGTCCGAACCACAGGTACTTTTATCGCGCGCAGTCTATTCCTGATGATACTCAGCCGTTGGCAGCGCTATGGTTACGCGTGCGTTAACTTTGGAAATCCGGTGTCGGTCAAGGCCTATTGCCGTGAGCAAGGGATTGTTTTCAGCCGGTTGGAGCGCGAGGAGCGGTTTCCGGAAGTCGAAAAACTGTGTCAACGGGTGATGGGCGCCATTTCAGATGTCATACCGGTAGTGCCGGTATCTCTGACATCTGCGATTTTCTTACGCTCTATGGACGCGGAATTGGATGTCCTGGAAGTTGAGCGACTCGGCAACCAGTTGATAAGCGAAATGCAAGAACGCGGAGCGCCAATCCTTGAGACGCCCCGCAGCACCCGCGCTCATGTCATTGCCGACGCGATAGACCTGATGCTGCTGCGGGGCTTCATTACCGAATCCAACGGCAAATTCAAAGCAGTGCCTGAAGAAGAACAGGTTCTACGTTATTATGCCAACTCCATCGATCACTGGCTGCGATCCCCCGAATAGATTTGGCTCAGGGCATGCTGTAGCGATGCTTGAATATGACAACCGAGGAATGGGGAATGTGATTGTGGAATGCGGATTGCGGAAGTTTCCCCGAACAACATCGATGTCAAACGGAAGATCTCAAGATACAGTATGTGGTGGAGTGATCCGGATAACCCTATTCCCCCTTCTTGCCAATGCGAAGGACAGTAACTATACTCTATTGTCAAAGGAGAATTGCAGGTGTCTCAATTGGATAGTGCTATGGATGTCTTCAAACTGCTCCAAGGCACCAATTGCAGAGAGTGTTTCGCTCCGTCGTGTTTGGCCTTTGCTGTTGCGGTATTCAAAGGTGATAGGCGTCTTGGAGACTGCCCGTATGTTGACGGTCGGATAATTGAGCTATTTGAGGGGCAATCTCGAAACAGGGCGGGCACGGAACTGGAACACCAACAAGCGCTGGAACCCTTGAAACAAAAAGTTGCGGCGATCGACTTTTCATCCTCCGTAGAGCGGCTGCGGGCTTCGCTTTCCGGAGATAAGTTGATCGTCAAGTGTCTTGGCAAGGATTTCAGTGTCTGCCCGGACGGGGGCATTATTTCTGACTGTCACGTGCATGCCTGGGTGACTGAACCGTTGCTCAACTATGTGATATCCTGTTCCGGAAGAGATCTTTCAGGAAAATGGGTTCCGTTCAGGGAACTGAGCAATGGGGTGACATGGGGACCGCTCTTTGCGGACCAATTTGAGAAACCCTTGAAACAAATTGCTGATTCCCATCCGGAACTCTTTGAGAACATGATTCACATATTCAACGGAAGGCCGACGGCTTCCGGCATCGGCGCGGACATTTCTATTGTTCTGTATCCTATGCCACGGACGCCGATGCTCATATGTTACTGGAACGCCGAGGATGGTCTCGAATCCACACTCCATGTGTTCGTAGACAGCACCGCAGAGGACAACCTAAACATTGAAGCTATCTTTACGCTTTGCGTCGGACTTGTAAGGATGTTTGAAAAGATCGCCGACAGCCACGGGTAGTCGTCCATACCGCGGCGCCTCCCGGGAAGTCCTTTGATTGCCGCCAAACCCTGTTCTTGACGGAGGACTTCAGGCATGATAACTGTCCAAGCTCCTAGCAATGCCGACAAGAACGCGCGTCCGCGGTCCTTGCTCGGAGACTCATAGCGGGCGGACGCTCCAATTTCCGCCGGCATGGATCGGAAAGGCCGGCCACACCAGGGGCCGATCTAAGAAGCTTCATACAGAGCAGTAGAGGCGTCATAGGCATGTCCGAATTGAGTATAGATATTGTTTCGTCAAGAGCAGACCTGAAGGGATTCATAAACCTTCCCTGGAAGATTTATCCAAGGGAGTGTAACTGGGTTCCTCCTCTCAAGAGAGATATTCGACACCTATTGGACACCAGGAAACACCCGTTCTGGAAGTTCTCCGAGCAGAGGCTCTTTCTGGCTCGTCGCGGGGGAGAGGTTGTAGGGCGAATTGCGGGCATAATCGACAACAACAACAACGACTACCACAACGAAAAAATGGGCGTATGGGGTTTCTTTGAGTGCATGGACGATCAGGAAGCCGCTTCAGCGCTTTTTTCCGCTGTGCAGGATTGGGTAACACGCAAAGGCATGGATTTTCTCCGGGGTCCTCTCAACCCGTCCACAAATTACACGGTCGGGCTCCTGATAGAGGGGTTCGAGTATCGTCCCACAATCATGATGCCGTGGAACCACCCCTATTACGTGAGACTCGTGGAAGAGGCCGGCTTCACCAAGGAAAAGGACCTCAAGAGTCTCATCGTGTTCGAAGAAATCAAGCTCAGTCCGAGAATGGATCGCCTGGTCCGCCGATTGGAGCAAAGGGGCAAGGTCTGGAGTCGCAACGGGTCCAGGAAAAACTTTCAGTCCGAAATGGCGTTGATCGCGGAAATATACAAATCAGCTTGGGCAGACAACTGGGGATTTGTCCCGGTAACCCCTGAAGAATCCGTTGAAGCAGGAAAGGAGCTGACTTGGATCCTGGTGGAGGGTTTGACCTATTTTGTCTATTATGATCAGGACCCGGCCGGAATGATAATGATAGCGCCTGATTTTAACCCACTGCTGTGGCGTCTGAACGGAAAGATCGGTCTGAGCGGTGTTTTAAAGTACCTGCTCTACAGACGCGAAATAAGAGGCTTTCGAGCGATGCTGTTCGGAGTCAAGAAACGATACCAAAAGCTGGGGATCCCACTGGTAGCTGCAAACCATTTGACAAAGGCGCTGAAAGACCACCCGCATTGGGAATACCTTGAGTTCGGATGGACCCTGGAAGACAATGACGCCATAAACAGATTCCTGTTGGAGGGCGGCGCAAAAATCAACAAGCAATACCGTGTTTTCAGGAAGAACTTGTGAACGCGGCGGGCCCCAAGTGGGCATATGCGTTAACTTAGCTCAAATGCGCCGAAGGAATCCCCCGAAAATGGGATCAACGATGGGAGACCGTTCGGATCGCCACCCGGGCTACAGCCGGGGTCCAGTCAAACAATCGTCCAGTACAAATCCTGCCCCACAGGAAAAGGTTTCCGAGGAATGCGAAATTAGTTTCGACAACCATTATATTCATCGGTTCTCCACTCGTGACCTGGATTCCGGCGCCTGCCCCGGACTCCGATCCGGGGTTCCCGGGAATGACGGACCTGAAACTGTAGTAAAAGTAAGTTAGCGCCTATGCAACGCCGGGGGATTCAGGGTTTCACAGCCGTAACGATCATGAGATGACCGTACATCGTCAGGCGGATCAGCTCGTCGATGAGTTTCCGGAAAGGTTTCAGGAACGTACTGGTGTCAGGCAGGGCTTTCTCAGGGTGATGGAGTTTTCTGACCAGGTTGAAGGATCTGGTACGGATTCGAATGTCCTGGAAACCGGCATCGCCCAGTAAGCGGGTCATAGTGGGAGGGGTGAAAAGGACTATATGATCCGATCCGTTCAAGTATACCCATTCCGGGCCGTTCACACGTCTTGACAAAGAGTCGAAATTGGTTGTCGAAACTTGCAGGATTCCACCTCGTCTAAGGACCCTCTTGGCACGGGCTACAGCGCGTCTTGGAGACTCCAGGTGTTCGATGACGTCCCACATCCTGACCACATCCATTGAATCCGCGGGCGCGTCGAAGTTGTCTGCCGATGCTCTTATCACCCGATGCGGATTCCTAAAGGCAAGATGTTCCAGGGCATCCACGTTTATCTCCACGGCCCAGGTTTCCCAGCCCATCCTTGAGGCTTCAGCTATGAACCACCCCCTTCCCGGACCAATCTCGAGGATGCGGTCCCGCCTGCGAAAAGGCTCAAGAGCCTTGACTTCTCTGGTGAGACGACGCTGCTGGGCACGGGTCAGTGTGACGTCTCCCTGCCCGCCGGTTCCCGACACCCGCTGGAAATCAAGATGCCCGGCCAGCCTTGGGTTGACGAACACCAGCCCACATTCGATGCACTGGACGTGGCGAAATCCTTCCTTCACAAAGAGGAGTCTATGATCGGCCCCGCCGCAAAGGTCGCACGGCACAAGCACAGCTTTGTTTCCGTCCAACATCAGTCGCATCTTATACCAACCATCGCAAGAATGCGACAACGAAGTATGAAAGTCCTTTCCGTTGTTCAATGGTCCGGGGCTTCGCCTTGGACAGGGTAATCGAAGAGCGCACGCTGCGCCTGGACTCGAAGGGGGAGCCCATCTTCCCCTTCGAGCATCGCACATCGTAGGCCCCGAGGCTTTACTTGTTAAATGGCGAAGCGGTACTAAATGGCCGCCCCAACAATTCCTTTCGTCAATTGATCCGCCATGTATTTCTCTGTGCTCTCTGTGCTCTCTGTGGCCAAATTCTTTCTTCGCCACAGTCGAAAGGCTGGAACGGCAATTCAGAAAAGCCCAATACCGGTGTTGACCCCTTGCACTGGCGAAGCAGAAAGAATAGCAAGATTTAGCCACAGAGGACACAGAGAGCACAGAGAAAGATATTGGCCACAAATCCTCTGTGTGCTCTGTGATCTCTGTGGCTAAATAGTCTTCGCCCCCCTTGCCCGATGGAAGATCGCTGCTCTCGCGAGTGCGGCGGCTTAACACCTGCCGCGCCTCAGACCTTGACCTTTCCTTTGGAATCATTGATAAAAGATACGGAGGAAGAACTATTGCCGCCGGTGCGAGTCGTATTCTACAAAGAGGATGATGGAACGCTTCCGATGGTCACCTGGGTTGATGGACTTCAGAAGAAACCCAGAGAGAAGTGTGTTGAATGGATTGAACGGTTGATGACTTTCGGTTATGAACTCCATCGACCGTATGCGGACACCCTGAGAGACGGCATTCATGAACTCCGAGTGAGAGTTGGAAGCGTCAACTACCGTATGTTATACTTCTTTCATGGGAATACCGCGGTGGTTCTTACTCATGGGTTCACCAAGAAGAAGAAGGTGCCGGACAAGGAGATCGACCGAGCCTTAGATTTGAAGAGTAAGTTTGAAGCTGATCCGGAGTCCCACACCTTTCTATGGGAGCCTTGAAAATGAAAAGGAAGAAACTCAGTTCAAATGCCTATCAGTGGATGTATGACCGGTACATCAAAGATGATCCTGAAGCTCAGGCGTCCCTGAAAGAGATAAAGGTCCAGGCCGACCTTGCCGGCCAGATGTACAACATCCGTACCACGCTCCACATGACACGTGAGCAACTCGCGGAATTCTCCGATCTGACTGCCGATACGATCGAGGATTTGGAAGAATCCGATTACGACGGTGACTGGGACGAAGCGATCAAGAAGGTTAACATCGGCTTCCACAACTGGTTCACCAACGTCATTCTTCCCGTTGCCCGGATGAAACCGGAGGATTACTCGGTGGGTGTCAGCGCGGGTTGACGTGAACCCAAGGCAGAAAGAATAGTAAGATTCAGCCACAGAGATCACAGAGCACACAGAGGATTTCCGGCCAATATCTTTCTCTGTGGCCTCTGTGGCCTCTGTGGCTAAATAGTCTTCGATTGACGCGTTGACGGGTCAAGTCTGGTTATGCGCCTTTCTGAATTGGGACCCCAGTCTTTGGAAGGCGGGGGCAGGTAACCCATCGTGCTTATTGCGACGGCTGTGGGGACAGGCTGAACCGCGCGTAGCATGCTGCGCCCTCTTGGGATGTTCATGACCTTACATCTATCGGCATTCCACACCCTCTTCGGCGGTATGAAGACGGCTCCCGCGCCATTGTTCAGTAACGGGGCGGGTCGATGAAAGACACGCCTGAAATCGTGGGACACATCCAGCGATGGCGATTGTAGTTGGCTCTACGTGATACCCCGGGGTGAAGGGGGCGACGCATGCGTAGCCCCTACGTCCTTGGCCCGCGGCGCCTTCCGTTGCTGTCAGGTGTGTTTTGTGACAAGCCCTAACCAGCCAATTTGGGGATTGCTTCGCTGTGCTCGCAATGACATGTTCACCGGAAACGTCCTCCCGCCCAAATGGTTACCCTTTTGCTTTCTTTGTAATTGACTGACAGATCACCTGGAAGTTAAGATCTCATTCGGGCAGAACACCAAGAGCATCAAATCATCATCAGTTCATATTCTCCCTGAGAGAATTGGGAAAGCGAGAAGAAACACCATGGCTGAATCAGAAACAAATAAACCCGGCGCTGTTTCCTTTGAGGAAGCAGAACCCGGTGTCGGCCTGATTACCATTCAGCGTCCGGACAAACTCAATGCCTTGAACATGGCCGTTCTTGAGGCGTTCGACGAACTGTTCATTAAGCTTTCATCCGACGACAGCATCCGAGTAGTGATACTGACGGGCGCAGGCCGAGGGTTCTGCTCCGGCGCGGACCTGGCCGAGGCCATGGCCCACAAGGACGCTCCGGAGTTTGCGTCGGCCGACAACTTCCTTCGGATGGTGCAGGAACGTTACTCCGCTTTGGTCCTGGGGCTGCGACGGATCCCTCAACCGGTAATAGCCGCTGTGAACGGTGCGGCCGCGGGTGGAGGCTTTGCCTTGACCCTGGCAGCGGATATTCGTCTTGCCGCGCCCGATGCCTATTTTGTGGCGTCATTCATAAACATCGGTCTGTCTGCGGGCGAGATGGGAACATCGTATCTTTTGCCCCGGCTGGTAGGGATGTCCCGTGCTTCGGAAATACTGTTCACCGGCAGACGCGTGGGCGCGGAAGAATCCGAGAGGATCGGGCTTGTGAGTAAAGTCGTCCCAAAGGACGAACTGCTCCAGGAGGCGTTTTCCGTAGCAAAGATCCTTCTGCAAAAGAGTCGAGGAGGGCTCGCGCTGACCAAAACCGTTCTGGACACAAACGCGTCCGCTCCCTCTCTTGAGGCTGCCATAGAATTGGAAAACCGGAATCAGACTATCCTGGTGGTTTCGAGCGCGTTCTTTCAGCAGGTGAGCTCGTTTACGAAATGATCATATCCCGGAGCCGTAATGGTTCACCGGGCTTGAAGCGGTTCTGCGCCCGGTGAGAATGGAGGGGGAGACTCATCTCCCCCTCCAAACCTCCCCCATACGTAATTCCGGGAACTTTTACGGTTCACGGTGAACGGTTACCCGGAACCAATTCCGGGGCTGGTCTCAAGAATCCTTCCGGGACACCCATGAGGGAATAGCTGTGCTCATGGACGTTCCGGAGGGACAACATCCGAATTCCCGATTTCCCGATCAAACGAACATATTCTCGGCCTTTTCTCGTGCTATGGTTGACGTGGGGGTAACGCCGTATGCGTGGCCCGGGAGGACTACCGTGTCATCCGGGAGCGTGTAGAGTCTGTTCCTGATCGAAGACTGGAGCACCTCGAACGACCCGCCTGCCAGGTCTGTACGCCCTACCGCGCCCACGAACAGCGTATCTCCAGTGATCACGTACCCGGGAAAGTACAAGCAGATGCCGCCACGGCTGTGCCCGGGGGTGTGGATCACCTCAACGGATTCATTTCCGAATGTTATCTTGTCCCCGTCCTTGAGCAGAAGACCGGGTGGAGCGGAAGGTTTTGCGCCGAACATGGCCAGGGCACCGGGATTGGGATTCGACAGTTCCGGAGCGTCCGCTTCGTGGATGGCAATGGGCGCGTCTGTGGCCTCGTGCATATCCGCATTGCCCGCTATGTGATCCACGTGACAGTGGGTGTTGACGATGTATTTGATTGAAGTCACGCCCCGTTCCTTGGCTTTGGCCAGTATCGGACCTGAAGGCCCACCGGGGTCTACAACGATCCCTTCCCCTGTGTCGGAGTCACCGAGTATATAACAATAGATCTGGAATGCTCCGATCTGAATTTGCTCAATAATCATGTATTCCTCCAAGCTTGATCTTATTCTAGGAAGCGTCCCAGGGCACGGCCTGACCTGATTAGAGACGCCTAACCGTTCAGGAGGGCGTAGCATGCTACGCCCCTACGCCTGGGACCCGGCGCGTTGCCGGAATTCTCATGTTTCGCTGTGCCCGGCGCCCTGCCGGGCATGTTGGTTTACCTGAAAGTCCAGTGAAGAAACCACCCCTTTGCGGTTCAACGTATGGGGTGGTTTGGAGGGGAGATGAGTCTCCCCTCCAATGTCGTGCGCAGCGTGCGCGCTCTTGGAACCCCTGTCCGAGGCGAAGCCCCGGACCACTGAACAACGGAAAGGACTTTCATATTTCGTTGTCGCTTTCTTGCGATCATAGTTGGTGTGAGACCGCGCCTCACCCGGACTCAGGCGTGCTCGTGTCGTCAGCGCCCTGCTTTCTCTTCATGGCAGGGGGCACGTGCGCACAGTAAGGCTCTTCAGACATGTACCGGCCCGTGTGTTCATAAGCCCGCGCCCTACAGCCTCCACAGAAACGCAGGTAGTCGCATTTTCCGCATTTTTCCTCCAACAGGCTGAAATTCCGAAGCTCCTTGAACAGGCCCGCATTTTCCCACAGATCCGCAAAGCTTCTTTCCCTGATGTTCCCGGCTTGTACGTCAAAGTACCCGCACGGCTGCAAGTCACCCCTGTGTGAAACAAACACAAACGAGAGGCCTCCCAGGCATCCACGGGTACGTGCATTGAGCCCAAAGGTCTGTTCAGTCACTTCCAGTCCTTCCGCCTTCGCCTGCTGTCTCAGTATCCGATAGTACTGGGGAGCGCAGGTGGCCCTGGTTTCAAGTCCGGATTTCCGACTGAGCCGGTAGAACTCCAGCAGAGTCTCCTCGTATTCTTCAGGACCCATCTCCTCGCCTGACATCTCTTTCGCTCGCCCTGTGGGGACAAGGAGAAATACGTGAAATGCGTCAGCGCCCATCTTCTCAGCCAGGCTCATGATCTCCGACAACCGGCGCCGATTTCTGCGGGTGAGGGTAGTATTGATCTGGACGGAAACGCCCGCGCTGCGAAGGTTCTCGATTCCCTGCACCGAACCCTCGAACGCGCCGGGGACTCCGCGGAAAGCGTCGTGATCCTCGGGCGTAGCGCCATCCAAGCTGATACTGACTCTCGGTATCCCCACGGAGGCTATCTCTCCAGCCGTCTCTCGTGTGATCAGCACCCCGTTGGTGGCCACAACCGGACGCAAGCCGGCTTTGGTTGCATAGCGGGCCAGATCGAATAGATCCGGTCTCATCAGGGGTTCCCCCCCGGTCATGATCAGAATCGGCTTTCCCACCCGGGCGATTCCGTCGATCAGAGAGCGGCCCTCTTCAGTAGTAAGATCATCCGGATCCGGTTCAGCACAAGCTCCTGCACGGCAGTGTACGCAGGCCAAGTTGCACGACCTTGTCATCTCCCAGGCCACCAATCTCAATTGAAAACGATTCACTTTTTCCTCTGGCGGGGAGAATCACCTTGTAGGATTCGAACGGCTTCCAGGGCGTGATAGGAGATTATCAGATCCGCGCCCGCTCTCTTGATAGCGGTAAGGGCCTCCATCATGCAGCGATCCCCGTCGATCCAGCCCTTTTCCGCGGCGGCTTTGATCATTGCGAACTCACCGCTGACATTGTACGCAACCAGCGGGAGATCAAACGTGTTTCGCACCCTCCAGATCACATCCAGATACGGCAGAGCGGGCTTGACCATCAAGAGATCCGCGCCTTCGTTGACGTCCAGGGCCGCTTCACGAATACCCTCGTCCGAATTCGCGGGATCCATTTGATAAGACCTACGATCTCCGAACCGGGGCGAAGACTCGGCCGCGTCCCTGAAAGGCCCATAGAAGGCCGACGCGTACTTGGCCGCGTAGGACAGAATGGGCAGCCACTCATAGGCGGCTTCGTCCAGGGCCTCTCGTATGGCCGCCACTCTCCCGTCCATCATGTCGCTGGGCGCCACAATGTCAGCGCCTGCCCGAGCATGGGAGACGGCCATCCTGGCAAGAAGTTCAATGGTCTGGTCATTGTCCACATCGTTGTCTCGGATAATTCCGCAATGTCCATGATCCGTGTAATCACACAGGCAAACATCGGTTATCACCACCAGGTCAGGGTATGTGTCTTTGACTCTACGAACCGCCTGCTGGATGATGCCCGACTTTGAATAGCCTTCGGATCCCACCGGGTCCTTCTTCTCGGGTATCCCGAAAAGGATGATCGCAGGCATACCCCGCTCGACCGGTTCCTCCAGATCCCGTAGAAGCTCGTCGATAGAGAGCTGGAAGACTCCCGGCATGCTTGCAATGGGGTTTCTTACATTCTTACCGTGTCGGACAAAGAAAGGGAGTATAAAATCCCGGTGATCAAGTTGAACCTCTCGAACCATGCTCCTGAGTGTTTCGGTCCGTCTGAGGCGGCGTGCCCTGTATTCCGGAAACTGCATACGATCTCCCTTGCCTTTTTCTTGTGGCGCATTGTCGTTGTTTTTCTTATAATCTCACCAGGAGGCTGTGTCAACGTTATGGACGGGAATCACTGTAATCGATGCGGACGTTCCATTCCGGAGGGATCCCTCAAATACCACGTTGCGGTGCGGGTGCGTTCCATGTTTGACGGAGTGATCCCCCACGCAGATGAAGATGATCCGGGAGAAGAACTCTCCAACATAATGGCCGACATGTCTGCGTGCAGCGAAGAGGAACTCAATCGCCAAGTGTACGAAGACGATGCGTTCGTAATGTGTCCGCGTTGTAAGGAAGAGTTTCTGAAGGACATCTACTCCCACATCCGTCCAAAAGATTCTCCCAAGGGAGCCCGGGAACATTTGATCCACTAAGCATTCTCGATCCCATGAATACGGTATCACGTGTCTATCGCATGTCAACGCTCCTTAGGATGCGGTTCCCGGGAATGGGCGATAAAGACGGCAGTGTGTGAGGCGCATGACACAGACTGGAGTCATTTGCGGTCGAGCAGGAGAGGCGTCACCAATGAGGCAAAAAACGCAGCCATGTATTTCTGTCCGCGTCCGTCCGGACAACTACGGTAGTGTGAGCAGTGTCGCGTGTCGTATGAAGATCACGCTGAACCATGACGGGAGGCTCCGAAGAAGAGTCGAAAGGCTGGACCGGCAACTCGGAAAAGCCTAAGGTCAGAGTTGATCCCTCCCTCGACATCTTCGGCGCCATCGCGGACTTGAAAGGCACCCGACAGATCAGATTAGCCCGCGTCTCAGGAGCCATGCAACATCAAACCCTGGATTCACTGATGGAATGACGGAGACCGGAACGCACATTAAGTATGGTGTCCCCGGAATTTTGGTTTTAGGAATTCCTTACGCAGCCTGTTGCTTCTGATGCCGGCCACGTAGACGGCAACCATTGATTGTTCCTCCCTTCGATTATGGTCGATTAATCGATTCAAACCGTATTTGGCGACGAGAAAACCAAAGAGCACTGCTAAAGCCACGAGAAGACGACAGCAGTTTGGTGACCCAAGGTGGTCCAGGCGAGAAACCAATCCCGAAACAAGCCCCAATCCGAGCCCGAGGTGCATAGCCGTTTTCCAGTTCTCGCCCACATACATGTAACGCCTCCGAGTTCGGCCCCATTCACGGAGAGCTTCCTGCGGATCGGAGTATTGGGCCCATACGAAGAGCGCATCATCGCTGGCATTGGTTATGCCACTTTTGATCGGGCAATCGATGGCCGAACACCACTTCACCTCATCCTTGATGGCCGCGGCAAATGCCTTACGATACGGGTCCTTTCCATGCTTCTCCTGATAGAGAACAATTGAAGCTACTCGCACGATCAAACCGAGGGAACTCAGAGCCACCCCTAGCACGACAAGCCGGGCAATAACCTCTGAAACGCCAGTTTCCTTGGTTGAATTCGGGACAACCAGCAGCCTCATAGCCTGCATCGCTTCAGCATCATTGATGACATAGAACACAGGCCATGTGAACGCCAAGACAATGAGGCCGACTACCGTGCTCTCAAATATTATGTGCTTATCGTCCATGATCCATTGCCTCCGTACCCACCAATCCGAGCCTCAAGTCAGATGTCCATACACGTTAGGTGGGACGCCCTGGCTCAACGCCTCTTCGGACAAATCCGCGCCTTGACGCGCATTGCTTCCCGCTTGGTCGTGAACGGCCCGTCGATTGATTTCCGTGTCCAGCCGCGGGCCTTAATGACACGACACACACCATTCTTGTCTTCAATAATGAAATAGTCCGCTGCCGGCGCCGGAATGGGGGCGCTGAAGGCAAGCAGCGCTACGAACATCCCGGCAAATAGATATTTTCTCATGAAGCCCTCCGTGATTGACTCCCACCAGAAATCTTACGTGTGAATCAAGTGGGACACCCTTAAGAAACTAAGAATCCGAATCCAAGAATGGATGTTGCCGGTCATCAGTAGAATAAACGCCCGATTCTCTACAGTACCCATCCAAAACCGGTCGTTGGCGTCCCGTGAAGGCATTCCGCAACCCGATTCAGGAACCTCCTCTGGATCCCGCTTACCCCTGAGACTTGCTCGTCGTTCCATCCCACGGGCACTGATACCGCGGAGCACACCCGGGGCGTCAATTCCGCCTCGCCTGGGCATGGATCAGATCCGCGTCTATTCCCTTCCGCTTCAACTTAGTTTCTTGTGAGCGTCCCTGTCCTGACTAGCGAGTCTCGCCCACCCCTGTCGGTAATTGGACGGTTGCTTCTATTCAACCGTCGAGAAATTGAGTCATGACTTGCGACAATGGACAATTGCCAAAATGAGCAATATACGTGCCATCATTATCCATTATTCCCTGCAATAAGACTAAATGCCCGGAATTCCGTCAACATCATGCCGCATCCGCTGGATCACTCCAACGAGCCCCCTGCGTGAGCGGCAACGCATGGAAAAAGAGGATAAGAGTTCGGCGTGAACCGTACAAGCTCCCGGAATAACGTATGGGGGAGGTTTGGAGTCGGTTGTTGTGGGCGCTTCGAGAAAGGTATTGGGTTTATGCTTCGTACGGGGAGCTACAGTTGTATTAAGTCAGCGCCTTTGGGGTAGGCAGGTTGCGCCAACAACAAGGATCTCAATCGGATGACCACAAGACATGGTATGTGGTGGAGTGATCCGGATAGCCCCAAAAAGGAAACCGCTACCTCGACAGATTAGGCCTATTCTCATAGATGGCATGTGGAAATAGGCCTACTTCCCGGCTGCACGCGGCTGGAAATCTTGAATCTTTTCCGCCGACGTCCTGTTGCGGAACTCACATGACGAGCTCATTCTTCAGCCGGCCCGAACCTTCCGCATGCCGCAGTAGGCCGGTATCGAGTAGTTCTAAGAGATTTAGCGCCGCGTAGACCTTCGATCAAACCCTTTTCCTGAAGGGACACGAGCAGGCGTCTGGCGGTCTCACGCCCAATAGTAAACAGCCTTTGCACGTCGGATGCTTTGAATGTGTCTTCGCTCCGATGAAAAAGAAATTGAGCAAGCCTACGGCGACCGGCCTCGGATTTAAGGGCCCTAAAATTGTCATCCTTGTGTATCTCCAGCAGGATGTCCATCAGTCGCCCCTCATGCTCGGGGGAGGCCCTTAGGAACCCGGGCAGATGCTCCGGACGGATCGCACCCGCGGGCCTGCGCCGCACCAGAAAATCAGTAATCGTTTGTAATTCAAGCATGTTTCCGGGCCAGCCATACTCATGGAGCAGATCCATGGCATCCGAAGTCACGCGACCGGTAGGATCTCCCCTGCCCTGCGAACCGGCAAGGAAAGCCATCAACGCGGGCAAGTCCTCCATTCGATCCCGGAGCGGCGGAATCTCCACCCTGGTTGGAGCGAGAAACGCAAATAGATCCACAAGATATCCTGGTTGCGGATCAGTGAGCGGGTTCAGGGGCTGTGACGTCACAATCAATCTAAATGCCGGAGTATGCCCTAGTTGACCAGCCAACAGGCCGTACAAGGATCTCTGGAACGACTCTGATGTCCGGTCCAAATCCGTTATAAACACAGTGGTTTCCTGGCCCGCGGCCCCATCAGTCTCGGCACCGTTCCAGGATTTGATCTTCTCAGCCGACAAAGCCTGTTCCGATCCCCACACCACAAACGTGTCTTCGGGAAGCCCTCTGAGCCTGTGGATAAGTCCGGCGGCCCACTCCAGCTCGGTCCCCTTTTCCCCCACGAGCCATACCGGAAGGTCAGTGGCGGCCAATCCTGCAAGCTTTAGGTACACCGCTTGCATTGGAATGCTCTTGGAAGAAGGGACCTCCGGGAGCAAGCGCCTACGACTCGTGGCCGACAGCTTCGCGGCGGCAGACAGCCTGAAGAGGTAGTCCAGTGCGGTAAGCAGGAGGGATTGTTCCTCCGAGGACAGGCCGGACCCCATGATCTCGTTCATTATGTTTCGCCGCGTGTCCACGAGCTTCGCGTGGGGCGCTGATTCCAGCGAGTGCCACACCAAGTCTAGCCATTTCAGGACATTGTCTATTGACACGGGACTTCTCAAGAGATCCGGAGGGTAACGGTCCTCCCCTTTGAACCTAAGCGTTCGTAAGGCCTTCCCCACTCGGGTGAGCAGAGGAAGAGACGATTCATGATCCCGACCCCGTTTGAGGAGGATGAGAGCTGGCCATAAGAGAGGCCGATCTCTTCCAAACGTTGGATCTGAAAACAAGGAGTCGGTTCTTGACATTGTGCCGTACAAATCACTGGCTCCAGGTTGCGAGAAGTGTGCCAAGAGAGGCGTTTTGCTCGATGTCGCTTGCTCGGGCCCGCGCGGATCCCAGGAACAATAGAAGCCAACCACCGGACGGACTCGCAAGTTGTCTCGCTGCCATCGCGGCCGACGGTCACGAGACTCGCGCGAAATAACAGCATAAGGCGGAGACATGACCTCAAACGACAATAGCAGCGTCGAAGGACAACCGCTAGCGGTTTCCAGGGTTCTCATAGAGTCGATAGGGATTTGCCTGGATGGGATGGAATCCAGACTCAACATTGAACTGGAAACCACAGCGGTTCTGAAATCAATGGCGAGCACGGCCCTGGACTATATCCAAGTCCGTCGGAACGGTCCTTACCAAGACCTGGAGTGACCGGACCGATCGGGGGACACTCTCAGTGTCGGTCTGTCGATGTGCGTCCTGCCGTATGACGTCGGCTGAGCGCTCAGGACAGATCACCCAACAGCGGTACGCAAGTCTACCCATTTGGCGCCCATGAGGGCAGATTGGACGAATAGGGAAATGATCAGCCAAGAAACACGAGTCCTGCTCTCTTTGTTTCTCGTCATGTCCCTTTTCGGCCTCACCGACGACTCGTGCGCCGAGCGACTCAGGATCATAGCCTGGAATGTCGAGTCCGGCGGCGCCAGTGGTCAGGCGACAGCTATGGTGATCGGCTCTACCACAGGCTGCGATATTTGGGCGCTCTCCGAAGTGAAAAGCAAGAAGTGGGCCCACCTCTTCCGGGAGGCCGCTGCTTATGCAGAAGGAGCTTCATTTGAGCAAATCCTTGGAACCACTGGAGGCGGAGACAGACTGCTCATCCTGTACAATTCCGACCGTCTTGAAAAGGAGAAGCATTTCGAACTGAAGGAGATGATGGTCGGCCAGCAGATTCGTGCCCCATTGGTGGCCCAATTTCAAGTCAAACCCAATGGTCGTCGATTCCTGTTCATGGTGAATCACCTCTGCAGTTGTCGGAAAAAGCCCAGCGTACGCCGGCAGCAGGCCCGCCTACTCAATGAATGGGCGCAGGGCCAAACTCTACCCATTATCGCGGCCGGAGACTTCAACTTCCAATGGGACCTCCAGAGGGGCCATTTCAGCCATGACACGGGATATGACAACCTGACAGCCGAAGGGGTTTTTCAGTGGATTCGACCCGAACCACTGTTGGCCACCCACTGCAATAGACAGTACAATACTGTGCTTGACTACATTTTCGTGTCCGGCCCAGCGAAAGACTGGGAAGCCGAGGCCAAGACTCTGCTGACCTACCCCTCATATTGCCCTGACGACAAGGTCAAGTCCAACCACAGGCCTGTGTCGGCGGACATTGAAGTGCCGGATGCCGATTGAGGATAGGAGAAGAACGGAAAACCGCGGCACGCGCCTTAGACTGATGCGCTTTCAAACAGGTGACAATATTGCGGCGGCGTCATCGGCTTTCCCCGGATCGGCGTCCGGGGCAAGCTCTGGAATGACGGTAATGAGTTCCGGCAAGGTTTCAGGATTCATAGGTAGTACTGATTTCGTGACAAGCCCCCAAGTCCCGCGGGACTTGAGAAGCCGGCAGTGGCGCCTGGCACCCAATCAAGAAT
>CAZGNL010000113.1:0-17695 GCA_964527475.1 uncultured Syntrophaceae bacterium
ATTGGCCCCACGCCGAGTGGCTGCTCCGCGCAGGGCGATATGGCCACCTCGAGGTCTGGTTCCATCTGCTCGAAGTACGGATACATCGTGCAGGCTCATTGGCCCCACGCCGAGTGGCTGCTCCGCGCAGGGCGATATGGCCACCTCGAGGTCTGGTTCCATCTGCTCGAAGCGCGGATACATCGTGCAGGCTCATTGGCCCCACGCCGAGTGGCTGCTGATTGGTCGACCCCTTCGGGGTCGTTCGGGACAATTGGATGGGTGTCGCTCTCCACGGGTTGAAGAGGCTGTCTCAAAACCCCCAATACGACATGAATCGTAGCACGATGGGTGGCCCAGACGGTGCTAGGCGCACGGCCAACTAGCTGTCGACCAACGTACTGAGCCGATGAGCGGTAATCACATCCCAGAACTGCTACCTCGCCGCCCGCGGAGGGCCGTCCGGGCCACCCACCTGCCCGGCGTGTTACGACTTTCGCGGACGACCGAGTTTTGAGACACTTTCTGAAACCCGTGGCGATTCACAGTGTGCGCCGTACGGGGCGCTGCCTGGTCAGTAGTTCCCATTGGCAGGTTAATCACGGTGTCCAGCCTGAAAGATGTGGGACATGCTCAGGGCTTTGCCTGGGAATGCATATTGGGAGGCTCCGCCTCCCCTACTTGGGGCCGGTACCTTCGCAAACGAAGAGGACTCTTGTATGAAGAATGGATGCAGTGCAAAGTCCGTCGAATGCCGTCACATGCGAGCATCCAAGCAGGCGCAGCATGCTGCGCGAAGAGCGCGCACTCTGCGCATGGACTTGGAGGGGAGGCCCTAGCCGGGCAGGCATTCAACGTCATGCTACCGACATCTGTCATGTCACGTAAGCTGTCCGGGGCCCGCTCAATCGCCCCACGCGCAGTGGCTCCCCTCCAAACCACCCCATACGTAGACCCGGAAAGGGGTGGTTTCTTCACGGGACTTTCATGCTTCGTTGTGCCTGTGATTTCAGGCATGTAGGTTCCTATGGTCGACAACTGGTATCAGATCCTGCGGACAACCTCTAGTCCGCATAGAAACCAAAGAACTGCTTCATGATGAACTCAACGGTTTCCTGATTCACATGGAAATTCTCCCGACCTTCGGCAAAGATCGATTGACCTTGAATGGGCCGGTAGATGGTGGCCATCTCGAACGCGGGGAAATAGAAGACATTGTCGTGACTCGCGGTGAACTCATCCGCGACGGCCCGGAGTGTGGCCTTGGAATTGCTGCTGGCACTGATAACGTCGCAATCTTCGCGGAATGTGGCCCACAGATGGACCGGTGAGACCGTTATGAGCAGCCGACAGTCCGGGTTGTGGCGTGCCATGATTTCGTGAATGCGTTCCAGGTTTCCGAGGTTTTCGTGGAACCTGCTCACCCTGAAACGATAACGGCTCATGTCCCCGTGCTCGTTCACGTACGGGCCGCCCGGGAGGCAGATCACCGATCCGTCGTGTCGATCCTCCCAGATCTCGGTCAAGCCCAGGGTGAGGATCAGAACTTCGGCGCGCTCCAGAGCCCGGCGGGAACAGCGCACATGGTGTTCAAAGTCCTGCTCGGCCTCCTCCTCGGAGTCATAGAGTACTATTCGACGATAGGGATCCTGAATCTTGCCGGAAACCGGAGATTTCCACCACCGAAGGTTCGGCTTCCAGTCCTCAAAGGTGTATTCGAAGATCTGGCGCATGGAAAAAGTGTTGTACACCCGCTCCCATGCCGCGCTCGCGTGCATTGACGCGGGATGATCGATCTCTTCGGCAATGTACGAATAACCTTCCCGAACCAGCACGGTCTTGATTTCCCTGGCAAAGCAGGAACCCATAGACGTAATGAGCGTGGAACGATCGAGCTTCAACCCATGATCGGCCGGTGACGGATAAGATCCGGGGGCAGGGGGATTGTCGTACGACCCCGGCCAAACCTGCCAGGGTTCAAACTGGTGTACTGGATGAACATCCGAACGCGCCATGAATAATCTCTTCCTCCGACCCGACGCTCTTACGGATAGATCCCTCGTATCATGATGGCCTCGGCGATCCGTTCAACGGCCAGGGCCAGCGCTGCAACACGATTGTTGAGTTTGCGAGCGTCGCAGCATGTCATGACACTATGGAAGGCTTCGACCATCATATTCTCAAGGTGGTCGTTGATCCGTTCCAGAGGCCAAGCGAACGACTGAAGATCCTGCACCCATTCCAGGTAGCTGACCGTCACTCCGCCGGCATTGCACAGAATATCGGGGATCACGGTGATTCCACGATCGATCAACGCGTCATCTGCGGCAGGCGTAACAGGACCGTTGGCGCCTTCCGCGATGATTTTGGCTTTGATGTCACCTGCGTTGTCCCCTCGGATCTGGTTTTCCTTGGCCGCGACTATGAGGACGTCGCAATCGAGTGTCAGAAGCTCTTCATTGGTGACATTGTCCGCGTCACCGAAATCCGCACACGCGCCTGATTCCTGGTAATGCAGTTCCAATCCCTCAACATCCAGGCCCGACTCTTTGAGCACTCCGCCTCTGGAACTGCTCGCCGCCACGACTTTCATGCCCAGCAGTTCCCGTGACAGACGCGCGGCCACCGAGCCAACCTTGCCGAACCCCTGCACTACAGCAGTGGCCCCCTTGGGATCGATGCCGGCTCGCTTCAGCGCCTCCCGTGCGGTGACCACAACGCCCCGCCCGGTAGCCTCGGTTCGTCCCAGGGAACCTCCTACCAGTACCGGCTTGCCGGTCACCACAGCGCGAACGGAAAATCCCTGGTGCATGGAATAAGTGTCCATGATCCATGCCATCACCTGAGCGTTGGTTCCCATGTCCGGCGCGGGGATGTCCTTTTCAGGTCCCATCAAGACGCTGATCTCTGAGGCGTACCGCCGCGTCAAACGCTCCAATTCCCCATGCGAGAGCGCTTTCGGGTCTATCCTGACGCCTCCCTTGGCCCCGCCGTACGGCAGATTCATGAGAGCGCACTTCCAACTCATGAGCATGGCAAGGGCCCGCACCTCATCCAGGTTAACGTCCGGAGCATATCGGATGCCTCCCTTTGTGGGCCCCATTGCCGTGGAGTGGTGAACACGGTACCCACGGTAAGTGCGTATGGTCCCGTCATCCATCTTCACCGGGAACGCGACGGAAAGCTCACGCTTGGGATACTTGAGCATTTCCATCACGCCACGTTTGATAGTCAAGTGAGACACGGCCTTCTCATACTGAGTGACCGCATTGGAATAGGGGTTGTCTTGGCCGCCGGTCGGCTCGCCGTTCAGTGAACGAGAAATAGAATAGGGGGTAAGGCATTCTTTGGACAAGAGTTTATCTGTCTTATCAGTCATCTCATGCCTCCTGAACCATGATGCTGAAAAGAATCGTGGCCATGAATCTTGTTGTAGGATCAACAAATTCGCGGAAGTAGCTCCCCCGATGGCTCAGCCATTACCCTGGCGCCTCCCACACGAGTGTTCAGGATGACCCGATCACCGTCCCGCGCAGTCACCTCACCGATAATCGCAGCGCCTTTGGCGAGGGGAATGTCTTTCAGCAGTTCCAGGGCCTTGTGTGCGACTCCCTTTTCCACCACCACAACGATCTTCCCCTCATTTGCGGCCAGGAGCGGATCTATCCCGAGGATTTCCGCGGCGGTCTCCACGGCCGAATCCAATGGAATAGCCGTTTCCTCCACTGCTATTTCCTTGCCGCCCATGGACGCGATTTCGTTGAGCGTCGCGGCCAAGCCACCCCGCGTGGGATCACGGAGGAATTTCAGCCCGGGCCCCAATTCCAGGAGCCTCTCCACCAGCGGCCACACAGACGCGGAATCGGAAACCAGATCAAAATCAAAGGAAAATTCAGCACGGCTCAACATCACCGCCATCCCATGATTGCCGACCGGTCCGCTCACCAGAATGGCATCGCCTGCGTTCATGCTCTCGGGAGGAGGCAAGCCCGGGCCTTCCAACCGGCCTATGCCGGAAGTGTTTATGAACACGCCGTCCGCGCCGCCCTTGGGAACAACCTTGGTGTCGCCGGTGACTATTTCCACGCCGGCTTCGTCCGCGGCCCCTGCCACAGATTCCAATATGGTCTGAAGCTGGTCCATGGGAAGCCCTTCCTCCAGTATCAGACCCAGCGACAGATAAACAGGCCGTGCGCCCGAGCAGGCAATATCATTGCAGGTGCCGTGCACGGCCAGCGATCCTATGTCGCCTCCGGGAAAAAAGAGGGGAGAAACAGTAAAAGAATCAGTAGTGTAAGCGATACTTTCACCGAGACCGGAAAGCACTACCGAATCGGGCAGAGGACCCAGACGACCTCGATCGAGCTGCGGAACTATGAGGTCCCGGATCAGTTTGCCGGTCATCCTGCCTCCTCCGCCGTGACCGAGGAGCACTCTTTCACTCTGGTCTTTTGCCATATGTCTCAGACCTTCCCGTACTTGTAATAAGCCGCGCAGGTGCCTTCTGAAGAAACCATGCAGGGGCCGACCGGCTCGTCGGGCGTGCACTCCTTCCCGAAAAGCCCGCACTTGTCCGGGGTTCTGGCCCCGGTCAGGATTGAAGCGCACTGGCATCGGGGATCATCTTCGGCCTCCGGCACTTCCACCGGAAAATGCGCGACAGCGTCAAATTGCGTGTAGGGTTCCTTGAACGCCAGCCCGCTTCCCGGTATTGTTCCGAGACCTCGCCACACCGCGTCCGCGGGATCGAACACCTCGTAGATGATGGAACGGGCCGTGGGGTTGCCCTCGGAGCGAACGACTTGCTTGTAATCGTTGATTAGTTCGGGTTCGCCCGCCACGGTCATAGACACTAGATCTCGCAGGGCCAGCAGTATGTCCAGCGCTCCGAATCCGGCCACTACCGCGGACTTCCGGAAGTCCCGGCAAAGGTATTCATAGCACGCGGCACCCACTATGGCCGAAACATGTCCCGGAAGCAAGAACCCGTGCAGGTCTTCCTTTTCCGCGAGGATTTTCAGGGGCGGGTGAATTGTTTTGAAAGCGGGCAATACATACAGGTTTTTCACGCCACGGGCCAACGCTGTCTTGACGGTAGCGGCCACGGTAGGGATGGTGGTCTCGAACCCCACCCCAAGAAAAACCGTCGGCCGATCCGGCCGTTCCAATGCAATGTCGATCGCGTCCATGGGGGAATAGATGACCCTGATGTCCCCGCCTTCCGCGCGATAACCGGCCAGCGATCCCAAGCTACCGGGAACTCGGATCAGATCGCCGAAAGTGACCAGGCAGGCCCCGTGCTCTTTTCCCATGAGGATCGAATGGTCTATGAAGCCCATTTCCGTGACGCACACAGGACACCCGGGGCCTGAAACAAGGCGAAGGTTCTCAGGCAAAAGGGTTTTCAGCCCTGTTTGGTGAATCGCCATGGTGTGAGTGCCGCAGACTTCCATGAAGCGCAACTCACCGGAAGCTTCAGCACATGCCGAGTGTATCTGTCCGGCCAAGGCTTGGGCCGCGCCTTTCTCGTTGCTCGTTTTCACGGCTCCTCCAATCCGGCGGTGGCCGCAGCAAGCTCATGGAACAGGTCCAATCTTATCCGCGCCTCCTCGGGATCCAGCACTTCAATGCCGAAGCCCGCGTGGACGATTATGTAATCCCCGACCGCGGCTTGAGGCAGCATCATCAGACTTACGTCTGTACCGACTCCGCCCGAGTCGACTTTTCCGGTCCCTTCACCGGTAATTACCACAAGTTTCATGGGAACAGCCAAACACATCTTGTATGACCTCCATGCTAATCAAATCCTCGGGTTCGCTCCCTGGCGCAGATTGCCTGTCCCAGCGCGATGCCCCCGTCATTGGGCGGGACAGATTCGTGCAGCAGAACTCGAAATCCCTTTTCTTCGAGCAACGCCGCGGTTCTCTCGGTAAGCAGCCGATTCTGGAAGCAGCCTCCGGTGAGTCCCACGGTGTCCATTCCCGTCTTGACGGCCAGTCGCCCCACGGTTTCAACCACCGCGCGGGCCATGCTGTTATGGAACCGGGCCGCTACCCGCTTCCGCGACGAGCCACCAAGGATATCCCGGGCCACCTCGATAAGCAAGGCCGCTGGGTCCATTATCAGTCTTTTTCGTGTCACAAAGCAGACCGGATACTCTCCTGTCTCTTCCGGATCAGCCATTCCCTCCAGCCACATGGCTGCCTGGCCTTCGAAAGTGACACTATCCGTGAATCCAACCGCGGCCGCGGCCGCGTCGAACAACCTCCCCGCGGAGGACGTGAGCGGAGCGTTGATCCCTTTGCGAACCGCCTCAAGCCAGAGGCTCACACGCTTCGGATCCTCGGCTGTCAAAGGAATGAACTCCTCCGCAAGATCTCCGTCCCCGGGGCTCGCCAAAAGAGCAGCCATTATGCGAACCGGTCGCCTGATGGCCGCTTCTCCACCAGGCAGCGGAAACACGCCTATCTGGGCCTCCCGGGTGAACGATTCCAGGTCCGCCTTGAGGAATTCTCCACCCCATATCGTCCCATCCGTGCCGTATCCGGTTCCGTCGAATACCGCGAAAATTGCCGGCCCCCTCAGTCCATGCTCCAACAGTAGGCTCACAGCATGCGCGTGGTGATGGAACACCTCTTCAACGCGCACACCCATACCTCGCGCCAGGCTGTTGGAGAAGTATTCAGGATGGGGATCCACGGCCACTATTTCGGGTTCCGCCTCCAGATATCCGGTCAGCACTGAAATAGATTGCTGAAAATACTCCTGTGCGACCGGAGACGCAAGGTCCCCGACGTGAGGACCCGGGACAGCGTGATCTCCTTTGATGATTGCAAGACAGTTTTTGAGATCCCCGCCCGCGGCGAGGATAACGCGAGCCTGCTCCTCATTGTCTCGGCCGACGTCTGAGGCTAAAGGAAACTCTCCGGGTACCAGACCCCTTGATCTACGAAACACGGTCTTGCGGCCTGCAATCACTCTGAATATGGAATCATCGGCCCTCAGCATGATCTCACGGTTGTGCAGGAGGAAAATGTCAGCCAGGTCCTTCAGGCGATCAAGGGCTTCCCGGTTTCTACGCGCTATGGGTTCCTCGGCGCGATTGCCCGATGTCATCACCAGGACCTCGGGTCCGGATTCCCGCGCCACGGTCGGATGCCTGAAGAGCAGGTGATGAAGGGGAGAGTAGGGCAGCATCACTCCAAGAGTCTCGATCCCGGGGGAGACATTGGGGGCTACCCGCTCACCCCGGGCCCGAAGCAGCACGATCGGCGCAACAGGAGACCTGATAAGACTCTCCTCATCCTCATCTACAAAGCAATAGCGCTTGACCGTCTCAATATCAGGCATCATGACCGCGAAGGGCTTGTCTACCCGTCCTTTTCGGTCTCTCAGTACCCCGACAGCGTCTTCATTGAGAGCGTCACAGGCCAGATGAAATCCACCAATCCCTTTGACTGCAAGGACCTTTCCTTCACTGAGCAGTCGAATGGCCTCGGGAATCGGATCGCCCGGCAGAGGCTCGCCCTCGCGGCCTGTCAACGTAAGCTCAGGCCCGCATTCGGGGCATGAATTGGTCTGGGAGTGGAAACGCCTGTCCAGCGGTTCATTGTATTCCTTTTCGCATCGGGAACACATGACAAAATCGGCCATGCTGGTCCGTTCCCGATCATAGGGAAAGGAACGCACAACAGTGAAGCGCGGCCCGCACAGAGTACACGTAATAAAGGGATACAGATACCTGGGGTCATCCGGGTCAAAGAGTTCCCCCACGCATTCGGGACAAACCGCGACATCGGGCGGAATCGGAGTGATCGTGCGCGGACCCTCAAGGCTCGACTCGATCCGGAAACAAGCATCTCCAGTTGTGGGGATTTCGCGGATGGTGGTTTCGTCTATGCGTCCCGGAAACGGGATTGCATCCGGAAGCTCCCGGCTGAACTGCTCGCACTGTTCCCGCGTGCCCTCGATTTCGATGCGGACACCGCTGGTGGTGTTTATCACCCAGCCGGCCAGTCCAATCCGAGTGGCGACGCGAAACACCGTGGGACGACAACCGATTCCCTGGAGAATCCCGGTCAGGACAATGTGTTTGCGCACCTTATCGTCGGAAGTATTATTAGTAGGTTGCGCGTGTTCTTGTTTCAACTATCTGCCCTGAGAAGAAAATCGTTTACCTGAAAATAGATGAGCCGGAATGACGTACGAGGAACTGCAGTCGTAGTAAGTTAACGTCTATGCTCCCCCCCGCCGATAAACCTGTTTCCGATTCAGGAATCTTGGTTCAAAGGCCTACCTGGGAATCCTCGGATCCGGAACCAGATTCAGATCGAATGTGAATTGCTGTTTCCCTCTGAGGATACCAAGTTGGATGGGGTCTCCCACGTTCTTTTCCAGCAGAACATTGCGGTAGTCGTCCCAGGTGGCGGTCGGCTCGCCGGCCGCTGAGAGGATCACGTCGCCGCCAAGGAGTATGGGGCGTCCGAGGTAGTAGTCCACCCTTGTACCGCCTTTCAGTCCTGCCGCGGCAGCGGGGCTTCCCGCTGCGACCTCGAAGATCAGAACACCCTTGACCGGGGCCAGTCCCATGCGTTGGGCCAGGTCCGGGGTCAAATTCATGGATGACCTGATCCCGATCCACGGATAGATGGCTCGTCCCCACCTTATGATCTGCGCGGCCACCTTCTTGGCCCTATCTATGGGCAGCGCCAGGCCGATTCCAATGAAACCTCCGGATTGCGTGAATATGGCGGTGTTGACGGCAATAACCCTCCCCGCGGCACTTATCAGGGGGCCTCCACTATTGCCCGGATTGATGGCTGCATCGGTCTGGATCAGTCCCATCATGGTCCTTTGACCAATCCTGAGATCCCGGTCGACAGCGCTTATGAACCCTGATGTAACCGTATTCTGGAACCCAAAGGGGTTCCCGATGGCGATGACTCTCTGACCAACCATAAGTCTTTCGGAACCCCCCAGGGACGCGACTTGCATGCCCGGGAAAGGTGTCACCTTGATCACGGCCAGGTCGCTGACCGGGTCTCGTCCCACCAGGCGGGCCTTGACCTTCCTCTCACCCGGAAAAGTGACTTCCAGGTCCCCGGCATTTCCCACAACATGGCTGTTGGTGAGGATGTATCCGTCCGGATCGATTACGAAACCGGTACCCTGGCCTCGCTGGGGGACCTTCTGCATCCAGAAGTTCAAGGTGAGGCTGGTGGCTACGATGTTCACCACCGCGGGGCCTACATCGCGGTAGACCCTCATCACCACCGCTTCGCCGGCCTCCAGGGGTTTGTAAGGCCCCGTGTTCACCGGTGTGGTACGCGTCTCAACACGTATGGCATCGCGGTTCAGCCAGAGACCCAGGGTGAGTCCTGCGCCGAAGATCACGCCGATGGTGACCAGGACGGACCACGTGGTGGATCGGCCTCTCATCGGATCCGACCAAAGGAGTCTATTTCAGGGATTAATTGCTGAAGCCCGTGAAGTAGTCGTTTCGCGTGGGGAACAATATTCGCCCAGGGACTTGGGCCGGTTTCCCGCGGGTCAGGTGTGCGCTCGCTGCGACTCTGCATTTCCATGCCGCTCGAAGGATAGAGGTCCTCCCGCCTGGCCGTCAAATTCCCCTCTTCGTCCACATAGACCGGGGCTTGACCCAGGTCTTCACCGGTGACGGAGAGCACCCTAACCATTCCCCCGTCGAACGCTTGCCCGTAATTCCGGAAAGCAGGCTGAGCCGACCAGGGGTTCGCCATAGGCCAACCGGTGTGCGAGTACGACATCACTGTTTCGTCTACAGGGCACATCTGCTTGGTCATGATTCCAGGATCGAGATCAGCGCTTCCCCCTTGCCCGCTTTGTACGAACTGAGGGCCGTATCCTTGTTGCCAAGCCTCATTCAGGAATACTACGCCCGGTGGAACCGGATATTCGCCGTCCGGGGCGTCCTGGAGTATCCCCCCCATAACTTCCATCCAGATCGGCAGAGCCGCAACATTTCCGTACTCACGTTTGCCGAGCGAAATCTTGGTGTCGTACCCAACCCACACTCCGGTCGTATATCTCGGGTTGAATCCGATAAACCACGCGTCGGAGCAATCATCAGTGGTTCCGGTCTTTCCGCCCAAGTCACTTCTTTTTAGACGTGAGGCCCGGGCGCCTGTGCCGTGGGTGCAGACATCCCGGAGCATGCTGAACATGAGGTACGCGGTCTGAGGGCTCATCACCCTTTTCATTTCGGGCCGTCGCAAGACCTTTGGGGTGGCGAAAGCTGGGGCGCCGGTCAGCAGCGATTCTACGGACGGGCCCAGAGGTTGAATCTCTTCAGGCCCGTACGGGCCTTCATCCTCACGTACGATTTCCCACTCGTCCGACTCACCCGATTCCTCGCGGGTTGCCGGTGGTTGGGGCTGAGTATAGGGCTGTCGGCCATAGAGTTGCGGTCCGGGGCGGGTTTGATACCCGTGTTGTTGAAAGCCTTGCCCGTGCTGGAACCAGCCTTGCTGCCGGTATTGATATGCGTCAGCAACCGGTTTCGGTCCCCACCCGCCCAAGGTTGCCTTGTGCAAGGTTTCCGCAGTCACTACCAGGGGTGGGCATGTGTTATCTTCCAGCACATTGCCGAATCTGTCCACCACCCTCTTCACGAGCACGGGGCTTACCCGGACTCCCATGTTTGGAAACACCGAGTATGCCGCGGTCAGTTCAAGGGGAGTGACTTCCGAGGCGCCAAGACACAGGGACAGATGTTTTCCGAGCGGTGATTGAATTCCCATGTTACGGGCCATGCGTATCGTGGAATCTACCCCCACATCCATCAAAAGCTTTATGGTAGCTACATTGCGAGAATAGACAAGGCCCTGTCTTACACTGGTTGTGCCGGAGAATTGTCCATCCGAATTGAGTGGAATCCATGGCTCCTGCGCGTCGTCCACCAGTACCATGATCGGCTCATCCACGATCGCGGTTCGAGTACTGTACCCGGCCCATTCAAGGCCGGCCGCGTAAACGAACGGTTTGAAAGAGCTTCCCGGTTGGCGCAGAGCTTGAACAGCCCGGTTGAAACGGGATTTCTCGAAATCCAATCCACCGACGAGCGCCCTCACGTAACCTGTACGGTTCTCAATGGAGACCACCGCGCCCTGAATCGGAGGGAGGGCCTGGTGACTAAGACTCAACTTGGTCCCCTCAACCGCAGTGACGCGTAACTCCACCGTATCATTGCGGCGATAGCGGATCTTGCTCTCCAGGTTCATGGGGAAGCGGAAATCCCCGGGAATCGCAAGCAAGCATTCCTGGAGCGGGTTCTTGTCTCTATCCTTTTTTCGCTTTTTGGGAGTATTGTTGGAGACGACTACCGCCCGAACCAGATCCCCCACCTTATATGGGAGTTTGGGGCTGTTCCTGAGGAAATCTCGCGTCTCAGCGGGCTTGAGCCTTTTCACCAGCCCCCTGGGCCTTCGTTGCCTCTTTTCCCACAAGCGTACGCCTTTCACGAGCGCGTCCGCGGCTTTCCTCTGAAACGAAAGATCGCAGGTGGTCCAGACCTTGAGGCCCTCATTGTAGAGTCGGTCTTCCCCGTATTTCGATACAATGTACTGCCTGACCGCTTCCGTGAAATACGGCGCCCTTTTATATGGATTGGGAAGCTTCTCCCTGAATCTCGGTTCCTCCGCCGTCGCCTCTCGATGCTGCTCGACCGAGATGAATCCGTGTCGGAGCATCAATTTCAGAATGTGGTTTCGTCTTTCAATTGCCCGCTTGGGGTTACGAGTTGGGGAGTAGTACGATGGCTTGTGCACCAGCCCCGCCAGCAATGCAGCTTCCGCGTTGGACAGTTCCACGGTGGGCTTGCCGAAATAGGTTCGAGCCGCAGATTCTACGCCGTAAGAACCCCTCCCCAGGTAAATCTCGTTCAGGTACAGTTCCAGGATTTCCTCTTTGGTGAGGCATTTCTCCAATCTGAAGGAGAGCAGGGCCTCCCGGATTTTTCGGGTATATTTCTCTTGCCTGTTCAAGAGGAAGTGTCGGGTCACCTGTTGGGTGATAGTGCTTGCGCCTGAGACGATTTTCCCTTCCTTGATATTCTGTATGGCCGCTCTCAGCACACCCGTCCAGTCCACCCCCGTGTGAGAAAAGAACCGGGCGTCCTCGGCCGCGAGGAACGCGTTGATAACGTGCGGAGGCACGGAAGTCACGGGGACAGGGAAACGTTTCTCCTTGTAGAATATCCCGGTCACGGTTCCGTCTTCCGCATAGAAAGTGGATACCGTCTTGGGTCGATACGCGCGCAAATCCGGGATATTGGGCAAGTCAGCCGAAAACACGAGGTACGCGCCGAGCGTCCCGCCCGCCAGCCCGGAAACAAATCCGCAAACCAGCAACACGGGAAGGCCGGCGCCAATCCAGGCCGCCAGCCTCCTCAGGGAACCGCGTTTCTTGTTATGCACTCTTGTTGGCCCCAATCCAGATCTCATCCATCAGGCCTCAATTTTGATCACATCTTAGCTCACGACGGAGGTAATTTCAGTAATTCTAGGATAGTAAGCTGAGTTCGTCAAGGGATAACCAATTCAGGAAGCCTCCGCGCATATGAGGATAATATAGAGCTTGCCGGTTCATTTCAACGACATAGGCGCCGCAAGGTAGACCTTCAAATATTTATGGCTGGAGACTTTGTCCCGAAGCAGTCCCCATATTCCGCGATCAGGAGATTGTTTCGCTGCGCTGGCAAGGAACCGTTCCCTCCCCCCCAAGTTGTGGGCGAGGTTGAGACCCGAAGGATTGTAGCCCCGAAGGGGCGACAGAAAGTAGCCCGGCGATTTATCGCCGGGTAAGGGCCATTACGGAACAGCTGAGTCCCAAAGGGACGGCAGAACTCCGATAAGCAGGGAAGGAATTTCAGTCGTCCCTTTGGGACTCGGGAGTTCCTTTGTAAGGACAGGGTAGCCCCGGAATGAATTCCGGGGCTACTATCAGGAGTCCCTCCGGGACTCTCGGTCTGTTGAGCAGGTTAGCGCCCATAGGGGGCAGGGGGAGGGCGGTAACCGGTCTTTTATTAGTGGCATCGTGTTATGTTAACGCTTATGGGGTCTGCGGGAACCATTTCTATCACGTCATGGCGTGCTTCCCCCAGATTACTCCTCAAAAAGGCGAATCCGTATGACGGGTTGCGCGAGCCGGTAACCCTTCAGTCATTCGGGGTTAACTCGCAAGATGTCATTGCGAGCGAAGCAAAGCAATCTCCTGCCCAGTGGATATGGGGATTGCTTCGTCGTTTCACTCCTCGCAATGACACAAGCGGTGAGAGGATCTGCCCCGGGAAACTGAAGGCTTGCGCGAGCCGCTGCACAATTCTTGACGAATTTCCGCCAATGAATTAAGGTCGTTCTATCCCAAGCGGCTCGGAGATTACGTTGAAAGTAGGTCAGGGATTCGACGCACACAGACTAGTGGAGGGCGCCAAGCTGGTGCTGGGCGGTGTGAAAATCGACCATCCCCGCGGTTTGGAGGGCCATTCTGACGCGGATGTGCTCGTACACGCGGTAATAGACGCGTTGCTCGGAGCGACGGGCCTTGGTGACATCGGAATGCACTTCCCCGATACCGACCCCGCCTATAAGGGGATATCCAGTATCGAAATGTTGAAGACCATCTGTACTGCGGTTGGAGAACTGGGTCTTCGCGTTACCAATATTGATGCCACGATCATAGCTCAGGAACCGAAAATGGGGTCCCATCGGCCGGAAATGGTAGGGAATCTGGCGCTCGCGGCCGGAATTGAGCCTGACCGAGTAAACGTGAAGGCTACGACCACCGAGGGGATGGGGTTCACTGGAAGGGGCGAGGGGATCGCCGCGCTGGCAGTGGTCGTACTGGACAAAGCCTAACTCCTGAAAAGAGGGCGAGCACGCCTGACATTGAGTGACGCCGGCCTCGTGGCCGCGGCCTGGAGTGTCCCTGGCGGACGACTTGGACAGCGGCGGGCTGGACATCCCGTGTACTTACGGAACTGACCCCAAAGGCCGATTCTGAATAGGAGACTTGAGATGGGTCTACGGATCTATGACAGCCTCTCCCGGAAGAAAGTAGATTTTGAGCCGATCCACCCGGGAAAGGTGAGCATGTACGTATGCGGAGTAACGGTCTACGACCTGTGTCACATAGGACATGCTCGGTCCGTGGTGCTCTTTGACGTGATTTACAGGTATCTTATTAATAGGGGCTACGATGTGAACTATGTCCGCAATTTCACGGATGTGGACGACAAAATCATAAACCGGGCCAACCAGATGAACGAAGACTGGAAAGAGCTTGCAGAGCGGTTCGTAGACGAGTTCCATGTGGACATGGACGCGCTTGGTGTGAAACGTCCTACACACCAGCCACGGGCCACGGAACATATCCCGGACATGCAATCCCTCATTGAAAAGCTTATCTCCACGGGTCACGCGTACGAAACGGACGGGGATGTCATGTACTCCGTAGGCAGTTTCACGGGTTACGGAAAGCTCTCCGGAAAGAAAACCGAAGATCTGATTTCAGGCGCAAGAGTGGAAGTGGACGACAAGAAGAGAGACCCGTTGGATTTTGCGCTCTGGAAAGCAGCCAAGCCGGATGAGCCTTTCTGGGACAGCCCGTGGGGCCTGGGACGCCCTGGATGGCACATTGAGTGTTCCGTTATGAGCATGCGGTATCTTGGAGAAAGCTTCGATATTCACGGCGGCGGAGCAGACCTGATTTTTCCCCATCACGAAAATGAGATTGCCCAATCCGAAGGGGCTACCGGAAGGCCATTTGCCAAATACTGGATTCACAATGGGTTCGTGAACATAGAATCTGAAAAGATGTCAAAATCTCTGGGAAACGTCCTCAACATCAGAGATATTCTCAAGACGGTCCAACCGGAGGCCGTGAGGTTGTTCCTGCTGTCGAGCCATTATCGCAGCCCGCTGGATTACAATGAGAAGTCCATCAGGGAGGCTACCGCGGGATTGGAACGCCTCTACTCTGCAATGGAAGGCCTGGGCGAACTGATTGACGCGGACGGTCCCGGAGCTGATCTGCCCGAAGATCTGAAGGGAATACGCGAACAGTTCACCGAGGCCATGGATGATGATTTCAACACCCAACGGGCCTTGGCCGTGCTATTCATAGCAGCGCGCGCTGTGAACAGACTTCACGCTTCCCTCCGGACCTCGCCCCAATCCGTCCCCAACGCGGAACTGCTCAAAAAGGTCAAAGATGATCTGACCTGTGTGTCTCAGGAAGTCCTTGGAATATTGAACAATGAGCCGTCGGAAATGCTCAAATTGCTGCGGACAAGCGGTGGAACCGATAGGATGGTCACCGCGCGACAAATAGTGGCCGGACTTGAAGAGGCGAGGCCCGACATGGGGCTCAAGTGGGATGATGTTGAGCGCGCAATTCGAGGGGGCACACGGGAGGTGATCACCGCAGAGGAAATACTGTTGGAACTCAAGCCGGCCGTACAGCAAGGCTCTACGGCAAAAGACTTGTTGGTAACTCTTGAGGCGGTCATGCCGGACGTGGGGATCGACCGTGATGAGATCGAAGCCCTAATAGCAGAGCGGGCCGACGCGAGAAAGAAAAAGGATTTCGCGGAAGCGGACGAGATTCGAAGCCGGCTGGAGGCCAAAGGCATACTGCTCGAAGACGGCCCGGACGGCGCCACGTGGAGAATAAGGGACTATAGTGATGCGCATTGATATTCGGTGCTAAGATCACCCCCCCCCTCCCGTCAAGGGAGGGGAGAGGGTGAGGGGGTTCCAGCCGTAGAACCCATTTTCAAATGCGTGGCACTATAGCTTTTCCCTCCCGCGGAACCAAACGGAAACAGGCACAGGTTTGGAGATCCGGGTCGAAAATCTGGAATATGTCTATAACCAGGGAACCCCTTTGGAAATAGGGGCCCTGCACGGTATTACCTTTACACTCTCGGCCGGTGGTTTTCTCGGGATACTGGGCGGCACAGGGTCGGGCAAGACCACTCTAGTCATGAATCTCAACGGCCTTCTCCTCCCTACAGCGGGACGGGTCCTGGTACAAGGAAAGGAAACCGAATCCTGGGGCGGGGATCTGAGACGAAAGGTGGGTGTAGTCTTTCAGCGTCCGGAACGTCAGCTGTTTGAGGAGACGGTGTACGAGGATATTTCTTTCGTCCTGAGGCGATTTTCGGACCTGGACGAGGATCAGATCGACGACACGGTGCGCAAGGCTTGTGAACTGATCAAATTGGATATCAGTGAGATCGCCGATCGCAACCCGCTCGCTCTTTCCGACGGCGAAAAGAGGAAGGTCGCTATTGCGGGAGTGTTGGTCAACGAACCGGAGATACTGGTTCTAGACGAGCCCGCTGTCGGCCTTGACCCGCTGTCTCGCGTCGATCTGATAGCGGTGCTCTTGGAGATGAGAAGATCCAGGGACAAGTCAGTGGTGATCGTGTCGCACGACATGGAGCCGTTCATGCCGCTCCTGGACCATCTTCTGGTGCTGGACCAGGGCCGTGCCGCGGCCTACGGTCCGCCGGCCGAGGTTTGCCGGGAACTGGTACGACAACCGGGGTTGGCGGAGCTGCTTCCCGGGTTGGTCTTACTTGTGAACGACCTGCGAAACTCGGGCGCCGACATCTCGGAAAACGAGTTCAGGGCCTCGGCTGTGGCAGACCGGATAGCAGATTTGCTCGGATGTTCGGGAAAGGACAATTGACGCTACCTGGGAGGCAAATTGTGGACAAGTGGAGATCCTCAGAGTCCGTCCCCCCCTGGGAGAGGCCCGGGGTGAGGGCATCGCGGCCTGCGGCCCGAAGCATCCTGTTCCGGGCGGGAAAGCCGAGTGGTCGCGCGCGTTGTTCGATCTTTTTCGCACTGCTGTTTGCCCTTTCGACCGGGGTCGCGTTGGGCGCCGCGGATGAAGTGCCCACGGTGGAGGACGTGGTACGAAAGGTCAAGGCCGTATATGAAGAGCAATGCTGTTTCCAGGCCACTTTTGATCAGCTCACCGTTAATGTGGCGATGGATATGAAGGATCGGTTCAAAGGGACCATGTATGTGAAGAAGCCTGGACTCATAGCTCTGGAGGTTGATTCTCCGGAAGAGCAGAAGGTTGTGATACGTGGAAGATCCTACACGGTGTACTTTCCCGCGGACGGAACCGCGGTGAATGGGGAAGTGCCGCCTGAAATAAACGTGGGGCACTTCTTCGGGTTCTTTGCGAAAATAGGGAAAATGGACCGGAACTTCGTGGCATCGTTCCCCAGCCGGACGGTGAGCGAAGAGGAGAATCTGGTTTTCCTGGAATTAACGGACCGGAAAAACGTCCGAAGCACCCTGCGCATTGTGCTCGGGATCGACCGTACAGATTTCACCATACGCAGGGCCGTCATTTATGATGCACTGGGCAACTACAATCGGTTCGACCTGTCGGGAACCACCTTTCTTCCTTCAATACCTGATTCGCGCTTCACAACAGGTAAGGGGCCTGGAAAGAAACCGGTCCCCCTATCCGTACAGCCGCCCAAAGAGACCGACCGAAAAAAGGGAACCGCGGCGAGCGGCCCATGAGAATGCGAACTTCCGTACTCCAAAAAGGGCGCAACGAAACACAAAAATGCCCGTAAGATCGTGGGTCCCCGGCGTAAGGGCGACGCATGCGTCGCCCTCTTAATTCCAATACGTTACAAACTGTCCTCCGT
>CAZGNL010000114.1:0-17647 GCA_964527475.1 uncultured Syntrophaceae bacterium
CCATTACGCGCTCGCTATCTGTCGTCCCTTCGGGACTCCCGGTGGGGAATGGATTTCGGACCCAGGGATAAATCCCTGGGCTATTATCTTTCGTCCCTTCGGGACTCCGAGCCGCCTTGGGGCTGGAGTTTTCATACCATAGTGGTTCTCGAAGCCAATTTCGGATTCCTCCGAAACTTCTTCCTGATGGCGCAGGCTTTCCAGCCTGCCAATCCGTGAAAACTTTCGGGAACTGCCTTATGGTGATGCGCGTTAAGATTCCGCGCCCAGGTCACCCGGCCGTAGAATCCATTTTCTATGCGTGGCGCCATATATAAGGATTGATGGACAATGGCTGAAAGACCGCCCTCCTATTTGCCCGGGAAATTTAAAAGGATTCACCTTGAATTGACCAACAGGTGCAATTTCTCTTGTGTCTTCTGTCCGGACGGCATTATGACCCGCAAACGGGGGATGATTGACGAAGACCTGGCCCGATCCGCGCTCGACCAGATTGCGGACCTGGATCTGGCCGAGAAAGTAACTTTTCACGTGATGGGCGAACCGATGCTGCACCCCCGGTTTTTTCAGATCCTCGATCACGCCCATTCTCTCGGTCTCAACATCGGATTGACAACCAACGGTTCCCTGCTGTCGCCCCGGACAATCCAGATGCTGGCGGATAGAGACCTTCACCAGATTGACATTTCCCTTCAGAGCCCCGGCCGGGAAAGCTTTCACGCCACCCGCGGATCGGGGATGGATTTTGACAAATACCGCTCTGCGCTGCTCGATCTCGTCGCGGCCTGCGCGGCTCGGCCGGAACCGCCCATTTTCAAGATTCGGATGATGACCACGAAGTTCGCGGCCCGAATGAGAGAACAGCTCGACATTCCCGACTTCATTGGTTCCACTGAGGCGCTGCGCGCTGCGGTAAGGGACTGGACCGAGCTGATATACGACCGGGTGGGTTTGAGCGGTGAACACCAAACGCGGGCCCTGGCCAATATTCGTAAAATCGGTATCAGCAAATGGAATGTCATCGAAATCAGTCCCAAAATCTTCATTGAGACCTATCTGCTCACAGACTGGGGCAACGCGTATGAGGGAGATGACCTGGTGGAAGCCCGTCATGGCTACTGTTTCGGGATGCGGGATCACTTTGCAATATCGTACACCGGTGATGTGCTGTTGTGCTGCGTGGACTATGACGGCAGGACCTCTATCGGGAACCTCAATGGCAATTCCTTGATCCAGGTCCTACGGAGCCGTGAACTTGAAGAAATAGTCAAGGGCTTCCGGACATTCAAGCTGGTCCACCCCTATTGTCGCCGGTGCCTGGGCAGCAGATCGAGGCTGGGCTCGTGGCTGACCCCCCCGGCGTCAGTCATCGGACTCAAGATCCTGAAACCCCTCTTGTACAGGCACTACCGGCTCTTTCGGTGACAATGGTATACCGCGCGCCCGGTGAATTCACGGTTGTTCGTTGCTGACAAAAAGTGCACACTTGCAGCTTGAACTGGAACCGAGCGCGGGTAACGGCGAGCACGGACATCCGGGAACATACTGACAGCGAGCTTCCGCGGATGAGTATTAGACTGTCGAACGCGTGATTCATCTTGAGGACCAAGCGAACCATCAATGCGAGAATGATTGCGGAGGACATCCGCTTGGGGATGGCCGATCCGGAACTGATGGAGAAATACGGGCTGTCGGCAAGAGGTTTACAGGGTGTTTTCAAGAAGCTCGTGGACGCGGGAATTGTCACAATGAGAGATCTGGAGCAACGTATCCCGTTTTCCGCGCTGACCGCGGATTTGGCCGATATCAGGCAGTTGCCTCGCAATTATATGGTCTTTCACATACCGGTTTACGACGCGGTAAGCGATCAGCTTTGGGGTCACCTTCTCGATCTCACGGAACAAGGATTGAAGTTGATCGGTAAGAACATAAAGGTGGGCGCGGCAAAGAGGCTGCTCGTACAACCCACGGAGATCGTCGATTTCCATCCATTCGCATTCGAGGCCGTGTGCCGATGGGTCGGCCGTGAGGACCAGGGTAGATATCCGAGTGGGCATGCGATAACGAAGATCTCCCGGCAGTCGCTGAAAGAACTGCAGAAGCTCATAGAGATCAACGCGTTCACCAGAGCCCAGTGGTGACGCCCCTCGCTAATAGGGATCTTTTCCAGGGTACCACTGCCGGCTTGCCGAGTCCCGGCGACCGCAATGGGTCAGGCAATTACGCGTATCAGGCGGCCCCCGCGGCGCCTCCGAGGAATGCCTTTTGCACTTCGGGATTATCCCGGAGGGCCTCGGAGGTGTCCTCCATGACGATCCTTCCTGTTTCCAGGATGTACCCTCTTTCGGCTATCTTGAGCGCGGCCCTGGCGTTCTGTTCCACCATCAATACAGATATCCGGCTTTCTTCCCTGAGCCGGCTGATAGTGTCAAATATGAACCGGACCACCAGCGGAGCAAGCCCCAGGGAAGGTTCATCCAGCAGAAGAAGCTTCGGTTTGCTCATCAGAGCACGGCCGATTGCCAGCATCTGCTGTTCCCCACCGGACAATGTTCCGGCAATCTGACCGACGCGGTCTCTAAGACGGGGGAACATCTCCAGGACGTGTTCGATTTCAGAATTGATTTCCCGCTTGGACTCGGTGCTCGATCTGGTGTACGCGCCCAGAATCAGGTTATCCTTGACCGAAAGGTTGGCAAAGATCTGCCGTCCCTCGGGAACCTGAGATATCCCCAGGCGAACAATCGCGTAGGCCGGCTTCTTGCCGATCTCTTCGCCGTCCAGCAAAATTGAACCGTCAGAAGGCTCCACGATACCCGAAACAGCGTTGATCAAGGTCGATTTTCCCGCGCCGTTGGCTCCCAGAAGGGTTATGCACTCGCCATCGTCCAAACGCAGGGAAAGATCTCTGATGACCTGGACCTTGTCGTAGAAGACTTTAAGGTTTTTTACTTCCAGCATCTTTCTTGTCTCGCCTAGCCCTGTTGGGATTGAGCCGGTTCATCCGAATCCGCGCGGCCCAAGTAAGCCTCGATCACCGCCTCATCCCGTTGAATTTCATCAGGGGCCCCATCCGCGATCTTTTGACCATAGTTGAGGACCATGATTCTATCGGAAATGTTCATCACCAGGCTCATATCGTGCTCGATGAGTAAGACAGTGATCCCTTTGTCTCGTATTCTATGAATGAGTTGCGCAAGAGCTTCTGTTTCTTGGGTATTCAGTCCTCCGGCCGGTTCGTCGAGGAGTATGACTTCGGGTTCCAGGGCCAAGGCCCGCGCAATTTCCAGATGCCGCTGCAAACCGAAAGGCATGGAAAGAGCATCCTCACCGGCTCTGTCGCTAAGACCCACGAATTCCAGATATTCCTCCGCGCTGGATCGAATAGCCCTTTCATCCCTCCGACTCCGGGGCAATTTCAGGGAGCATGATAAGAATCCCGAGGAAGTCTTGAGATGACGGGCCACCATGACGTTTTCCAGGGTGCTCATGTGGCGGAACAAACGGAGATTCTGGAACGTCCGGGCTATACCCAATTCAGCCACTTTGTGCTGAGGCAGACCTGTGATGTCGCTGCCTTTGAAGATGACTTCCCCCTTGGTAGGGGGAAATGCCCCGGATATGGCGTTGATCAGCGTTGTTTTGCCCGCGCCGTTGGGTCCGATAATCGCGGTAATACTCTTCTCCGCAAAAGACGCGGAAACATTACCGACAGCCATTACTCCGCCGAAATTGACGAAAATACCTTCAACTGACAGGATCTCGCTCACTTTTCACCCTGCCTTTTCTGAGTTCGAGAATTTAAAGACCTTCTGGATCTGCCCTACAATCCCATCGGGCATGAACATCATAATCAACAGGAGCACCAGACCGTACATGAGGATGTCGTAGTCGTGGAAGAAGCGCAGACTTTCCGGCAACGCGCTCATGATGACAGCGCCGACCAGAGCGCCCCACACATTCATCATGCCCCCAACGGCAACCATGACCAGGACGAGAATCGATTCATGGATCGAAAAGGTCCCCGGTGAAATAAAGCTCACGTAATGCGCGTACAAAGAACCCGCCACCGAGGCCATCACCGCGGATAAGACAAAGACCCCCACTTTGAGACGAGGTGTGTTGACACCCATAGCCCGTGCCGCCTCCTCGTTGCCGTGTATGGCCCTGAGCGCCCTCCCGATCCGTGAGTGAATCAGATTAAGTGAGAGCACCATGAAAATAAAGGCCACCACCCAGATGGCGTAGAACCACTCCGTGGGCGTGGTGACCTCCCATGGACCTATCCCCAGTGGCGGGATGCCGGGCAGGCCCGAAGGGCCTCCGGTCAAAGCGCTGTAAGGCTCCAGGGCACTGTAGAGCTTGTCGGAGTTGTAGCCGAGCTTCTCGCCGATCGCCTGAATCAAATCGGTGAAATCCTCGGTATCCGCCTGCGCCACAATATGGATGATTTCACCTATGCCCAGGGTCGCCATAGCAAGATAGTGCCCCCGCAACTTGAGGGTCGGTATTCCTACCACAATCGCTACAAGGATGTTCAGCGCAATGCCGACGAGGATGCCTGCCCATACGGGGTACCCGAAATGAACGGTCAGGATACCCGACGTGTAGGCGCCTATCGCGAAGAAACCCGCCTGCCCGATGGAGATCTGGCCTGCATAACCGAGCAACAGAGATAATCCTATACAGATAATCCCGAAGATGCCCGCAAAGTTGATCACCCTCAGGTAGTACGGATTGGTTACTATCCATGGAAACACTGCTACCAGGATGCCGAAAATGACTAAGGTGATGAAGTTGCCACGCCCCATATTTCGTCTCCACAGGGTGGCGGCCGATCCTCAGAAAACACGGAGGACCGGAAGCCCACACCCTGCCGTATCGGGAAAACTCAGAAATCCTTGAATTTTGCAGCCTCAGTGCTGCCGAACAGGCCGCTGGGTTTGTAGAACAGCACCCCCAACAGTACCATCAACGATATCGCGTCCTTGTATCCCGATGATATCAAGCCTGCTCCAAGGCCCTCTATGATGCCCAGGATGAATCCTGCCAACACAGCGCCGAATCCGTTTCCTAAACCTCCGAGCACCGCCGCGCCGAATCCTTTCAGGGCCAGCATCCCACCGCGGTCATAGTCCATGAGTGTGATCGGAGTCACCATGAATCCCGCGATAGCGCCTACCAGAGCAGCCAGAGCAAACGAGAGAAGGATCATCTGCCGATCGTTTATTCCCATGAGCTTGGCGGTATCTCGGTTGAACGCGCAGGCCTTCATGGCCTTACCGGTGAGAGTGAACGCGTAAAACAGACCCACCAGCACCGCAGCGAGAGTGATCACCACCACAACCAACAATGTCTGGGGCAACAAGGTGGCCCCAAGAATATTGATGGGATCCTCAGTAACAAAATGCTTCATAAAATAGGCGTCTTTGCCGAAAACAAACATGGCAATGCCTCGAAGCAAAATCGACATGGCAATGGTAATGATGATCAGCTGAAGTACCGATGGATTTTTCATCGAGTGGATGGTTTTGTTCTTCAACAGCAGGTAAGCCCCGATGGTAAGGATCACCGCTACGGCAAGAGCGACAGGTACCGACTGATCCGTCAATACTCGGCAAAGCCCGTATATTATGGCTGCCATGCCGCCGTAGTGGAACACGGTGAGATGATCGGTCGGCTCCACGGCCACCTTTTCCATGAGCATCCCAACAATGGTGGTCGCACCCACCGCCAGCACGAAAGCCAAAGGGATCGCAAAGTGAGCTGGCATACCCGCTTCGCTGAGCGCGCCGGCACAGGTGACCCCCATAAGCCCACCCAGCATCACGAACTCGCCCTGTGCGAAGTTGATGATGCTCGTTGAGTTATAAACCATGGTAAAGCCTAGACCCACCATGGCATAGATGCTTCCTACGGTGATACCCGAAAAAATATATTGAAGAATGTCCGATGACGAAACCATTGCTCAGGCTCCGGGAAAGAAAAGGCAGGGACGGCATGGGGCCGATTGACCAAAGGCCGTCCCGGCTTAGAGCTTTAACGTTTCATACGGGCAAGATCGTCACTACTTGAGCGGAGCGATTTTGCCGGCCTTGTCTACCGTGAGAATACTGAGGGACTTGTCTTTGTCCAGACCCACGTGATCCTTGGCAGTCATGTTGAACACGCCGTGAACGCCGGTCCAATTCTTGGTGGCCTCAACGCCGTCACGGATCAGGTCCCTGGCCTTCTGAACATCCATGTCAGGCGTGACCTTCTTGGCCTTCATGGCATTGATCACTATCCAAAGGGCGTCGTAAGCGTGGCCGCCGAAGGTGCTCACGGGAGGACCATATTTCTTCTCGTAAGCGTTTTTGTAATCCAAGACCACTTTCTTGTGCCAGTGGCCATCAGGCAGCGCGTCGGCAATCAGGACATTTCCTGCCGGGAAGATGATTCCTGCCGCTGCGTCCCCGGCCGCCTTGATGTACTTGGGATTTCCGAAGCCGTGACTCTGGAACAGAGGGATCTTCATGCCGAGCTGCTTCATGTTCTTGGGCACAATCGACTGGGCCGGAACAATGGACCAGTTGATGACAGCCTGCGCGCCCGCGGAACTGATCTTCTTGAGCTGCGCGGTCATGTCCGTGTCCTTGGGGGTGTAGGTCTCGTCCGCCACGATCTCAAATCCCATCGTCTTGGCGTACTTCTTGGCCTGCTTGCGGCCTTCCTTGCCAAAGCCGGTCGTCCCTGTGATGACGCCCACCTTCTTGATACCCATCTTCTTCATCTGCTCGTAGATACGGATCACTACGTGGGAATCCACCTGAGGTGTCTTGAAAACATACGTCGCCAAAGGATTGATGATGACTTCCGCCGCGGCACAGGAAACCAGGGGAACCTTCGCCTTTTCCATGATGCCCTTGATGGCCATGGTGCAGCCACTACGAGAGGGGCCGATGATAGCGAGCACGTTGTCTTTGTTGATGAGCTTCTCAACCGCCGCGACCGTCTTAGGCGGTTTGCCCTCGGTGTCCTCTATGACCAGCTCCAGGGGGAAGCCGTTGATTCCACCAGCCTTGTTGACCGCTTCTTGAATCATCAACGCGGTCTTCTTCTCCGGGTCACCGAGCCATGAGGCCCTTCCTGTGACTGCGAAAATGCCTCCGATCTTCAGGGCCTTCTTGCCCTCCGCCTCGGCACATACGACCATAGCGAAGACCATGGCCGTCGCCAGCAACAACGCCAACACCGATCGTCCTTTCATACGTTTTTCCCCTTTCTCTTTTTGATGATTCCACCACGTGGATCATTAGGAATTCTGAAGCCATATGACTCCAAAGGATGAAACATTGGTATGTCGGGGCGTCTCTCCGTAACAGACCGAGGGCTCTCTTGTCTTTTGACTCTCCCTCGACCCGGAGCCGCCCATTACCTCGCATTTTGAGAAGAGCTTCGCTGGATAGCAGACCAAGAAGCCTATAACCCGCTAAATATTAGACTGTCAGACCCGTGGTGTCAAGCCCTTATGAACTCCGACAGCAACCATTCACTTTTGCGTAGGGCGGACCCTCTCATCGAGCATGTCATTGCGAGGAGTAAAACAACGAAGCAATCCCCATACCCGGCGCGCAGGAGATTGCTTCGCTGCGCTCGCAAGGACATCTTGCGACGGCAACCTGCATGACTGAACGGTTATCTCCGACACCGGTGAGGAATCGACGCGGCCCACGTTCCGGCCACCAAGCCCTTCGCGTCAAAACTTCTTGCAGCAGCCGTCGCACAAGGCTATTAAGCAGTAGATCAGATCGACGACATTGTTGCTCACGGATGTCGTCCAAGGAGGTGAAAGTGGCCGAGGAAAAATGGACCATGGAAAAAATTCACAAGGAAATCTACGATGCGCGCACCAAGGTTTTTGTGGTTGCAAAGGTCCTTGCGACAGGTACTCCAGACGTATCTGAGAACCCGGAGTGGTTACTGGTGCTTGATCCACTGATCGATGATCTGTTGAAAAATGCGGGTCAAATCAAGTCGATGCTGCAAGAAAAGGACTCCGGGCAAGGCTGATACCAACTCACATGCCTAGAAACAAAGGCACAACGAAGTATGAAAGTCCTTTCCGTTGTTCACTAGTCCGGGGCTTCGCCTCGGACTAGGGTACTCCAAGAACGCGCACGCTGCGCATGGCCTTGGAGGGGAGGCCCTAGCCGGGCAGGCATTTCAACGTCAACCGACAGCCGTCATGTCACGTAAGCTGTCCGGGCCCCGCTCAATCGCCCCACGCGTACTGCGCGACCCTCCAAACCACCCCATACGTAATTCCGGGAGCTTGTACGGTTCACGGTGAACGGTTAAAAGATAAAGAACACAAAAGGGGAACGCCGGGAAGACGTTCCCCTTTGAATTACGGCTGAATCAGGTTCGGCCCGGTGAGCTGAGCGCCGCCACAGAGCGCGTACTGCTCGGCAGGCCGGATCTTGTTCCCTGGTCAGGACATCAGTTGGTCTTGCCCCACTTGAAGGGCTTGCCGGTCTCTTTGGGCTGCACCCGGACCTGTGCCGTCGGCCGGGACGAGCTTCGGGCCGCGACCCCGGGCCTTGATCCGGGCTCTGAAACTACCGCGGCAGGCCGGGAGTCTTTTCCCCATTTCATGGTTCTCGCGGCAGGGGCTTGCGGCTCTTTTTTCCCCCACTTCATGGCCCTTTTGCTCGGTGGTTTCGACTCTTTGCCCCATGTCAATGATCGCCTCTTCACAGGAGCCGTTGTTGCAGCCCTGCGCTGCGGCTCACGAGGGCGCACGACTCTCGGACGCGGAGCGGGGCTCTCCCGTCGCACAGCGGGAAGCGCCTGGGGGGCCTGACTGGAAACGAGCCCTGGATTTGACCGCTGGTCCTGCCGGGGATCCCAATAGATTTCAGCCTTTTTGGAGGCCTTTTCTTCCAGGCTGAACGGGTCTTGCGAATCAGCCCTCGATGCCGGCACGGCCGCGGCCCTGGTCGTTGTCATCGGAGCCGGACTTGCCGTAGGCGCGGGGCGGCTTGAAGTTTGGGGATAACCCCTCTGCCGTTGGTACTGCGGCACACCGTAGTACGGATTGGGCTGGCTCTGCTGCCGGTTGTATCTGTTCGGATACGCCTGCGGTGGATAGTACAGGCCCGGATTTGCAGCCGCGTATCCCGGCTGCCGCCCCGCGCCCATGTAATCCTGGTAGCTCTGGTAATAACCGACCCCGGGCTGGGCGGCCCGTCCATGCTGATTGTACTGTCCGGGTTGAGCGTACTGCTGTTGGTAGTTCGGTTGACCGGAATATTGTCCGTAGTTCTGTGTCTGACCCTGATACGCGCCCCCATAGTAACCCTGGCCGAACGCGGCCGACCCGGCGCCTAGAATAAGCGCGGTTATTAACAGTGCAAGTAGCGATTTTTCCATTCCAGACTCCTTCTTGTCCAATCCGGAGGCATCCCCGTCAATCGGGGACGGGCATCAAATACTCCGGATCCATGAGTAGAAACAATTTAGTGAAATTCTAACCAATTCCGCCCAAAAAATCAAGCTGCTTTTTCAACAATTCCCAGCCCATGTTGACTTACGGTATTCGCAAGTTTATTCTCCCATTTTATGAGATTCGTTCATCTTTCAGATTTGCACTTCGGTCGCCTCGTCTCTCGTGAGAAGGAACAGTCGCTGGCCGACGACATAATTGCCCGGAGCCCGGAACTCCTTGTGATCACCGGAGATCTCACGGACCGTGGAGCGATCTCCCAATTCAAGTGGGCACGCGACTTCCTCCAATCCCTCAATATCCCGTTCGTCGCTGTTCCAGGTAACAGGGAAATCAGCTTCACCGCCGTGTGGGAGTGGATCATGCCGCGTTTCGCCATGAGGCGGTACAGCAAATTCTTCGGACCAAAGGACAGAATCCTATACCGATCCGACAGTCACGGTGTAATCTTTTTCGGTCTCAACTCGATCCATTCTTTCCCATCCTTTACAGGAAAGATCTCCCGTGAAACCAGGTACTGGCTGCGCGAAGAGGCCGCCCGGTTTCCGGACCACATCAAGGTCCTCTTTCTCCATCACCCGGTCCTTCCGGTGATACGCAGTTCTTCTTTCTGGGCCCATTCCCTTGCCGAGGCCGGTGAGTTGCTGAACATCGCTACGCAAACCGGCATCTGCCTGATACTTCAGGGCCACAAGCATCGTTCGTCGGTGATGGAGGTCCGCATCCCCGAACGGAATTCCCGGGTGGTGGTTTCATCGGCCGGCGCGCCCTTGATGCCCTACTGGGATTGCACATACCACGTCATACATCTCTCCCGTTCCTCAATAGAGATCGAACCCCGTGAATTCCGCGAGGGGGCTTTCATGGGAAATACGTCCTACCAATTCTCTCCGGACGGCAAACACGGCGAATCGTGATTTGTGTCTTAAGGTCTGTCACAAAATAGCCTTTGCAACAGCTTGCTGTGGCAATTGTAGGGGCAGACCTGCGTGTCTGCCCCAATGCAGGGGTGCATACGCGGAAAGGGCGGACACATAGAGCCTGCCCCGGACTCCGATCCGGGGTCCGCCCCTACAGGAGAATGCCAACGATATTTCGTGACAAGCCTTTAGACCAATGCGCTTTCAAAGATGTGAGATTGAGACCCTCACCCCGACCCTCCCAGAGGGAGAGGGAGAAGTGAAAATCCCCTCTCCCCCGTTGGGGGAGAGCAACTGTGCTGGTTGTCAAGTACTTTTTCAAGGAATCGCGAACCTGCAAGGGTCCCACATGGTGCGTTTTCGAACAAGTCATAACGATTTGCACGAAAAAAGCTGAGAAGTTGGTCCGACGTTTCAAAGGCAAATCCCCCCTTCCCCCCTTTACGAAAGGGGGGCAAGAGTGTCCCCCCCTTTGAAAAAGGGGGGTTAGGGGGGATTTTCTCGGCCACGGTTCCGGGTCGCAAATCACTTTCTAGAACGCGCATTGGTATCAGTCGTCCCTCCGGGACTCTAGGACTGGGTGTGCTTGGATTGAGGAACCCGGCGCTGAAGAAGCTGTCTCAAACCCCCCAATACGACATGAATCGTAGCACGATGGGTGGCCCAGACGGTGCTAGGCGCACGGCCAACTAGCTGTCGACCAACGTACTGAGCCGATGAGCGGTAATCACATCCCAGAACTGCTACCTCGCCGCCCGCGGAGGGCCGTCCGGGCCACCCACCTGCCCGGCGTGTTACGATTTTCGCGGACGACCGAGTTTTGAGACACTTTCTAAAGCGCCGGGCTACTTTCAAGTGTCCCTACGGGACACATCTTCATGCCCCAGAGGGGCATCTGATAGTAGCCCGGTCATTCATGGCCGGGGACGAAAAACCACAACAATTACCGGTCTTCAGTTCCGGAGGGACAATTGATTCTTTCTTGTATAGCAAGTGTCCAAATAATTGACCGATATTTCAAATCCGGTTCCGAGGCTCACCGAAGAGAAATCCCCCCAACCCCCCTTTGCCAAAGGGGGGCAAGAGCGGATGTTCCCATTGTGCCTGGACTATCTGTCAATCGGACAGAACTTTTGGCAACTGCTATATGCCACCCACTGTCTCACGTGTGGGCAAGAGTCAGTTTAGCAAAGGGGGGCAGGGGGGATTTCTCCCTTCCGGACTTGAGCCATATGTCCCTCTTTGAAAACGCATTGGTATTACTTGTTAAATAGCGAACCAGTATTACGCTGTCGTGGAATCAATTCGATCTCTGTTCTCTTCCGCATCCGACCGCCTTACGTATAAGGGCGCCAGGGTGTGGAGTTCATCCGCTTCCCCACGTGAAAGACGATGCCACGCCAGCAGCGCGCACCCGGAAGCGGAGGGCCCAACCGTCTTGCCAATTACCGGTTCGGGAACAGATTCCACAAGTTCGTCCACCGCGCTGTCTCCGCAGATTACCGGCCGATCCGAAGCGTGCGCGATGAGTCCGGGAAACTCCTTCTTGTCTATCAGCATAGGTCCATCAATGAGGACAAGACCGGCCGGCTCCCTTCTGTACAACCCTGTGTACACCTGGCCCCGGCGAGCATCTATGACCGCGGCCCCCGTTTGCCCCTCTTCGAGGGCCTCCCATGCAAGGACAGCCAGGCTGGATATTCCGGCCACAGGCCTTCCAAGGGCCAGACTAAGACCCTTTATCATTGCCATGCCCACGCGAATGCCCGAGAAGGAACCGGGCCCACAGGCCACCGCGAACGCATCCATTTCCTCGAGGCCGATTCCAAGTCGCCCTGTGAGGTCTTCAATCAATGGGGCAAGGTTTTCCAGGTGCTCTCTACCAGGCGGCAGAACTCTGTCGTCAAGGACCCTGTCTCCTTGGCTCACTGCCACGCCCAGACAGGGGCTTGAGGAGTGTACAGCAAGAATTCTCACAATAGATCCGATCAAAGAGGTGTAATGTCAGCTATCATCGCAGGAAAGGGACAACGATCTACGAAAATCTTGGGGCAGCTTGTCCGCGGCTTCGCCCCGGATGAGGTTACCGGTTCTGTAAATTCCTTAAGAATCCAGTCATCTTTGGAGGGGGGCGGAGCCTCCCGGTATGCATTCCCAGGCAGAGCCCTGAGCATGTCCCACATCTTTCAGGCTGGACACCGTGATTAACCTGCCAATGGGAACTACTGACCAGGCAGCGCCCCGCAGGGGCGCACTGTGAATGGCCACGGGTTTCAGAAGCTGCCTCAAAACCCCCAATACGACATGAATCGTAGCACGATGGGTGGCCCAGACGCCACCGCGTCTGGGTTCCGAAGGAACAAGAGGTTTCTTACAACTACCACCACTATTCCAAATGGCCGTTAACAGTCAGCGTTGTTTCAACCCAACCTCTTGTCGCTGCGCGACCCGGACGTGTCACGTCCGGGCCACCCACCTGCCCGGCGTGTTACGATTTTCGCGGACGACCGAGTTTTGAGACACTTTCTTCAACCCGTGGAGAGCGACGCCCATCCAATTGTCCCGAACGACCCCGAAGGGGTCGACCAATCATGATCCATTCGCGTTAGTCGCGCTTCATCAAATTCCATTCCGGCTTCAATGAATGATACGGCTCGTTGTATCATTGGTGGACCCCTTCAGGGTCCGAACCTGTTTGTGGCGTTGCCCGTTACCGTGGGCTGAAACCCACGGCTGTTCATGGTTTGCCCCTTCGGGGCAATTACCGCGCTTGATCTTGCTTTCTGAATCCCGCGCGGTTTTGTCTCTCATTGACTGCATACAGATCCGCGTTCATTTCAACAAGGGACACAACCCCGGTGTCCAGCGATACTTATGGGTCAAGATCAGGGCAGAGCCTGGGAACGAGAGGAAAAGACTTTCATGCTTCGTTGTGCCTTTCAATGCATGGAAGTTGGTGTAACACTTTATTACCGCCAGAGCATGAACATTGAATTCCTTCTCAACCCAACCCTTCCAGCGCGCTTGACGGCCGCCGCGGCCGTCACTGTGGCTTCAGCGACCAGCCTTGGGTGATTATTCGGCTGATATCGTTGTAGAAAACCATTAGCATGAGGAAGACAATGAACAGCAATCCCACCTGGGTTGCTACCTCCCGGACCTTACCTGTGACGGGCCGCCGCGTTATCGCCTCGATCAAATAGAACAAGAGATGTCCTCCATCGAGGATAGGTATGGGCAGAAGGTTTATGATGGCAAGGTTTATGCTGATGTAGCTCATCAGAAACATGAAGCTGATCGCGCCTGCTTTCAGGCTTTCACCGGATGCCTGAACAATCTGTATCGGTCCACCCAGGGCCTTTGGACTGATGTCTCCTTTGACCAGCATGATCAGAGTCTCGAACACAAGGCGCGTCAAGTAGACAGTGAAACGACAGCCTTCCCGGATCGATGCGAAAACCCCCAGTTGAACGCTCTTGCCCGAGGGACCTATCCCCACCCGGCCCACGGGCCTTCCAAAGAAGTCCTTGTTGTCACCCACACGAGGGGTCACCTTGAGGATCGAGTCCTGTCCGTCTCTCTTCACGGTTATGCTCAGCGCTTCATCCGGGCTCTTTTCGATCAGTCGGCGCATGTCATCCCACCGCCAGATCTCTTGGCCTTCGATGGCCGTGACCAGGTCGCCCGCTTTCATGCCGGCTTCCATAGCCGGACTGCCCTCCAGGATCTTGCCCACCTCACTGACGAGCACGGGGCGGCCCGCCAAGAATCCGCCGGACAACAGCACCGCGGCCAACACAAAATTGGCCAACGGTCCTGCCGCGATGATGGCGAATCGGGAAAGCAAGGATTTGCTCTCAAGAGTCCTGTGGCTGTCTTCGGGCGAAATGTCCTCTTCCGAGTCGGGGGTTTCTCCCAGCAGCTTGACGTATCCACCCAACGGGACCCAGCTCAGCATGTACTCCGTTTCTCCCCATTTTCTCTTGACCGCCACGGGGGGGAAACCGAGGGAGAACTTCAAGACTTTGACACCTGCAATCTTGGCGACAATGAAGTGGCCGAACTCGTGAACAAAGATCAATACACCGAGAAGAATGATAAACCCTATAGCATATTCCACTATTTAGACCTCCAAGGGGGGACGGGCAACCGCGGGCGTCACCTTCGAGAAGATTGTTCTTTCCAATTCCTCAGAACAAATATAGAATGTTTTTCGTTGAAAACAAGCCCTTTATGGATCACGGTACCAAGTTGAAAGTCGGAATCCTGGGTGGTACGTTCAACCCACCGCACGTAGGTCACCTTCGTCTGGCAGAAGAAGTTGCTTCTTTGCACGGGCTTCTCCGCGTAATTTTTGTACCCTCTTTTATTCCTCCGCACAAGACCACAGAGGAAATCGCGCCTGCCAACGATCGCCTGGAAATGACGAGGCTGGCTTGCACGGATAATCCCCGGTTTGAAGTATCAGACATGGAGATAGCGGCCAAGGGACCTTCGTACACCGTCAACACTCTGGAAACCTTGGCACAAAGAGCGGACCGGGAATATTTCTTTATCCTGGGTACCGACTCCCTCCGAGAGATCCATACCTGGAAAGATTACCAGAGGCTGTTTACGCTCGCGCACTTCATAGTGGTCAAGCGGCCCGGCATCGAATTTACATCCGCGTGGACCGCGATCCCCGCGGATCTCAAGTCACAGTTCAGCGACCACGGAGACCACCTCGTCCACAGCTGTTCAAAAAGCCTCATACGATCCCGGATACAAGGCCTGGACATGTCAGCCACCGGAATCAGGAACCTGGTCGCGACGGGCCTGAGCATTCGATACCTTGTAACCGACGCTGTTCTGTCCTATATTGTCCAAAACCGACTCTACCGGAATTGACCATACATGAGTGATCCAGTCGAAGCGCCTTCCAAGACCAACTCCAAAGAAAAAGCTGAAATCATGTTGCGCGCGGCGCTCTCGAAAAAGGCGCTGGACCCCGTACTCATGCGGCTCGACAAACTCACATCGTTAACCGACTATTTTCTCATAGTCTCCGCTCGATCCGCGAAACAGGTCACCGCGGTGGCTGAAGCGATACTCGCAGCCACCCGCAAGTCAGAGCTATCCAAGTACTCCTCCGAAGGGGTTAACCAGGGCAATTGGGCCCTCTTGGACTATGGAGACGTGGTTGTTCACGTATTCCGTACCCCCGTACGGGATTTCTACGATCTTGAAGGCCTCTGGGCCGAGGCCCCAAGAGAGACCTTCCCTGACGACATCCTCCAGGATATCAAGGCCGCCAAAAACGCAGACCAGGACGAAGAAGAATGGGATGACCTCTACGAGGCGCCTGTCTGATGACGGCCGTCATGCCCAAGTAATCGATCCCATAAACACGGTATCACGTGTCTATCGCACGTCAACGCTCCGTAGGATGTGGTGACCGTACTTACCAATTGGAGTACTAAGAAAAGACCTAACGAAACATAAGAGTCCTGGTAATGGTTCACCGGGCTTGAAGCGGTTCTGCGCCCGGTGAGAGATGAGCCCCCCCCCCGAATTCCACAGATCCCGCAGTCTTGCCGATACTAAACCACAACGCTGTCAGATTCCGTTCCTTCCATAGGCACAAAACGGATCTCCAGGCTCCTGTGCAGAACAGCGGCCACTCTTGCCGCCATCGAGAGCAAGTCTCCTTTGTAGCGCGCTTGTTCCAGGTCGTCTATGACCGAACCGGTGACGCGTACGCGGGAGGCCAACTGCTCCCGGGTCATCCCGGCATTGGTTCTCAAATTGCGGATCTGCTCGGCGAGCTCGGCTCTGAGAAGTTCCACCTGAAGAGAAGCTACCCGTTGTGGGTCTTCGTTGATGTGTCGGTCGTGGACCTTTTGAAACGCGTCCGAACTGAGCTCTTTGTCTTGCATCCTTCCACCTCCCGTCGAAACGCATGCGATTGCGCATCGGCTGACAGCAGTTGTCGAAAGTTCTTTCCCAATGGAACAGGGCCGTGTTGGCCTCCGGCCCCCCCCCCCGGCCCGTTCTGCCACGAGAGGTCAGGGCGATTTCCCCGGTGTCACCGCACGCCCGTGGTTGCTGTTCTGCTCTCAGCCGAATGCTCCTATTTCTTGAAGAGATCGTCCAGCTTGCGCCGCGCCTGGGCTGCCTTGTCAGCGGCCGTGGAAGACGCGGGTCCTTCCCTGAGATCGAAATAGTCACAGAAGTTGCGGCGATCCTTAACCGAAACCTTTTCCACTTGAGGCTCCCTGCACTGGTTGGACGCTGATTCATCATAGTTGGCACAGTTCAGGCAGCACAACACGTCGGAACCGCAACCAGGACAGGTGTCTTTGCGGAAAACTTTCTCCACGAATTCCAACGCTTCACCGCAGTGATGACAAGCTCCCTTTTTCATTGCGAAAACCCCCGGGTCAGTTTCCAGCGAGCGAAATCTGGTCTATATTACCACAGTTCCGTCGGCGACCGGACTGCTGCCGATGCGCATGACCAGAGAAAACTCTTGAGAGGACAAAAATGTCGGAACCATTCCTTGCTCGCCTTCCAATGGGGGACGACCTACTTCAAGCCATGACTCGGGAATTCCGGAAACGATCCATAACCAAGGCGGCTTTCACACTCATCGGAGCTGTAACCCGGGCCGCGTTGGGTTTCTACGATCCCGTGGCCGGGGAATACGACACCCTGGAATTCCACGAGCAGTTGGAGATCCTGTCGTGCACGGGAAATGTGTCTGAAAAGGACGGGGAGATCTTTGTCCATGCCCATGCCTTGTTCTCGGGCAAGGAATATCTTTGCGTGGGTGGACACCTGATGCCGGGGACCATCATATTCGCGGCCGAGCTGTGGGGGAACCCCGTTCCCGGTCCCACCCCGGTTAGGAAATTCGATGAGCCTACAGGTCTGGCTCTATGGTCCCATGACTGATCGCATGGCTTGGGGAAGCAAATTGAAGGCCGCGGACGGAACCAGCCTGCCCTTCCCTATTTCCGTCAACGGAGAAACCATGAGTGCAAATCCTTACAGGCTTACTCGGTTGCTGTCCGCTGCTTGGGTTCTTTTTTTGCTCGGGGCCTGCGGATGCCAGGATTCAGCACGGCTGCACAAGACAAGCCGACTGCTCATGGGCACGCTGGTGGAGATCACCGTGGCGGGAAAAACGCACAACGCGGTGAAGGCCGCGGCCGCGGCCGCGCGCGAGATCACGAGAGTCGAGAATCTGACATCCTTTCAC
>CAZGNL010000115.1:0-17526 GCA_964527475.1 uncultured Syntrophaceae bacterium
TCGCCAAACCGAAGTATATAGTAGTTCTCGAAAGTTCTCACGGATATCGAGATTGTTTCGTGGTTTTACTCCTCACAATGACATCTTACGAGATCTTCCCGAATGCCTGAAGGGCGCCGTCTAATTCGCGATTCCGATCCAGGCGCAGCCGCGGACTGCTCGTTGACACAGACCTCGCTTGCGGCAAACCCGGATTACAATAATATTCGCAAAATACTATAAAAGTCCCCTTGACTTGAGCACGGCCCGCGGTGTTACGTATGGGGTGGTTTGGAGGGTCGCGCAGTACGCGTGGGGCGATTGAGCGAGCCCCGGACAGCTTACGTGGCATGACAGCTGTCGGTAACATGACGTTGAAATGCCTGCCCGGCTAGGGCCTCCCCTCCAAAGATGACTGGATTCTTAAGGCATTTTCAGAACCGGTTACCTCATCCGGGGCGCAGCCACGGACAAGCTGCCCCAAGATTTTCGTAGTTCGTTGTCCCTTATCAGGGTGATAGTTGGTATAAGTTGATCCAATGGGCAACTGGGATCCGACCACCGTCAAATGCTATTCAGGGTACAGGGCTGATGAAAGGCCCATGTCCTTTCGGATCCGCGACCGGGATCTCAGGGTGTTAAGGATACTGGATTCTCATCGTGATCCGGATCATTTCTATTTCAAGGTGCAAACCGATGACGGGGAACTCCACCTCCTGAAGCACGTTCAACAGGAAGACACCTGGATGGTGATGAAACTCAAGAACTCTGCGCCAAGAAAAGCCTAAACCATGAAAACCCATCTGGACTGCATACCATGCCTGATCAGGCATACCCTTGAGACGGTCGGACAGATCACGGACGACGAGGCTGTCCACGAAGAGGTTTTGCGCTCTGTGCTGCGGGAAACCGCGGAAATGGATTTGAGCGTGCCTCCTCCGATGATGGCGCAGGCCGCGTACCGACTCATGCGCCGCCTCACGGGAATCGAAGACCCTTACAAGGAATCCAAGGAGCGGTTCAACCGTCTCGCTCTCGCGCTTTACCCTCGACTCAAGAGAGTATGTGAACGATCCACCGACCCGGTGCAGACAGCGGTTCGCCTGGCAATCGCAGGAAATGTAATCGACCTGGGTCCCACTGCGAGTTTGGAGGATTCTCACATACGCGATGCCATTGAGGACGCGCTGGAAGCCCCTCTTCAGGGCTCGGACTTCGAGGAGTTTCGCAGGTCGGTGAATGCGGCAAAACGCATTCTCTATCTCGGTGACAACGCGGGCGAGATCGTGTTCGATCGTTTGCTGATCGAGAAGCTGCCATACAAGAACATCACGTTCGTAGTCAGGGGCGCTGCAATAATAAATGACGTTACGATCGCCGACGCCCGGTCCACCGGTATCGCGGACCTGGTCGAAGTGATCGACAACGGCTCCGACGCTCCGGGTACCATAGTGGATGACTGCTCTGCGGCTTTTCGACGCAGATTGGATGACGCGGACTTGATTATAGCCAAAGGACAGGGCAACTTCGAGACCCTGAACGCGGCTGACAAGACCGTCTATTACTTGCTCACCGTAAAGTGCCCCGTTGTGTCACGACACGTCGGTCGGGAGATCGGAAGCCTGATTCTCCTGCGTTCGTGAACCAAGAGCGCTTTCTCACCAATAACCTGAATTGCGGCGCACAACTACTGGAAGTTTAAGCGTCTTACATAGCGGGTCCAAATGTGGTACAATCATGTTTGAAACTCAACCTGTGGAGGCACGGATACTGAAACAGAAATCGACTCTGATTCGCGTATTAGATTACGTCGCCTACCTCGCGGTTCGATTCGCCGAGGAACTGGTGAACATCCTTCCGGAGCGCGGTGCTCTTGCCTTTGGCCGCTTTCTCGGACGGCTTGTTTACGTCCTTTTGCCGGATCGTCGAGAAGCCGCGCTCGATGGCCTGACCATAGCCTTTGGCAGGGAGAGATCGCGCCAATGGATTCTCAGGACTGCTCGCAAGAGCTTTGAACACCTCGGCACGAACGCGGTGGAGTTTTTCCGGATACGTCGCTGGAGTCCGGAGGAGAGAGCACGGAAAATCGTCATTGAAGGCAGGCTTCCGTTCAACCTGGCCATGGCTCCCGGGGCCCGTGGCATCTGCCTTGTCAGCTCGCATTTCGGCTTCTTTGAGATCATGGGGCCGGTGGCAAGGGAGATGCAAATGACCGGCCACGGCATCGTGACCGGGCTTCGCAATCCCCATCTCTCCGCCTACTTCTTCTCTCGAGGTGAGGGGACCGGATTCAAGGTTTATCCGCACAAGGGAATTGTCTATGAAATGATCCAGCGGCTCATAGACGGGGAGTTAGTGGGCTTTCTGGCGGATCAGCGAGGCGATGAGGAAAGGGGTATATTCGTCAATTTCTTCGGAACCAGGGCCCCCGCAAACGAGGTGTTCGCCAGATTCGTCATAGACGGACGCGCCGCTGTTTTGCCTGTCTGCCTCTATCGGGGCGATGACGGTCGCTATCACTGTGTATTCCTCGATGAGCCGCAGTTTGAGCTTACGGGCGACACAAAGACCGATCTCACCAATGTGAGCCAGTGCCTCCACGATCTCTTTGAACAATGGCTCAGATTCAAGCCGGAACAGGGATTTTGGCTTCACCGCAAGTGGAAGCGCAAGCGATCACGGAAATCCCGACGAAAAAGCCGGAAGAAGTAGCTGCGATCTCTTAGAAACTTCACCAACATATGATACCGTTTCGCCATGAAACATTGTCCAGGAGTGAGACCTCAACCAGTTTTCATAACCTGTAACGCGGCATTGGCTAGAAAGGCAGACCGGGACATACTGTGTTTCCGAGCATAAGCGTCAATGTCTCTAAGGATGACCTCTGAGATGGTGATATTTACGCGCTTGGTCTTAGCCTCTGATAATTGAACCAGAAAAGGAACAGCGTCTTCATTGTCGGCATCCGCCATTATGTCCTCAAGAGAAGTAGGTTCCGGGATTTCCTCTTCGTCTTCCAGCATTCCCTTGACATGAAATTGCAGTGCCTCCGGCGCTTCCTTGTAGGCCACGTCCAGGCTTTCCCCCCCCGTGATGCAACCGGGGAAGTCAGGAAAGTCCACTCCATAACTGCTGCCTTCTTCTTTCCGGAGTAGCGCTATATAGGTCTTCATTCTCAGCCTCCACGTGCTCAGACCGTCACCGGAGATCCAAACCGGATTGACGTCTGATGCTTGCAAGGGTTTTCTTGGAAATGTCCTTGACCGGGTGTTTGACCGTCACGCGGCCTTTTTGGTCGGATGCTTGAACTGGACATGAGATCCCTCTTGGTCAACCTTGTACCACCCGTCGGCTTTGAGTCTCTTCATGAGCTCACGGCTTTCCATAAGACCCATTATACACAGTTATACACATAATGGAAGATAAAGTTTATAATCCTTAAATCCGGACAGAAATCCGAGTTCCAAATCCGGGGACTCCATACTTAATTGCCGGAGTTCTTGCTCTCAGGTCTTGGCTTGTCCCTGCCCGTGCGTCGGTTTCAATTAAATGTACTACACAGAAGCTCATCGCGAGTCCGACAATCCCCCTGCAGGAAGAAGATCGGTCGTCTACGTCCCGTGGGTTCCGGCTGTATGAGACGCCAGAAACAACCGCTCCTGCGATGAGAACCGATTTGGGATGCCCGCTTCAGGAATTAAGTAAGGTGTCCCCGGAATTACACGCATAGCAGATCAGTTTACTCGAAATCAATCTCCAACGGCACATCCAGCCTGCCCGCTGTGGTCATCATTCGCTTCACGAGACGCCTAACCTCGGATGCTTCCTCATGGGGGGCCTCTACCCATAAGGCGTCGTGGATCATCATGACGATGCGGGCTTTCATGTTTCTACGGCAGAAGATCCTGTCAAGCCTCAAGAATGCGGTATTGGTCTGAAGTCGTCTGAGTGCTAAGGAGTGATTTACTTGATGAAATCGAAGAGTTCAGCCCAACGCCATAGTCGCTTGGAGACCGATCCGAAGTCACGACCCGTCCAACATGACGCGAGAAACTTGTTGGAGCACCCATGTGGCCTACATGTTGGCCTTTAGAATTCCACCAAGAACGAAGTGCTGGTTGCGTGGATCGGGCTCCGGCCGATCATCAATCCGCGTCCTTGCAGGCCATAGAAGGTGTTCGTTACTGCAAAGAATGCCTGGTCAAACCAGCCACCAGGTTGCCAGTACGCATACCGAGCTTGTAACGTGACCCCTTCCAAGAGCTTCCAGTTCAAGCCGGCGTTCGCCTCCCAGCCGATGAAGCTGTCATCCACGTACGGATTATAGGGTCCGGATCCGCCCCACATGAGGCGCTTCCATAACTGGGCCGCCCCTGCATTCTCGTTCCCGGGGAATCCATTCGACACCTGGTCGGCCCCGTACCAGTTCCCGGTTCCGAATTGTCCGGCCCAATATCCGTTGCGCTCAAGTCGCTCCGCCCACAGATAGGATCCCCAGATATTCAGGTTCGCCGCCACCGCATAGTCGATGCGGCAGGCAAAGGCTCTAGCGTCAGTCATTTGTCCCGTGCCGTCCGGATTGGCCGAGTTCCCGAACCAGTTATTCAGATTGGGGTTTCCAAGCGTGCCCCCGCCGAACGTGTGGAACATCAAAAAATTGTAGGGCTCCAGCGCCTGGTAATTGATGGGAAACGCGGCATATACCTTGGTCGGGTTCTGGTCTCTCGTACCTCGATCGGGTCCGGAAGCCTGAGCCCACATGAAAGACAGTTTGGCGGGACCGATCATGCCGCCGGTCTCAACGAACGCATGATATCCTTCCGTATACGTGGGATGGTTGAATTCGTACATTTGTGCGTTGATCCGGTGATCGCCGTTCTCCCACGCATACTCGGCGTTGAAGAAGAACCTGCCGTTAAAATACCTCGTCCACACTAGAACTTGATACCAATCATAATCCCGCGATCCAATGGGATGATGCTTATCTGCATCGCGGATGTGCTGACGTTCGCTGAAGGCCCCGACGCCCAGTTCAACCGGACCCTGGCTATACTTGACCGCCTCGCCAACATACCATAGGCTTTGTACGTTCGGATCCGGCGTTTGCCAATAGGCCTGCCACAGTTCCTCCCCTAGCTTGTCCTGGCGAAGCCGGTACGGACCGACGCGCTGTCGGAACGGAAATACGTATGCGTGAAACGACAGAGGACCGTAAGGCACGACCAAGGAAATGGAGTCGTTCCGAGTGTTGGTTCCGTACGTCGCTCCGGTGCCCAGCGGAAAACCCCGTGTGCCGAAGGTGAGCAATCCTATGGGCAATTGGATCGACGCTTTCATCTGCTCGACACTTGGGATGGCCGCGGTATTGTACGTGCCGGCGCTCGATGAAACCGTGTAGTATCGTTCAAATGGGGGGAGGCCCGGATACAGGATTTGGTACCTCGGCACGGTTGGATCGAAGGGTTGGCCGGTAGTTGTAAGAATTTGTTGCCGCGACTGACCGAAGGCGTACCGGTATCCGCCGAAGTTCACCCGGGCCGAGAGGTTGACCCCTCTCAGAATCTTGAAGCTCAGGTCGAACGTCATTCGCATGTCGGCATTGTGGGCGTCGCAGTCGGCATCGGCAAAGCCGTTTCGGACCAGGGAAACTGCAGAGGGGTCTCGGCCGTTTCCCTGCGGATTCCGAACCACAGGAGCTCCGGCGCTGTAAATACCGGGTCCTGCTAAGCCAATGGGAATCCCCTGGCCCGATGCAACATCCGTACCCACGGCATCGGCGTTCCCGAAAAGGTCTTTCGGGCCTATCCGTGACCAGTATCGCATCCGGTATTCGAATTCCGTTTTCAAAGTGAATTCCCAAGCGAACGCGGACGGAACAAAAGCACTCAGAATCAGCGTGCCCAACAGACCAACAGCGATTCTCTTCATCAGCAACCTCACTGGTCTTCATACTCCGCTCGGATCATCTGCCCAATTGTTTCCTGCAGAGCCTACCAGAAATATATTCGTGCTGTCAAACCATGCTCCGTGACGCGCAGTTAGTTCAGACTCCTGCCCGGGGCTCCTCGCCGAAACAAGCGCTTACGAAGGACTTTCTCGACGTGCTTGACACGACCCCCCTGAACGGATACTCCTTGACATATCGTTTGAACAGGCAGCCGACGCGTTCGGTGAGCACTGGATGTGTGATTTTGCCCCCAAAGTGTATCCGGGGTATCTCAGCCAAGCCAAAAGTGCAAAGGATCTCATTGTCTTCCTGCCCAAGCTTCACGAATACGTAACAGAGAATGTCCCGGATGCTCATCCACCGAAGTTTGAACTCAGATGGGAGGACGACAAGACGCTGATCATGACATACATATCTCAAAGACCTTTGATAGATTTCGCTGTAGGTTTGTTAAGAGGAATCGGCAAGTACTATGGGGAGGCGCTCGAAGTGACAAAGCATGGGGACCGTGACATGAAGGTGCAGTTCTTGACCGCAGATAATTAGCCGGAATGATATAGCGATTCTCAGAAGTGTGCGCGAATTGAGTCATGGGTGCCGGCTCGTCATGATGCGCTGTGCCATTTCGTAGGAACATTCGAGAACTGTTGATGAACGATCATCACAAAAATGCGACAACGTAGCATAACAATGCCCTTATCCGCGCCGGGCGACCGGCATTCCTACCGCGACCGTACAGGACAAAAGGCAATTGACACCCCATCCCCAATCAGGTAAGGATTAGATATGGGCACACAAGATTCAGATCTCAGGTTCCTCATGGGGAACGAGGCCATCGGCAGGGGCTTGATCGAGGCGGGGTGCAGTGTGGCGGCAGCCTATCCCGGCACTCCTTCCTCGGAAGTACTGGAATCCCTTGTCCGGTGGAAGAAGGAACTGGACCACCCCATCTACGTGGAATGGTCCGTAAACGAGAAGATTGCCTTTGAGGTTGCGTACGGAGCCTCTTTAGCCGGCGTGCGTTCTGTTGCCATCATGAAAATGGTGGGATTGAACGTGGCCTCTGATCCTTTTCTGAGCGCCGCGTACCTGGGGGTTCGAGGCGGGCTGGTGGTGGTGGTCGCAGACGACCCGGGTCCGCATTCGAGCCAGACCGAGCAGGACAGCCGCTTCTTCGCCTGGTTCGGCAAAGTGCCGGTGCTGGACCCCGGGACTCCCGCCGAGGCCCGGGATATGGCTGTACGAGCCTTTGAACTCTCGGAAAAGTATCAGGTCCCTGTGCTGCTGCGTCCCTGCTTGAGAGTCTGCCATGCTCGACAAAACGTTGCATTGGCGCCCCCCCAGGAGCCCAAGAACGTGGGGGCCTTTGAAAAGAATTGGACTCGCTGGGCTGCCACTCCCAAGTTCAGGTTTGTTCTTCACGGTGAACTCAACGAGAAACTCGCCAATATGCGAAAGGATGAACCGGAGTCCAGGCCTGCCCTGATTTCAAAGGGGAACGGAAATTCGCGTGCCGTGATAACCTCCGGGTCGGTTTCTTCCCATGTCCGCGACGTCATCGCGTCGGACGAGCGATTGGGCTCGGTGGATGTTTACAAGGTGGGCATTCCCTTCCCGGCCGACGCGGAAGCGCTCCAGGAGATTGTGGATTCACACGACGAAACCCTGTTCGTGGAAGAAACCTATCCGGTGCTGGAACTCCAGCTTAGTGACAGGCGAAAGGTCAGAGGCAGGCTCGCTGGTCATGTTCCGCCTCAGGGGGAACTCATTCCCGAAATAGTGGAGGACCTGATCCTTTCCTTGGTCGGTGAAGAGCCGGCTCAGCGGGAAGCCCCGAAAGTGAAGCCCAGGCGTCCGTCACTATGCGCGGGCTGTCCACACAGGCCTGCTTTCTTTATGACCCGCAAGATATTTGAGGACGCGGTATACACCGGGGACATAGGCTGTTACACCCTCGGCGTGAACATGGGCGCGGTGGACACGTGCCTCTGCATGGGCGCATCTATTGGCATGGCCGGCGGCTTTTCTCGTATTTCCGGCCCGGACGGTCCGGCTGGCGTGGTGGCCACAGTGGGGGATTCAACCTTCTATCACGCGGGCGTGCCGGCCCTGATAAACGCGGTCCACACCAGGGCCCCCTTTGTGATGATGATCATGGATAACAACATAACGGCCATGACCGGCGGGCAGCCCACGCCCGCTCACGATTACCTGGCGGACGGGGCCCCGGGCAATGCAGTGAACATGGAAAAACTGGTTCGGGGATGCGGAGTTGACTTTGTGGAGGTGGTAGACCCGTACGACTATGAAGCCCTCGACACTGTCCTCCGGAAGGCCAAGTCTTACACCTTTGAAGAGAACAAGGGTGTCTCCGTTGTTATCACACGGCGAGCTTGCGTGCGCGCCCCGGGAGTTGAAGTCTCCGACAAGAAATTTGGAATCGGAGAAGATTGCGACCTGTGTATGAGTTGCGTGCGAGACCTGGAATGTCCCGCTATCTACTATGTAAAAGGCGAAAAGAGGATGGACATCGACGATGATTCGTGTACGGGATGCGGATTCTGCGTACACATCTGTCCTGTTGAGGCAATTCAGGCAAAGGCTTGATTTGTGGAGTCTCGTTTGATGAGTGGAACCGGGACACGGAGGATTTGAGGCAAATCTCTCGCGTCCCGCGCAGCCACGCAGAAAGGCGTCAAAATGGTTGAGATGATACTGTGCGGCAGAGGAGGGCAGGGCATTGTTTTCCTGACCCGCCAGCTGGGAGAGATAATCACCGCCAAGGGCCTGGGCGTGCTTTCGTCCGAAACACACGGCATGGCCGTACGAGGAGGATCCATAAACAGTCATTTGAGGATCGGGCCTTTCTCGTCGTCGCTGGTGCGTCAGGGGCATGCCGACTTTCTGCTGTCCCTGGATCCTGGAGAAACCAGGAACAACATCCATTATTTGAAGCCCGGCGGCCTGATCATGGAGAACTCTCCCGAACCGGATGAAACGGGAATAAGACGAATCGACGCAGCCCGTCTGGCCAGAGAGCTTGGCCAGGTGCAGTTGGAAAACGTGGTGCTTCTCGGATTCGCCTCCCAACTGGACGGCTTTCCGGTCTCCGCGGAAGAGATCCGAACTCAGCTTTCAAAGCATCCCAAGGAGGCGGTGCGGCAGATGAATCTGCGCGCATTGCAGGCGGGCCTGGAGTACGCCGCCTAGTAGGGAAGGGCAAAGTCCACTTGACCTTGAGGCCCCGACGTCGTAGGCTGACAAAAGGGTAGGCAGGAGGCGATGTGGGGATAGAGAACACACTTCTGGAATTGGCGGATAGAATCCTCGATTTTGACGAGGCTTCCCTTGTTCAGCTCCAGGAAAAATATTTGAAGAAAGTGTCGGACTTCGCCCCCTCCCGGGAATGGGAAAGGGCTATTGTGGTATATTTCATGATCAATTCGGTGCGGGTGAAAAACAGGATCTTCAACGAAAAGGTGAAGGGCCCTTTGCCGCCGGAACCTACTAAGTCAGCGAAAAACTTCCTGAAAGTGGTAAAATAGCGGGATGACTTGTGTGGCTGTGTGGAAATTTGCCACATGTGGTTGAGATCATGGATTTAATAAAATTCGTGGAACTTTTTTGCTACTTGATTTTCTTACAAAAAAAAGTATAATATAGATGCTGGCGCCCGAATAGCATCGAGGGACCGGAAAACACGGACTGAGCAATTTTTGTCCCCTCCGAAATCAGGAGGGGATAGCGTCGCAGGGTGCCATACCGGAAGGAGAATCGTGATGCTCAAAAAGAATATAATGCTGGCGGTTACTGCCATGGCGCTGCTGTTCTTGGCCCTTCCTGCGATGGGACAATCGAACCAGGGGCTTAATCCACAAGCGTCCTACGGCGGTTCTTCGCTCTTTCAGTCGTCGCCCCAGACCAGAGCTTACTACCCGTACTGGAACAGCTATCTTGACAACTTGCAACAGGAAGGCGGGTATCAGGCTGTAACCGGCAACTACGGCAACTCCATGCCTGTAACAAGCTACTACCCCTCGCGGGCGTCAAGTACTGCCACGACTCCTCAGGCCACGACCCCCAACTCCAATATGTACTACAATCCCTCGGAGTACTATCAGCACTACCCGAACCAAAGACCGCCGGGTCAACAGACCTATCAGCCTCCCAATCAGGGCGCTCAATATCAGCCGCCTACTCCGGCCCCGCAACCCTCCGCGAGAACGGCCCCCCGGCCAAGGCCAAGCGCGAAAAGGAAGCGTTCAAACGCTCGTGAGGAACCTTATCCGAGCAGGCAGCAGATCACTGCGGAGCAACAAGCTTATGTGCAGTTGGTTGCTCGAACTCAGCAGCAGGCTCAGATGCCGCAGCAGGGCTATCAGAGGCAACAGGCCGGTCAGCAGGCATACTATCAGCAACAGCAGCAGCAACAGCTACAGCAGCAACAGCAGCAAGCCGCCCCGCAGCAGCAACAGGCCGCCCCACAACAGCCGGCCTACAGCGAGGATCCCCTCGTGCGGCGCGCTCAGCAAGAAGCTTACGAGAGAGCAGTGGCCCGGCAACGGGCTATGGAGCAGTCCGCAAAACAGCAGGCAGCCATGCAGGAGATGCAGCAGGCCCAGCAAATGTACGAAACCGCCCAAGGCAAGGTGCGAGAGCAGGAAGAAAGACAGCAGGCCATGCAAAAGGAATTCCGTCGAAAGGCCACCAACGAGGCATATGAAGGCCTGAGAGCGGCTCAAAAGAGGTACTACGACCTCATGGGCGTTTCCGACGAGAGTGGTCGGCCGCCCCAGGAGAATTACGCCGCACAAGCCCCGCCCCGGGCCGGCCCTCCTCCTGGATACCAGCCGGGGCAGCCGCCAATGGGAGCACGGGCAACCTATGGCCCGCCCGCCGGGGTAAATACCGGAGCGCGGCCTCCGGTGACCACGGCGCCCCAACAGGTGCAGCCCACCCAAGCGACCCCGCTGTACGCTCAACAGCAACCTCAACAGCAAGCGCCTCAGCAACAGCAGTCTTCAGGAGGCCTGTGGTCCACGTTAAAGTCGGTCTTTTCCGGGCCCACATATACGGGTAATCAACGTGGGATGTTCAGCAACCAACGAACCTCTCAAGAGTCATCCTATTAGGCTCCGGGAAGCCTGACGTACATACGAAGGCCCGGCCGTTCGGCCGGGCCTTTTTATGTACTCATACCAACTTACATGCCTAGAAACAGAGGCACAACGAAGCATGAAGATGTCCGCAAAGTCGTGGTTCCCGGCCGTAGGGGCTACGCATGCGTCGCCCTCTTGGATAGTTGGTGCAAGGCGGAGCGTCAGGGTCATCCCGGGTCATCTATTTTCAGGTAGTCTGACATGCCCGGCCGGGCACCGGGCACAACGAAGCATGAAAATGCCGGGACTGCCGCGGGCGCCGTTCGGGGCGACCCGCGGAAGGGAAGCCGGGGCATTACCCCGTTGTTTCCGCGTCCTGTTGACGGTAGGTCTGTTGAATAATGTCATTCAGGTACCGTTCCGGGTCGTCAATGGCCTCCTTGGGAATGGTGAACTCCGGATCTCCGGTGCGTTCCAAGACCAGCTTCAGACCGTGGTGATAATTCTGGAATATCTTCCTGCACAGGGTCAGGGCCTCCTCTGAGCCGCCGAGCACCAGCCTCATCAACTCCTGGAGCGCTTCTTCGCCGAAGCGTATCTTGAGGCCGTAGAGTTTGTCGAATTCAGCCTCAAAGTCATGGATCTCCTGTTCAATTTTCAGGAAGCGTCCCAGCATGGTCTCAGGAGCTATTCCCAGTTTCATGGAGGCGTTCACAACGGTTTCCAGTCCCCAATCGGGCAGCGACTGCCATTGTTCGTCTACGGACTCCGCTTTCCTGGATCTAAGCTCTTTGACAAGGTCAGCCCGTTCCTGCTCGTGAGTTTCATCGAAGGCCTCTTGACGCAGCGGATGATTCTCGTCAGCCTCGATTTCCTTGAGCAACCGCCTCGGGTCGGCAACCACTTCCCCGGTTACCGCAAAGCGCCCAACCTCGGTCGACGGGAGTGTTCTTTCAAAGCCCACCAGGATTTTTTCCATTACGCTGACGAGCGCTCTAGCGCCGGTCTTCTCCTCGTGTGCCATGTTGGCGATCGCGGCGAGCGCATCGTCGGCAAATGTCACATCAATGCCGTAAGATTTGAAGTCCTGCTTTTTCGCGGTGACCACGGAGGAGTATCTGTTCTTGAGGATTTTGAACAAATCGTCCTCGTCCAGGTCCTCCAGCACCGCGACTACAGGGAGTCGACCCACAAATTCCGATTCAAAACCGTACTGCATCAGGTCTTCGGATTTGACTTCCCGGAGCAGGTCGCTCCGATTCTCCTTTTCTTTGAGGGACGCCCCGAATCCGAGGCCCGCCTTTGACATTCTCTTGGACACTATTTCATCGAGTTCATTGAACGCGCCCGACACGATGAACAGGATGTCCCGGGTGTTGATGGTCCGTTTCAGTCGTTTGCCGGTCTTCTGGAAATGGGCCGCGGCCTCCATCATGGAGACCGGGTCGTGGGCCACCTTCAGGTCCACCTCAGTTTCCTCCATCGGCTTGAGGAGATTTCTCTGAACTCCGGCGCGGGAAACGTCCAGACCGATGATGTTTCCTGAGGAAGCTATCTTGTCGATTTCATCCACATAGATGATGCCGCACTGGGCCTTCTCTATGTCCCCGTCCGCGGCCTGGACCAGATCCCTGACCAGGTCCTCCACATCACCGCCGACGTAACCGGTTTCGCTGAATTTCGTCGCGTCCCCTTTCACAAACGGGACACCGAGCTTTCTTGCTATCAGCTTTATGAGGTATGTTTTCCCCACCCCAGTGGGTCCGATGAGAATAATATTGCTCTTTATTCTGCCGATTCCACTTTCGGGTTCAAGGTCTCCCTGTTCCTGGAAATACCGAATCCTATTGAAGTGCGTACAGATTTTGGTGGCCAGGATCTCCTTGGCGGTGTCTTGACGGATCACGAACCGATCCAAGTACGCGTGAAGCTCCTCAGGCTTCATATCAAAGCGGATGCCGGTGGGATCCCCTTCGGTTACTTCATCCTCGCCGCCGGTTTCCAAGGCCCCGGGCCATGGACCGATCTGAGTCCCCATAACACGTATCCTATTCCCGTATTTCTCGGCCAGAAAATCATTGATCTCCCTTTCCACTTCTTTTGGATCCGGAAAATCCGATCCTCGGGTCTCATCCTCATTATTCATCATACACAACCTTTCTCACGCATCTTGGGCCGACATCATCGGCCGGTTTCTGTACATATAATTCCTCATACGGACGCAGTCAATCCCATGCTGGATGACACCGAGACATGCCCTTTGGTTCCGAGATGCTTGGATGGGGCCTTGGTCGGGGGGCGCGCAGTGTCTGGACGAACTCCCTGAACGCCCATCAGGAGCCGCCCGTACACGTCAGGTTGGTCTGGTCCTTCCCTTGGCATCATTGGGAATCCATGTTCCATCCGGATCGAGGAATTCATGCGGTTTGAAGCGGGCCTTGTAGTTCATGGCCGGACAATCCGCCACGTAGTACCCCAGGTAGTAGTGGGCAACGGCCTTGTCCCTGCAATACAGAATCTCCTTGATAGCCGAGAAACTTCCAGGGCTCCGGGACGAGAATTCCGGATCAAAGTACGTGTATACGCTGGAGAGGGATCTGGAACAAAGGTCCAATATGCCCACTGCCATCAAACGTCCCTTTAAACGGTATTCGAATTCCAGGGTGTTGACCGCGGTGCAATAGAGGAACCGGTGGAAATCCTCGAGAGAAGAGTTGTCTATAGTATTGTGCTGGCATGTCAGGTAATTTACATAGACACGGTGCTTTTCCTCAGTCATTTTGGGCGCCCCGATCCTGATCCGCACATCCTGGTTGTTTTTCAGTATTCGTCGGTACGATTTCTTCAGCCGGAACCGAGTCACAGGAACCCGAATGGAACGGCACGCACGGCACGATCTGCACACCGGTCGGTAGAAATAGGGGCCTGACCGCCGAAATCCATGGTCCATGAAATCGTGATAGAGTTCGGAAGGAAATTCGTCCGCGCGAAACGCCTCCTCACGAGCCTCCCGGCCCGGAAGATACGGGCAGGGATGAGGTTCTCCGGTGATAAGAAAATCCAGTGGAATAACTCCGAACAAGGGGGAGACAATCACCCTGGTTTTCGTTTTCATGGATTCCATTTGCGTGTCCGGTCCGCTCATCGCTCGATCATCTCACCTTGGTAGCCGACCACATTCCAAGAAGACGGACATTTTCATGCCGGGAATGGATGCGCTGGGGAGTCCTCCGCGTTCCGGCCTAGACCGACTATCCAAGAGGGCGACGCATGCGTAGCCCCTACGCCCGGGACCCACAACTCTGCGGACATTCCAATACACCCGTGTGCCCGTCTTCGGGCAGTACGTCAGCTCATCCTCCTCAGCAACTGGTTCCCCGCGGTGAGCAGCGGATCCCAAACCGGTGAGAACGGTGGGGCGTAAGCCATGTCGCATTGCACAAAATCCGCCACGCTCATTCCCGCGTGCAAGGCCACCGCGACCGCGTCTATCCGGTGGGCTACGCCTTCCTTACCTACCATCTGAGTCCCGAGCAGCCTACCTGTTTTCCGGTCTCCGATCATGTTGACGTGAATCGTTTGATTCCCGGGATGAGAGTGCGCGCGGGAGCGTGTTTTGACGCTGTTCTCAACCGGGTCAAAGCCCGCGTCCCGGGCTTCTTCGAGGGTCAGGCCCGCGCGGGCTACCTCCAGATCCATTACCTTGAACACCGCGGTTCCCACTATTCCGGGAAGCTCCACCTTAATCCCTGTGACGTTGTCGGCCACAGCCCATCCCGCCCTGTTGGCTCGCAGGGCAAGAGGTACCCAGACCCGCCGGCCCGTGATTACGTTAAACGTGTCCGCGCAGTCTCCTGCGGCATAAATGTCGGGGTCTGACGTGCGAAGAGTCTTGTCCACAGCTATCGCGGCCCCGGGTCCCAGTTCCAGGCCTGCGTCCGCTGCAATCTCGGAGTTGGGCCTCAGACCTACTCCCATAAGGACCATGTCAACCGAAAGCTCATTTCCGTTACCAATGTGGGCTTTCAGCCCGTGGCCGGAAGATTGCTGTTCGATCTTGGCGACACCCGATCCGAAATGGAGGGTCACGCCTTTGTCTTCAAGCTCAGCCTTGATAAGGTCGGACATGGGCTCCGGCATCCAAGGGAGCAGCCTCGGCCTGATCTTCGCCATCTCAGTGCGTACCCCAATAGCGTGAAGGGCCTCTGCCATCTCCAGACCGATGTATCCCATACCTAGGATAAGAGCATGCCTCACACCCTGCCGGGCCATGTAATCCTTCAGTCTACGGCCGTCGCCCAGGGTCTTGAGGGCCATGACTCCCGGGAGATCCTTGCCGGACACATCCACGATGATGGGACGTCCGCCAGTGGCAATGGCAAGCTTGTCGTATGCTATTTCAAAGCCTTCCCCTTGGGAGGTTGTTCCCACAACTTTCTTGTTTTCACGATCTATCGCTTCCGCGGAATGTCCCAAGCGCAGGTCAATGTTCTGCTTGTCCCGGAAAACCTCGGCCCGCCGGACCACAAGGTCATCCATTGATCGGTTCGGATCCGCGACGTTGTAAGGCATTCCACACGCTGAATAAGAAACGTCGTTGGTCTGTTCGAGCACCACGACTTCCATGTCAGGATCGTTTCGTTTTCCCCGCGACGCGGCGCTCATGCCGGCCGCATTAGCTCCGATTATCACAAACCTCATAGGCATTCCTTCCTTGAAAGAGGGGACATTTTCGCCCCATAAACCGATCTCCAGGCTTCCCGGCTAACCATGCCCGAGACCAAATCATTATAGACCACCAGTATGCCCGTAAAAAGCGCGAAGTGAAGGATTCAGGATTCATTACGATCAGCCGCGCCCCAACACTCTGCCCCTACGCCTAGGCCCATACGTAGGGGCAGACCCCTGTTCGAATCAAGGGCAGGCTCTATCGAATTCAAGCTTGGAAGAAATGAATTGAGTATGGTGTCCCCGGAATTTACAGGGACAGAATCCTTTCCTCAAAACAGTCCCGGAGGGACTCCTGATAGTAGCCCCGGAATTCATTCCGGGGTACCCGTCCTCACAAGACAAAATCCGAGTCCCGGAGGGACGACTGAAGCCATCGGAATCCGCTCTGGTAACCATCCACCGCGACGAGAATAATCTCCTGAAATCACCACGCCGGATGTCCGGCCTTTCAGGTTGAGCCTCGTGATCTCAGACCTTTATCGCGATCGCTGTGACCGCTTACCATTTACTTGTTGACAATCAGGTGTCCGACCCTCTACCAATATTACAGCGAGGAAGCCGTCCGGTTAGTGTATCCGGAGCCTATGGACCCCCGCGAACAAAAGTCTCAGGCCGTGAGGAGCGAAAATTGGACTACCTGTTGACCGACGAACAAAAGATGGTACGGGAAATGGTCGCGAAATTTGCGGACAATGAGTTGAAACCCATAGCCGACCGCCTGGATAGGGAACACACTCATTCGCCGGAAGTGCTCGCGGCCCTTGGGGAGATGGGAGTGCTGGGGGTGGCCGTACCCGAGGAATACGGCGGTGGTGGTATGGATTATGTTTCCTATGCCTTGGCCGTTTCGGAGATATCCCGCGGTTGTGGAGGCACCGGAACCATCGTAGCGGCTCACAATTCGCTGTACTGTTATCCTGTGCTCAAATTCGGGAATGAGGAACAGAAGAAGAGATATCTGGTTCCGGCCGCATCGGGACAGTCAGTGGGGTGTTATGCCCTGACCGAAGCCGACGCGGGCAGCGACCCCGCTGCCATGAGAACCACAGCGCGTCTGGACGGTGACTCCTGGATCATCAATGGTGAAAAGAAATTCATCACCAACGGCAACATCGCGGATTATTGTGTGTTTGCCGCAACAACGGATAGATCCAAGGGTTACAAGGGAATCAGCCAATTCGTGTGTGATCTGCGTGAGACTCCCGGTTTCAAAGTCGGCCGAATTGAGGAGAAAATGGGAATCAACGCGTCGGGCACCTCGGAACTGGTCTTTGAAGATGCGAAGGTACCCAAAGAGAATCTCCTGGGAGAGCTTGGTTCCGGGTTGAAGCAAATGCTGGCGACCCTGGACAGCGGCCGCATAAGCATAGCTTCGCAGGCGTTGGGCATAGGAAGAGCGGTGCTGGAAGACTCCCTCGAATATGCAAAGACCCGCGAGCAGTTCGGCAAACCGATCAGCGAATTTCAGGCGATCCAATGGAAGCTCGCGGACATGGGCACGCAGCTGGATGCCGCGGAGTTACTCATCTGGCGAGCCGCGGTCCTGGAGGATCGGGGCCTTCCGTTTGAGAAGGAGGCGGCCATGGCCAAGTTGTACGCATCCGATGTGGCCATGAACGCTGCAATAGAAGGTGTGCAGATACTTGGCGGATACGGCTATTGCCGGGACTATCCTATGGAACGTCACATGCGGGACGTGAAGATCACCCAGATTTACGAGGGGACAAATGAGATCATGAGACTGGTCATAGCTCGTAATCTGCTGGGGAA